>DASSEB010000227.1:0-8454 GCA_035696765.1 Pyrinomonadaceae bacterium | reverse complement strand
CTAGAAATTTTTTTCAACTCCTCCCGACGCACTCCTCAACACATCCCTGAAGCCTCTCGCGCAAACGTAAAGCCCTCATTCGCAACGTGTTTACCGGAACACCTAACCTCTCCAGCAGCTTCTTGCGGTTCCGGATCTTTTCACTTTTCTCGCCCTGGTAATACTCAAGAATCAAATCGCGATTGTCGGGAGAGAGGGTTTGCAGACACTGTTTGAGACAAGTGAGCCGCTCCTCGCCATCATCGGAATCCACGTAAACCTCGCTGGCGGTGCCGAGCTCCGTGAGGGCTGATTGCTCGCGCTGCCGCCCTTTGATGATCTCCAGTAGAAGCAGCCGCGCCACTCCCATCGCGTACCCGGATGGGTTCAGAATCTCTTCACCTTCGGCGACTTTTTTGGCGACGCGATTGATAGTTTCGTCGGCGTGATCTTCAGGGAACGAGCAACCGCGCCATTCGAAGAAGCGTGTGAGGTTCGTGCGAATCTCGAGGTACTTTTGGCTGCCGCTGTCACGATCGCCGCCCAGGGCAAGCAACAACTTGTCGAACGCTTCCTGAGTCAGCGTCCATTTTTGACGTGAAGCGACCGGCGCAATTTGAGCCTTATTGTCGAACATTGCGATCGGAATAAGACACACAAACACAAAAAGCCAGCCCCGCTTTCTGTGCTTCTTGTGCCGTGTTGTGGCGTTAAATGGCTACCGTTTGATCGCGTCGTAAAGCTGGCGCGCCATTTCAGCGTCGATGCCCTTGAGCGCTTCGTACTGGGCCATGGCGGCGGTCTTGTCGTTTATCGCGTAGTAAGTGAGTCCGAGATTAAAGTAAGCCTGGGCCAGGTTCGGCCTCAGTTTGATGGCTTCCTTGTACGACTCAATTGCTTCGGAATAGCGACCCGCGTTGTAGAGTGTCAATCCAAGATTGAAATGCGCGGAGACGTTCTTCGGTTCGATTTCGGACGACTTCTTCAGCGCCGTCGCCGCTTCATCGTAGCGCTTCAAACCGTTGTAGGCGTTGCCGAGGTTCTTGTAAGCGTAAGAACGGATCTCGTTTCTTTCCTGGAAGCCCAGCTTGTACGCTCCACCTGTTTCGCCTAACAACTCTATCGCTTTCAGGCTTGCATCGACGGCATCCTGATAGCGATCGCTGTGATTGTAAGCAAAGCTGAGATTGTTGTAGACCTCCGGGGCCGGATCGCGTTTCAACGTTTCTTTATAGACGTCGATCGCTTCCGGGTACCTGTTCAATCGCGCCAGAGAAAACGCGAGCGGCAGGTATGCGCCGTTGTAATCCGGTTTTACTGTGATCGCTTTCTGATAGGCATCGACTGCTTTCGCAAACTTGCCCTGGTCCACGTAGACATTTCCCAGGCCGGCGAAGGCGCGTGCGTCGTCAGGGGCGAGTCTCGCTGCGAGTTGGTACTGCTGTTCGGCCTCGTCGTAGCGCGGCTGCGAGGCGCTGCGAGCTGCATTCGCGCGCGCGATTATCGCATCCTGCTGGGGCACTACCGGCTTGCGGGGCTTTACGCGTCCACCGCCGGTCGCACCCTGACCGGAGGCATGAACTGCCGGGTTTTGCGGTGCACGGAAGATCAAAGCGGCGCCGCCGCTGAGGTCGCGGGGTAGGCTGCCGCCACCGGTGATGTCCTGGGCCATGACCGAAGCGACCGGCGAAAGCGCGATTATCAGGCCCAACCAAAAAAGACGATTTCTCATGCGGGGGTACTTCTCCTCAGCGGCAGATTACAACTCATTCCGGGCACAGATACAAGTGCCCCGTTTATGGGCTGACAGGATTAATCCGGATTTCTACTTCAGATCGTCGAGTTGCAGGCCAATCGGGTTCCACACCAGTACGCCACAAAGAAGTACAGATTCGGGAAAACCTTTTGTGCTTTTTGTGCCTTTTTGGCTGGGGTTTACTTCACGTCCCTCAGACCTTCGAGCACGACGCGCGCAACCGTGGGAATGATCTCCCGTTCATTCGAGTGATCAGTGGTGAATGTGGCCAGTACGAACTTAACGCCATCAGGCAGCTCGATGTAAGCGACATCGTGCCGCGTCGTGCTGGTCCATCCGGCTTTGGACCACAGCCGGACTCCCTCGCGTCCTTGGAGCGCGATCCCCGTAAAGCCGTGTCCCTGGTCGTCAGAATCATCGCTGTGGCCGGTGTATTCCCGTTTCAGCAGTTCCATCATCTGCGCGGTGCGCGCTGCGTTTGCGGCCTTTCCAGTCACGATCTCCATCATCAGACGAGCGGTAGCGTCGGTCGTCAGCTTGTTCCGGTTCTCGCCGTTCGGACCGCGCGATACGCGTTCACGTCCATAAGCGTCTTCGCAAAACGTCTTCTGGTTCACGTTGATGTTGGTGTAACCGAGTGAGGCGAAATAACGATTAACCGCATTGCGCTGATACTGCCACTCTTCCATCTCTTTCGGCGGCAGTTCGTAACCGCCGGTCGTGTGAGTGAGCACGTCGAGCACGTACTGCGTCGCTTCATTTGACGAATCAACGATCATGTCCCGCAGTGCGCGAGTCAACTCCGGTGTTTGCTCGATCTTCTTGTCTTCAAGCCAGCGATGTGCGGCCACGAGATAGAAGAGCTTGACTACACTCGCGGGATAGATTCGTTCATTGCCACGAAAAGAAGCGGTCACCGGACGCTTCGGATCACGCAGATCGATCAGTGTTATCGAAAGCTGATCCTGCTGGAGTTTCTTGTCCGCGAAACGTTCGAGAGTGGTCCTGGCAGCGCGATCGACGAGGTCTTGCAACGAAGATTGCTGAGCAGCAGCCGGAACAGAAAGGAGTAAAAAAACGACTAAGGTTTTGATGATCATCAGCCTCAGACTATTACGCTTCCCCGACACCGATCAACCAAATCCGTGTTTTTCATCCGTGTGATCCGTGGTTCGAAAATGGGATCTCGCGGTCTCATTTACGAAATGAACAAATGGATATTTGCCGGAAAGTAGCTTCAATTCCAACTGGCACAGCCTTTGATTCTCGCGATCTGACCTGCCGGCAAAAGGAGCGCGCGACAAATGGACTTGCTCTGGAAAAACTTTATCTATTCCACCCGAATGTTACTGAAGCGACCCAGCCTGACCGCGACCGCGATCATCGCCATCGCCCTCGGCATCGGCGCGAACACCGCCATCTTTTCCGTCGTTAACACCGTCCTGCTGCAACCGCTTCCTTACGAACACCCGGAACAACTCGTCAGACTGGCGACTGAACAGCGCAATCAAGCTCTGGACGGCCGCGGCACGTTCTCAGTGCCTGATTTACTCGATGTGCAGCAATCATCGACCACTCTCGAATACGTCGCCACCGTCCAGCGCAGCGGCACGATGGTGACCGAAGGCGGCGACCCGGAACGTTTGATCGGAGCGGCAGTCAATGCCGATTACTTCCCACTCCTGCGAGTCAAGCCGGTACTCGGCCGCGTCTTCACGCGCGAAGAAGACAAGCCGGGAGCGCCGCCCGTGATCGTTCTCAGTCAAGGCCTCTGGCAACGGCGTTTTGGCGGTGATCCGAACATCATCGGCCGCGAAGTAAACATCGGCGGCAAGACGACGGTCATTGGAATCATGCCCGCGGGTTTCGAGTTCCCCATCAGCGACGATCCGCAGGACTTTTGGGAGCCGCTGTTCTCCGCAGACTTTATGACGGCGAAAGGGGTTCGGGACGAACGCGCAAACAGGTTCCTCGACGTAATCGGGCGACTCAAGCCGGGGGCAACCGTTGCGCAGGCCAAAGCAGATCTCGATCTTCTTTCACGTCAAATCGAACAGCGATCGCCGGAATCAAACACAAACGTGATCTTCAACGCGGTGTCACTGCATGAAGAGATCACGCGTGACTACCGCCCCGCCCTCCTCGTGATGCTTGGCGCCGTCGGTTTGGTGCTGCTGATTGCGTGTGCAAACGTCGCCAATCTTCTTCTCGCGCGCGCCGCTGCGCGGCAGAAAGAAGTCGCTATTCGCATGGCGCTCGGCGCGAGTCGCCGTCGTATTGCGGGCCAACTGCTGACCGAAAGCGTTCTCTTGTCGTTAGCAGGCGGCGCTCTCGGATTATTGCTCGCTAGCTGGGGCACAGCTCTACTCGTAGCTTATGGACCAGCCGACGTACCGCGACTGCACGACGTCAGTCTCGATCGTTACGTCCTCCTCTTCACATTCGGTGTCGCGATGGTGACGGGCATCTTGTTCGGTCTCGCTCCTGCACTGCACGCGTCTAAACCCGATCCCGGCACTATGTTGAAAGAGAGTGGCCGAGGTGTGTCACAGAGTGGCCGAAACTGGATGCGCAGTGTCCTCATCGTGTCTGAAGTTGCGTTGTCGTTGATGCTGCTCGTCGGTGCGGGGCTGTTGATGAATAGTTTTTGGCGTCTGCTGAAAACCGATGCAGGCTTCGATCCTAAAGGCGTACTGGCACTGGACATTCCTCTGAGCAGGATCACGTATCCGAAACCCGAACAGCAGTCAGCGGCGTTCCAACAGCTCATCGAGCGAATGAAAACGATTCCCGGCGTTCGCGATGCTTCGGTGGTGAGCAACGTTCCGCTCACTGATTTCGATGTCGAGTTGACTTTTCAAATCGAGGGCCGCGCGCCGTACAAACCCGGCGAGGAAGCCGGGGCTGATTACACGGTGACCGGTCCGGATTATTTTCGCACCATGAATATCGCGCTGCTGCGTGGCCGCGCTTTTACCGATCACGACACCGCGGATTCACCCAAAGCCATCGTCGTCAGCAACGCATTCGTGAAGCGTTACTTTCCGGACGAGGATCCGCTCGGGAAACGGATCATCTTCGATGGACCAAACAAGGTGCCGCGCGAAATAGTCGGCGTGGTTGGAGACGTGCGGCGCAACGGGCTCGACGTCGACGTCGAGCCGGAGATGTACGTTCCGTACTTTCAGAAGCCCGAACGCCGGCTGAATCTTGTGATTCGCACCGAAGCCCGGGACGCGTCGCAATTGCTGCCGGCGGTGCGCGCGGAAGTAAAGGCCTTCGATCGGAACCAGATAATCTGGCGGGCACAAACGCTCGAACAGTTGTTGGGAACGTCAGTCGCTCCACGCAAGTTTAATATGTTGCTGCTGGGAATCTTCGCGGGCGTCGCGCTCGTTCTTGCCGCCGTGGGTCTGTATGGCGTGATGAGTTATTCCGTCAGTTGGCGAACACACGAGATCGGAATTCGGATGGCCCTCGGCGCCAAACATGCTGACGTTTTGCGCCTCGTCGTGCGCCAGGGGATGGTGATGACGATGATCGGTCTCGTGCTCGGATTGGTTGGAGCGTTTCTCATGTCACGCGTGATAAGAGGTCTGCTTTACGGAGTCTCGCCGACCGATCCGCTCACATTCGCTGGCGTGTCGATCGTGCTGATGGCGGTGGCGCTGCTGGCGTGCCTGATTCCCGCGCGTCGCGCCACACGCGTAGACCCGATGATTGCGTTACGAACAGAATAAAATGCGTTCCAAATCTGTGTAAATCCGCGGCCGATTTTGCTATAAGCCTTCGGGTGCAGAACCAACCTGACGCAGACCTGGTCCGTGGCATCCGCCGCTGGGACCTGGTCGCAATTTGCATCAACGGCATTATCGGCGCGGGTATTTTTGGTCTTCCCTCGAAAGTTTACGCCCTAATCGGCACTTACAGCCTGATCGCATTCGTCGTCTGCGCTCTTATCGTTGCGCTGATCATACTTTGCTTCGCCGAGGTGAGCAGCCGCTTCGACGAAACAGGTGGTCCATACCTGTACGCGCGCGAGGCATTCCAGCCGGCAGTCGCGTTTGAAGTCGGGTGGCTGATCTGGCTCGCACGCGTTACTGCATTCGCCGCGAATTGTAATCTCCTGATCAACTACCTGAGTTACTTCTGGCTCTCGGCGACGCAGCCTCTCTGGCGCGCTTTGATCATCGTGCTGATGGTTGTCGTGCTGGCGATCATCAACCTGCTTGGGATCAGGCAGACGGCGATTGTCAGCAACGCATTCACGATCGGTAAGCTCGTGCCGATTATCATCTTCATCGCCGCCGGACTGTTTTTTCTGAACCCACAGGCATACGAGTTTGGTCCAAGCCCGACATCAGATGCGTTCTCGAAATCAGTCTTGCTGCTGGTTTATGCCTTTACGGGGTTCGAGATGGCGACGATTCCGGCGGGCGAAGTGCGCGATCCGAAGCGAAGTTTGCCGCGAGCGTTGCTGATCGCGATTCTCGTCGTCGCGGTGCTGTACATCCTGATTCAGGTGGTGTGTGTAGGAACACTGCCCGGGCTTGCCGAATCGCAGAAGCCTCTGGCTGACGCGGGGTCGCGGTTTTTGGGAACGGCCGGTGGTGCGATCATCTCCGCGGGCGCAATCGTGTCGATCACCGGCAATTTGAATATCCTGCTGTTGTCGGGCTCACGCCTTCCCTTTGCGATGGCAGAGCAGAAGCAGTTGCCGGCATTCATTGGCATCATACATCGCCGGTTCTTTACGCCTTACGTGGCCATTCTGATCACCGCGGCGCTCATGCTCTTTTTGACTTTGAAGAGCTCGTTTGTCGAGGCGTTGACGATCAGCACGATCGCGCGGCTCGTGACTTATGGAGCGACGTGCCTGGCGTTGCCTGTTTTTCGCTCTCGGCGCGAAGTGCCGGCGGCGGTGTTTCGACTGCCTGGCGGCACCATTATCGCAATCCTTTCGTTAGCACTGATTATTTGGTTACTGCTTCACAGCACCTCTAAGGAAAAAATAGCAACCGCTCTCGCAGGGGCAGTTGGATTGCTGATCTATTTCGCTTATCGTCTGTATTCGCGTGGATGATTTAGTCGACAATTTGATGGCAATCGTCGGCCGTGAGAACGTTCTCTCGAAACCTGACGAGCTGCTGGTCTACGAGTGCGACGGTCTGCCGCAACACAAACATCGCCCCCGCGCGGTGGTCTTTCCTTCGTCGACAGAAGAAACATCCGCGGTGATGCGCGAACTCGCGCGTGCCAACGTGCCCTTCACACCGCGCGGCGCGGGCACCGGACTCTCAGGCGGCGCCCTCGCACTCAACTCCGGCGTCGTCATCGAGATGGCGCGCATGCGCAAGATTCTGCGTATCGACGTGGAGAACCGTCTCGCGGTGGTCCAGCCCGGCGTCGTGAACCTGCACGTCTCGCGAGCAGTTGCGCCGTTTGGTTTGTATTACGTTCCCGATCCTTCGAGCCAACCAAGCTGCACGATCGGAGGAAACATCGCCGAGAGCGCGGGCGGCATTCATTGCTTGAAGTATGGGACCACGACCGACCACGTGCTTGGTTGTCGTGTTGTCCTCGTTGGCGGTGAGATCGTCGATCTCGACGGCGCACCGGGTTACGACTTGCTCGGCACATTCATCGGCTCTGAAGGCACTTTCGGCATCGCAACTGAAGCCACACTGAAGTTGGCCCAGGTCCCTCCTGCCGTTCGCACTCTGCTCGCGGAGTTTGCTGAAGTAAACGATGCCAGCCATGCTGTGTCAGCCATTATCGCAGCGGGCGTGATGCCCGCCGCACTCGAGATGATGGACCGCGAGATCATTCGCGCAGTGGAGGCGAGTGTCTTCGCCGCCGGACTACCGCCGGATGCAGGCGCCGCACTGCTGATCGAGTTGGACGGCATCGAAGCAGGCCTCGACGATGAAGCGCAAAAGGTCACCAGCATCTGCATGGAGTACGGCGCGCGCAGTTGCCGCTTCGCCCGCGATGAAACGGAGCGAAAGAAACTTTGGGCGGCGCGCAAAGGTGCGTTTGGCGCTATCGGACGTATCTCGCCGGATTCGATGATTCAGGATGCAGTCGTTCCGCGTTCGCGCCTGCCTGAAGTGCTCGGCGCTGCGTACGACATTGCGAGCAGATATGAACTGCGAATCGCGAATGTCTTTCACGCGGGCGACGGCAACTTGCATCCGCTCATCTGTTTTGACTCTCGGTTTGCGGACCAGGTCCGGCGCGTTAAAGACGCGGGCCGTGAGTTGATGGAAGTTTGCGTGCGAGCAGGCGGGACGATCACCGGCGAACACGGTGTCGGGTTGGACAAGCGCGAGTTGTTGCCGCTCGTGTTTTCGGATGCGGACATGAATGCGATGTTGCGTGTTCGCGCGGCGTTTGATCCGCTCGGACTTTGTAATCCCGGAAAGATCGTTCCACTGCTTCGCGGCTGCGGCGAAGGTAAGGCGGTTCAGACTACGCCACCCGCTTCACTGCCAATGCAAGAGCCGCTGCGCTCTGCACCGATCGCGCCTGTGTCGAGAACAGTCACTTCGTTGGCGCAGATCGTCGGCGAACAAAACATCTCCTCAAATGTGATCTTCCCGGGCTCGACGCAAGAAATTGCCGAGATCCTCCGACTCGCTTCACGCGAACGCTGGAACGTCGTCCCTGCCGGTGGCATGACGTGGCTCAAACCTCAGCACCAAACCGCTGCGAATCTA
>DASSEB010000226.1:0-3431 GCA_035696765.1 Pyrinomonadaceae bacterium | reverse complement strand
GTCGAGATTGGAAGTGATCGCAGTCAAAGTTCGGTTTCACCGATACGGATCACGATCTTGCCCAACACGTGCCCTTCTTCGATTCGCTCATGTGCTTTGGCGGCGCTCGCCAAGCTGTACGTGCCGGTGATCAGCACGTCGATCTCCGGATTCGCTTCCCTAATCACGCGGTTAAGCTTCTCGAATTCTTCAATTCCCGCGACTGCGTCATACGCAAGCATCTCAATCCCTTTGCGCTTTCCCGGCACGGGTTCGACTCCGTTTGGATACGCCACGCGGCTGCCTTCACGCGTCGCATCCAAACACTTCTGAAATCCGGTTCCTCCTGCAAGTGCCAACACCGCTTCGACACCGTTTGGCGCAAAGCGTCGCGCCGCTTCGGCAATGTCTTCCTCTTTTCCATCAACCGCCGCGTGCGCGCCCAGCCGCAACGCCAGCTTGACTCCGTCCTGGCCAGACGCCGACGCAAACACACGCGCATGACGCAATCGCGCAAACTGGATCGCGATCGTTCCAACACCGCCGGACGCGCCGTGAATCAGAATGTGTTCGTCTCTTTTTAACTGGAGCACATCGTCGATGCCTTGTAGTGCCGTGAGGCCGCTGATCGGCATCGCGCCCGCGTGGACCAGATCGAGTCTCTTCGGAATGAGCTCCACTTTCTCTGCCGGGACCGCAGCGTACTCCGCGTAGAAACCTCCCTTGGGATTGTTCCAACTGTACGCGTACACGTGGTCGCCGACTTTGAAACGATGTTCGTGTGAGCCGAGGGACGCGACCGTGCCCGATCCTTCATACCCCAAAACGTACGGAAACTCGATCTTGCCGCCGGGTGACCAGCCGCCGCGAATCTCAGCATCCCATGATCCAACGCCGGCGGTGTCGATCCGCATCAGCACCTCACCCGCAGCCGGGGCAGGAACCGGGAGCCTTTGCAACTTCAAGACTTCCGGACCGCCGAACTCATCGATCGCCGCGGCGTGCATGGTTGTTGGAATCGTAGGCATCTGTCGGAATTCCCTGGCTAGAATGGATACTGAACCGGTTCGTGCTGCACTGAGATCCAGTGAACAGTGGTGAACTCTTCTATGGACCATTGTCCGTTGTAACGGCCCAGACCGCTGTTCTTCTCGCCGCCAAACGGGCAGTTTGGCAGGTCGTTTACCGGCGAGTCGTTCACGTGAGTCATTCCTGCTTCCAGCCGGAGTGCGAAACGATTACCACGCTCGAGGTCGCGAGTCCACACGGCACTCGACAATCCGTATGTCGTATCGTTCGCCACGGCTAGTGCCTCATTCTCATCGCGGACCTTGATGATTGACACCACTGGTCCAAACAACTCCTCCTGCGCGATCGACATTTCATTCGTGGCGTTTATAAAAATGTGCGGCGGCAATACGAGGCCTTCGGGCTCGCCGTCGATCACGTCCTTCGCGCCTTCCGAACGTGCTTTCGAGATGTGTTCCAACAGTTTTTGTAACTGCTGCTTGTTAATGAGTGGGCCGACAATCGTGTCGTCGTCATTAGGATTTCCGTATTTCAACTGGCGCACGCGCTGGGCGAACATCTCGACAAATTCATCGTGCACCTTGGCGTCCACGATGATCCGGTTGATGGCCATGCAGATCTGACCCTGATGCAAAAACTTTCCGAAGACGGCGGAATTTACGGCCAGACCTACGTCGGCGTCGTCGAGCACGACGAGTGGACTGTTGCCGCCGAGCTCAAGCACCACGCGCTTCAGTGTCCGGCCTTGTGAGGCAGTTTCCATGATGTGACGGCCGATTTCAGTTGAGCCGGTGAACGAGAGCACGCGCGGGGTTGGATGCCGGATAAACGCATCGCCAATCACACTGCCCTGACCAATGACGACGTTGAGAACGCCCGCCGGAAGTCCGGCTTCTTCGTAGATTTTGCCGAGTAGTAATCCACCCGTGACTGGCGTGTCAGACGCCGGCTTGATTACTACGGTGTTGCCGAGCGCAATTGCAGGCGCGATAGAGCGGCTGCTCAGATGAAAAGGAAAATTCCACGGACTGATCATGCCGACGACGCCGACGGGTTGACGATAGACGCGATTCTCCTTGCCCGGGATATCGCACGGCATGATGGGTCCCTCAATGCGCGAAGGAAACGTTGCCGCCTCGAGTGTGATTCCGTGTGCGTATTGCCACTCGACATTGGCTTTGATACGAGTGCTGCCAGACTCCCGTATCAGCCAGCCGACAATCTCTTCGCGTCGTTCTTCCATGATGTCTGCGGCGCGCCGGAGAATCTTGGACCGGTCCGCCGGCAACATGCGACACCAGTTCGGCTGCGCAGATCTCGCGGCATGAAACGCTTCGTTCAGGTCACCTTCGTTGGCGAGAGGAATGCTAACCAACACTTCGTTTGTATAAGGATTGGTATCGTCGTAAGCCTGATCGCTGCTGCCGGAACGCCACTTGCCGTTAAGGAATATATTGTCGAAACCGTCGAAAGGCTTTCTGGAGATTGCCTGTTGGGCTGTTAATGATGCTGTCGCCATGAAGAGCGTTGTGGCAACCAACGTGCCTTCTATTAAATGGCAAAAACGAGGTGTAAAGCAGATTCGGATCGTTGCTGGGTCAGGTCACCCGGCCGAATGGGCTAAAGCACCCAAGAACTATCAGGGGCAGGAGGAGAAACATGCGGGAAGCGACACAACTTGATCATGCAGCGAGAGTGAGAACTACGCCGTTGCCTTCGGGACGGCCAATTCCTGTGCTTGGTCAGGGAACATGGGGTATGGGCGAAGATCCTTCGCGACGCGAGTCCGAAATCGCGGCACTGCGGTTCGGTTTGAATCTCGGCATGAACCTCATCGACACCGCCGAGATGTACGGTGAAGGTGGTGCGGAAGAGATCGTTGGGGAGGCGATTGTCGAAGGTCGCGAGGATGTGTTTGTGGTCAGCAAAGTTTATCCGCACAACGCTACGCGGAGCGGCGCGATTAAGGCGTGTGAGCGAAGTTTGCGGCGACTCAAGACGGACTACATCGATCTATATCTCTTGCACTGGCGCGGCGACGTGCCTTTGGCGGAAACAGTTGAAGCATTTCAGCAGTTAAGGGAAACAGGAAAGATCCTCGAGTACGGCGTGAGCAACTTTGACGTCGTAGACATGGAAGAGTGGATCGCTGTGGCGGGCGGTGATGAGGTCGCTACCAATCAGGTGTTTTACAACCTGATGCATCGCGGGATCGAGTGGGATTTGATCCCATGGAGTCGCGAGCGGCAAATTCCGATCATGGCGTATTCTCCGGTGGCGCATAAAACGGACGAGCAGAAGCGCATGTTCAATGATCGCACTATCAAGTTGATCGCCATCGAACACGGCGCGACACCGGCTCAAATCGCGCTGGCCTGGGTGCTTCGCGAGCCGGACCTGATTGCAATTCCCAAAGCCAGCCG
>DASSEB010000225.1:0-4596 GCA_035696765.1 Pyrinomonadaceae bacterium | reverse complement strand
CGGTCCTATCTTCGCGGCCGAGTGGGTCGTTTACAGTTTTGTGATTGGCGGGTTGCTGATCGATCTGCTCGTGGTGCCGCTACTGCTGTGTCGACGCACGCGGCCCTTCGCATTCGCAGCGGCAGTTGCATTCAATCTGATCAATGCCGTGATATTCGAGATCGGCATCTTTCCGTGGTTGATGCTGGGCGCGCTCTTAATCTTCTTTCCGCCCGATCTGCTGCGACGCTTTGTCCGAGCGTTCATGTCGCCAGGAGAAGCGTCTGTCGGTGCAGCCTCCGTGAACCCTCACACATTCGTCGAAAGAAGCAGTTGCCCGTCTCTATCCGCCTCGCAAAAATTAGTTGCCGGACTGTTGGCAGCCTACCTTGCCGTGCAGCTTTTGCTCCCGCTGCGCCATTACTTTTATCCGGGCGACGTGAGTTGGACCGAAGAAGGACATAATTTTGCGTGGCACATGAAGTTGCGAACAAAGGGTGGCGAGGCAGTGTTTACGGTTACACATCGCGAAACTGGACAAACGTGGACCATCAAGCCGGAAGATTATCTGGAGTCTCATCAGGTGACGAAGGTGAGTACGAAGCCGGAGCTGATCCTGCTCTTCGGGCATCATCTCGCGGAAGAGAAGAGGCTGGCAGGTTACGAGAACGTTGAGGTGCGGGCTCGCGTAATGGTTTCTCTTAACGGGCGCGAACCGCAGTTGCTAATCGATCCGAACGTAGACCTGGCTAAAGAAGAAGTGAGTTTGTTACCGGCACGCTGGATAGTGCCGCTTACGACGCCGCTCAGATCGCGATAACCACAACTCCGATTCCAGAATGATTCGCCACAAAAAGGCACAAACGACAAAAAACCAAGTAAATGCTTTGGTGCTTTCTTCTGGTTATTTCTTCTTAATGTTGTTAGTACCTCTTCGGGGATCCTGGTACCAGCGCGTGCCCGTGCGATACTCCTGTTCCGTGCGGCTCAACATTGCCAGCGCTCGTTTGGGACGCAGGTGAGCACACGCGACGATGATCGTATTCAACAGTGCCATGGGCGCTACATAAGAGCCTGTGAAAGAAGGACTGCTCGTGGACGCAACGAGGGAGTCATCACAGTGTAGAGCGATGGGAGTCGTGCTGCTGTCAGTAATACCAAACGTGGGAACACCTCGCGCATGAGCCCGCTGAACAGCTTCGACGGTTTCTCGAAGGCATCTCCCGAAACTGATCGCCACTAACAAATCCTTTTCCGTCAGCAGATCTATCTTGTGTTGCAGATTGCCTGTGCTCCCCACGGGCGCCTCAGCGTCAAAACCGAGCGGTGTTAGACCATAGGCCAGAAACCATGCGAGGGACGCTGCCAGATCGACACCGACTACCAGAATGCGGCGCGCACCATGAATTCGCCTGGCAAGTTCCACGGCACGTTTCGCCTCTAAGCTCGAACGAAGAACACTAAGACTCTCCACGTCTCGTTCCAAACAATGCTGCACCTGATCGGTGACACTGCGTTTCTCCTGCGTTGCTGCTTTCAGGACTGTGTAAGGCGTGATGTGTTTGACGAAGTGACGGCGAAGGTCGGCGGCGAAATCTGCAAAGCGTTCATAGCCGAGCGCCTGGACCGAACGCACGATCGTAGCCGCGTCGACCTTGTAACGTTTCGCCATTTCGCGCGACGAGAGGAAGAAGGTCTGTTCGTGATTGTCCAGGATTTCTCTGATTAAGCGACGTCGAGAACCACTCAACGGAGATTTAGCGAAGCGCACTTCAAGCGAGGTCAGGGAAGACTCGGAGCCATTACCGTCGCCGTCGTTGAGCGAATTTCCCGCTGCCATACTTGCTCCTTCGTGTGAGAACCGAGCTCAGATTCATAGGGAGAGGTACACCCGAGTTTCAGTTCGACTTTCAATAAAACTCATGTCGACTTCGAAACCCAGACCCGGATCATCGGGAACGGCGACCGTGCCGTCAGCGGCCACAACAACACCGGGCGAAATAAGATCGCGCTCAAAATAGCGCGAACTGGCGGAAATATCACCCGGTAACGTAAAGCCGGCCAGACTCGCGAGCGCGATGTTGTGCGCGCGCCCTATGCCTGACTCGAGCATGCCGCCGCACCAGACCGGCACATTCCGCGACAGACACAAATCGTGAATGCCGAGCGCCTGTGAATAGCCGCCAACTCGCCCCACCTTGATGTTCATTATTCTACAACTCTCTAACTCGAGGGCCACCTTTGCGTGTCGGTAGCTGACGATACTTTCGTCGAGACAAATGTCAGTGTTCAAGGCCTTCTGCAACTTTGCATGGTCCACCAGATCGTCGTTTTGCAGCGGCTGCTCGATCATCAAGAGGTTGAAATTATCAAGCTTCTTTAAGTGATCCTGATCCTCGAGAGTGTAAGCCGAATTCGCATCTACTGACAGCAGGATATCCGGATGAGCTTCTCGCACTCGCGCCACAATATCGAGGTCCCAGCCCGGTTTGATCTTCAATTTAATTCGCTGGTATCCAAGGTTGAGATATCTATCGACGCGGTCGAGTAGCCTGGCCACGGTGGGTTGAATCCCAAGACTCACGCCTACTGGTACGCGTTTTCGTTCACCGCCAATCAACGCGGACAGTGACTGTTGCTTCGTCCGGGCCAGCAAGTCCATGAACGCGAGTTCGAGTCCGGCCTTGGCCATGTTATGTCCGCGGAAGGGCGCCAGGCGTTTTGCGAGATCGTCGAGGTTACGGATGGGCTCAGCCAACACTGCCGGTCCAAAAAACTCACGAATGACGTGAAACGCAGTGCGCACGGTTTCGTAGCTGTAGCGCGGCTCTTCTGACGCGACCACCTCGCCCCAACCCTTCATACCGTTTGCTTTGAGGCACAACAAAAAGATCAGTCGTGAATCGATCTTTCCAAAGCTGGTTTCAAAGGGTTCGACTAGCGGCAGACGAACGAGACGGATCTCCACGCCATCGATTTTGATAGCCGTTGGCGGTTCTATTTGGCGAATGAAAACTTCGGAGGAAGCCTGCATGGCGCGGGAAGATAGCACGGCGGATCCGGTTTGTGCAACAAATGTTGTATGCGAATTGACATGGTGCAACGCTCGATGTTATATAGCGCTACGCTGATCGCCGGGTTTCGCAACTGGAGTTTCTGATCAGCCGTTTGCTTCCAAACAACCGAATTCAATTGCAGGACACGTTGCATCCATGCAGAGCCGGGTTCCAACAACTCTCTCCTAAGGAGGCGGAATCATGAAGCGCGTTGATCTGATTACTGGCCGTGAGCGGTGGGCAGTTAAATCTACTGGAGTTCTTTGCCTGTTGCTTTTATTTCCGTTGTCCGTATTGGCCCAAACGACCGTCTCGACAATCGAAGGTACGATCAAGGATGCGCAAGGCAGTGTCGTGGCTGGAGCTCAGGTGGTCGTGAAGTCGCCGTCGCTCGGTATCGAACGTACTGCAACGAGTGATGCAAACGGCTTCTATAGGGTCACCGCGCTGCCGGCGGGAATCTACACCTTGTCCATCTCTCACACCGGCTTCGCCGCGCGCACCTTCGACAACGTCGAGCTCACAGTCAATAGAACTTTGACGCTCGATATTCCACTCGAAGTGGGCGCCGTTTCTGAGCAGGTCGACGTCGTTGAGTATGCGCAACTCTTGAATCCCACCACCGCCGCAACTGGCACCACGATCACGCCACAACAGATCAGAGAGATGCCAACCAACGGTCGCAACTATCTCGACCTGATGCAGCTTGTGCCCGGTGTGGTGATTAACCGGCAGGCAAACGTGGGCAGCGACAATTCAACTCCGGTTTTAGGAGAACGTGCCGGCAACAATAATTTTCTTATCGACGGCCAGCCGAATAAAGACACGGTAAACGGTGGCGCAGCGTCACAGTTCAATCAGGAGACGATTGCAGAGTTTCAAGTTTTGACAGCAGGCTTCCGCGCCGAGTTTGGACAGGCTTCGGGCGCGATCGTTAACGTGATCACAAAAAGCGGCGGCAATGAGTATCACGGGCTTGCTTCGATCTTCTTCCGCAACAACGTCTTTGACACCTCGAATTCACTTGATCCTACCGAGGACGAAGCGCCGTTTCTACAACGTTGGGACTACAGTCTCGCGCTCGGTGGTCCAATCGTTAAGGACAAGGTGTTCTTCTTTGGCTCAGGTGAGCGCATCAGAGAAAACCGTCGCCTGAATTTTATCTTTCCGCCGGGAACGCCACAGGTAGCGCGGAACTTTGAAAACCAGTTCGGCAATCCCGCTCGCATCTTCGATACGCGGGGCTTCCTGAAGTTTGACGAACAACTGGGTGGCCACAGTCTCAGCCAGTCAGTGAGCTACACAAACGGAAACGTGCGAGAGTTTCTGCCCCTCTCGAACGCGACCGACTTGCCCTCGAGAAGAAACGACACGGGCGCCCGCCACCTGTTGCTGGGGTTCAGCGATACTGTTCTGGCTGGCGATCGGAGCAACCCGTGGGTGTTGACATTGCGCGGCGGTTATCGCGGTGATACGTCTGAAACTCGTCCCGCTCATCCCGAAGCTGGAGTGGGCACGACCTTCAACATGTTCAGCTCGAACAACACGGGTGGGCTTTTCG
>DASSEB010000224.1:0-16300 GCA_035696765.1 Pyrinomonadaceae bacterium | reverse complement strand
GAAGGCGCGGACTGGTTCGGTGTGGCGCTGCCGGAGGAGGGAATTGAATTACGCGCTTCCGGTATCGTGCAACCAGTGCTCTGCCTCGGAGGTTTTTGGCACGGACAAGCGGGCATGTGTATCCAGCATCGCTTAACGCCGGTGGTTTACCGGCTCGACATGATCGAGTCGCTGAACCAGGCAGCTTCGGACGCCGGGATCGTGGCCGACGTTCATGTCAAAGTCGATACAGGGATGGGACGGCTCGGAATACGATTCGATCAGTTAAGTGATTTCGTCGCGGCGCTCGGGCAATTTCGGAATGTCCGCATCGATGGATTGATGAGTCACCTCGCGGCGGCTGACGATGATTCATGTCAACCGTTGACGGAAGATCAGGTTCGTCGTTTTGAAGATGCGGTCGTAGTGTTTCGCGATCATGGGTACCGGCCGACGTACTTGCATCTCGCAAACTCGGCTGGAATCTTTGGTCATCGTGAAGCGTGGGGAAACATGGTCCGGCCTGGTGGTGTTTTGTATGGCTTGTGGCGCGACGTGCTTCCGCCTTCAACTTCGGATCCTGATCTCCGGCCCGTGATGTCGTTGTATTCGAGAATAAGTCTCTTGAAGTGGGTGCCGGCGGGAGAAACGATTGGTTACGGTTGCACCTTTGAAGCGTCGCGCAAGACTCTAATCGCGACATTGCCGGTCGGCTATCACGACGGTTACATGCGAGGACTGTCGAACCGCGCGCACGTCATTGTGCGTGGCGTGTACGCACCGGTCGTGGGACGGATCTCGATGGACCTGACGTTGATTGACGTGACAAACGTTTCTGGTGTTGCGCTTGACGATCAGGTGACGTTGTTAGGTTGGGACCGGCACAATCGCGAGCTTAAGATCCCCGCGGAAGATCTGGCGCGGATTTCAGGAACGCTTTCGTATGAAGTGACGTGTGGCGTGGCCGAGCGCGTACCGCGAGTTTACGTTTAGATCACCATTGACTACGCCGCGAAGCGTTTACTACTATTCGACTCCCCGCAAAAGCCGGCAATCTTAAAGGAGATCCCTCAATGACTTACACGGTAAAGCCTGGCGATACGCTCTCGAAGATCGCGATGCGTAATGGCGTATCCACCGCGCAGTTGCTGGAAGCGAACCCGCAAATATCGAACCCAAACAATATCAAGGTAGGCGACATCGTCAATGTGCCGAATGGCGCAGTTACAACTGAGAATACCAAGCCGCTTCCTTCGAACATTCCTACTACGGCAGCGGGGGCGCTCGGGCAAGCGTTAGCAGATGCACTCGGAGCCCTATCGGCGAAGTACGAAACCGGTGGCAGAGGTCCAGGCACGGTCTCAACAGGCTCCGGAGATCCGGGAGGTGTTTCTTACGGGTCGTACCAGATGGCGACGAGGATGGGCGTACCGGCAGACTTTGTAAGACAGCCGGGCTTTCCCTGGCGTCAGGATTTTGCAAACCTTACACCCGGCACCGCGGAATTCACCGCGGTCTGGAAACGAATCGCGACCGCACAACCTGACGCTTTTCAGAAAGCGCAGCATGAGTACATCAAGAAGACTCATTACGATCCGCTGGCAGCAAAGATACTCAGCGACAATAAGCTCGACGTGAACAGCAGGTGCCGGGCGCTGCAGGACGTTGTCTGGTCCACTGCTGTGCAGCACGGCGGCGCGACGTCGATCGTCGGTCGCGCGTGTGCAACTGTGAGTTGCCAGCAGACCGATCCCGACTATGATAAGCAATTGATTTGCGCCATCTACGCAGAGCGTGGACGAAAGAAACCCGACGGCAATTTAGCGTACTTCTCGAAGAGCTCTCCGAGTGTCCAGACAGGTGTGGCGAACAGGTTCAAGAGTGAGATGCAGGATGCGTTAGCCATGCTCGCAAAAGAAGTCTAATCGTTCAAAACAATGCCAGACGAAACCGAGAAGCTTACCGTTGAGGTCAACGATAAAGAGGCAGTGACTGCGCTGCTTTATTCCGCTGTGAAAAAGATCCGCGCTGGACTGACGGTGCTGCTGGGCCACGGCGCGGGCGCCAACCAGACGAGCGGCTTCATGCGCATGTTTGCAAAGGGACTCGCCGCGCGCGGTCTCGATGTGATGACTTTCAATTTTATCTACATGGAGCAGGAGCGCTCTGTGCCGGATCAGAAGCCGAAGTTGGAAGCTTGCTTTCGTGCGGTCATCGACGCCGCACTCAATCACAAGTTGCTGAAGAACAATCGGCTGGTGGTTGGCGGGAAGTCGATGGGCGGGCGGATCGCGTCACAGGTGGTCGCGAGTGAAGCGGACAGCGAAGTCGCGGGTTTGGTATTTCTTGGTTATCCACTTCATCCGCCAGGCCAATCGACTAAGCTTCGTGTCGAACACCTGGAGCACGTGCAGCGGCCGATGTTGTTTGTCCAGGGCACGCGCGACGCGCTCGGCACGCCGGAAGAGATTCATCCGTTCATCAAAGACCTTCGCCCCGCCGCAAAGATCTACGCCATCGAAGGCGGCGACCATTCGTTCAAGGCCCCCAAAAAATTTGGCCTGCCACAAGAGCAGATCTACGAAGCCGCGATGGACGAAATCGATCGCTGGGCCAGAAAAATTTAGCCACAAAAAGGCACAAAAGGCACATAACTGAAGACGAGTGTCGATTTAATCGAGTGTCAATTAAATCGAGAAGCGGTTCTGAATTAAACTCTATTTCTCTTTTGTGCTTTTTGTGCCTTTTTGTGGCTAATCTTCTTTTGTGGCGGGAGAGGTACGGAAGCGATCGACTTCCGTACCTCTTTGCTTGGCAGGAATCTATTGCATTTTGAAGTTGTAAGTAATTACTCCTGAAACCTTGACCGGCTGCTTGCTCAGAAGCGTCGGCGAGAAGCGCGACTGCAGCGCTGCCTTCTGTGCTTCAGGAATCAGGATTGGATGACCTGAGATAGCTTTGGCCGATATCACCTTTCCCGTTTCGTCGATCAGCACCTGCACAGTGACGACCCCTTGAAGTCTTATTGGTCGCGCCAGCGGCGGATAGTTCGGTGTCGCCAAAAAAATCGCCTTACTCGTCAGGACTCCCTGCGACACGTTGATGAGCTTTGGGACCACGGGAGTCGGGTTCGGCGCGGGCGGTGGCGGGTCCGGCATATTTACCACCGGTGTGTTGCCTGTTCCTCGTGAATTGCCGTTATTGCTTCCCACAGGCGCCGGTGGATTAATGTCGGTAGATCCGATGACTGCATCACGACGCCACGGTAGAACGGGTGACGCGACTATGCCCGCTGTGGGCGGAACACGCGTTGGATCTGACGTGCTCGAGATCATGTCTGTACGCGTTGGTTGAGTTGGAAGTCGGCTAGACGGCGAGGCAGGGCGAACTGGATCTGGTGTTCTCGGCGCCGCAGCTTCAGGCGTGGGCACCGGCACGAACGTGAGCAGCTCGAGCTCAGTGTTCTGCTCTTCGAGGTGCGCATCATAAGCGTAAATACTGACGACACCGGTGATCACAAAGAGCACTAAATAAGTGGCTGTCGTAAAGAGCAGGAACGATCCGCGCCGCTTGAATTCCCGAGCGTGCGAGGTGGATTCAATCAGGTTATTAAACATCGAGTTCCTCCGCTGGTTGCCGGTGCCTCTCGGGTCGCGGGAGCTACTCGGGCAATTAGACACCGCGTGGGGTGAAGCGGTTCCAGTTTGCTTGAAACATCGGCGCGCACCACTTACGATACTGCCGCTCTCCGAGTCCCACTCTTTCCAGGAGCGATTGCATGGCGACCCAAAAGGCTTTTAAGGAAGAACTCAATCCGTTCGAAATCGCTAAGCAGCAGTTCAATCGAGCAGCCGACTACCTCGACCTCGAGCCCTCAATGCGGCACGTTTTGGAGCATGCCAAACGGCAACTCATTGTCTCGATTCCGGTGAAGATGGACGGCGGCGACGTGCAGGTGTTTGAGGGTTATCGCGTGCAACACAACATCGCGCGTGGTCCGGCAAAGGGCGGCATCCGCTATCATCCGAACGTCACGCTCGACGAAGTGAAAGCGCTCGCTTCGTGGATGACCTGGAAGTGCGCGACGGTCGGTATCCCGTACGGCGGCGGTAAAGGCGGCGTGATTTGCGATCCGAAGAGTCTGTCGCAAAATGAGCTCGAACGGTTGACGCGACGCTATGCTTTTGAGATCGCGCCGATCATTGGACCAGACCGTGACATTCCCGCGCCGGATGTTTACACCGACGAACAGACGATGGCGTGGATCATGGACACGATCTCGATGGTGCGCGGCCATACGGAACTCGGTGTCGTTACCGGCAAACCGATCTCTCTCGGCGGGTCGCAGGGACGCTCTGAAGCCACAGCACGCGGCTGTCTTTATGCGCTGCGCGAGGCTTGCCGCGCGAAAGGCATGAGCCTGAACGGCGCGCGTGTCGCGGTCCACGGCTTTGGCAACGCCGGCGCCAATATCGCGCGACTCGTCGCCGAAGACGGCGCGAAAGTCGTCGCAGCATGCGACTCGAAAGCAGGAGTTTGTTTAGAGAGTGGTGTGGACATCGCCGACGCCTTGAAATACAAAGCCCAAACAGGATCCCTCGCAGGACTGCGCGGCTGCAAAGACATGTCTCCGGAAGATATCGTTGGTGTGGATTGCGACATTCTCTTACCTTCTGCGCTCGAGAACTTCATCACACTCAGCAATGTCGGAAAAGTCAAAGCGAAGATCATTGCCGAGCTTGCGAATGGTCCAACTACGCCGGGCGCCGATCGAGTGTTGGAGGATGAAGGTGTGTGCCTGATCCCTGATATTCTGGCGAACGCGGGCGGAGTGACGGTGAGTTACTATGAATGGGTGCAGGACCAGTATTCGTTCTTCTGGACCGAGCGCCAGATCAACGACACTCTCGAGCAAACAATGCAAACAGCTTTCAAGTCGGTGTATGAGACTGCCGAGCATTACAACACCGACTTGCGAACCGGAGCATACATACTTGCGGTCGGCCGCGTGGCAGAAGCAACAAGCGTGAGGGGGATCTTCCCGTAAGAAATATGGCAGACACGATCACAGTTTACGAAAAGCCTACTTGAACGAAGTGTCGCGAGATGGACAAGCTGCTCCGTGAGAGCGGCATTCCGTTTGAGAAGGTGAATTACTACGTCGAGCCGCTGAGCCGGAAGAAGCTCACCGAGCTGCTTCGCAAGATGAAGCTGAAGCCGCGAGATCTGTTGCGAAAGGGCGAGGCGGTTTACAAGGAGTTGGGACTCGCGAACGACGAGTTCAGCGACAGCGAGTTGATCGACTTGATGATCGAACATCCGGACTTGCTGCAGCGTCCGATCGTCGAGCGAGGAGATCGCGCGGTGCTCGGACGTCCGACTGAGAACGTGAAAGCATTGTTGTAGACCTGTAAACGTACTTGAAAAAAGAAACAGTCTTCGTTTGTCAAAACTGTGGGCACAAGTCCCCCAAGTGGCTGGGCAAGTGTCCTGAATGTGGCGAGTGGAATTCGCTCGTTGAAGAGAAGACCCGTAAGCCCGAACGCCGAAACGGCTTTCAACTGCGCGACGTTAGCGCCGTTAACTTCACGGAGATCGAACCGCAGGACGACGTCCGCGTTCCGTCCGGCGTCACTGAATTCGATCGCGTCCTCGGCGGCGGCATCGTACCCGGCACACTCGTTCTGATCGGAGGCGATCCGGGTATCGGCAAAAGCACGCTGCTGCTCCAGGTCGCAGACAAGTTGAGCGCTGCCGGCTCGCTCGTGCTTTACGTCTCGGGCGAAGAGTCGGAACGGCAGATAAAGTTGCGTGGCGAGCGGCTCGCGGTCAAAGCGGAAAACGTCTTTCTCCTGCCTGAAACGAATCTCGAAAACATCGTCAACGAAATCGAACGGCTGAAGCCCGGCGCGATAATTGTCGACTCGATCCAAACTGTTTTCTCGAGCAGCGTTGAATCCGCGCCCGGATCAGTTTCCCAGGTCAGGGAAGCGGCCCATCAGTTTCTTCTGCTCGCGAAGAACCGCGGGATTCCGATCTTTTTAATCGGACACATTACGAAAGAAGGTTCGATCGCCGGTCCGAAGATCTTGGAGCACATCGTCGATACCGTTCTCTACTTCGAAGGGGAACGCCATCACAACCATCGCATCGTGCGCGCGGTCAAGAATCGTTTTGGCGCAGCGAATGAGGTCGGTGTGTTTGAGATGACGGGCCAGGGTTTGATGCCGGTCGCGAATCCCTCGCAGATGTTTTTGCAGGAACGGCCGCAGAATGTTGCCGGTTCGATCGTCACCGCTTGTATGGAAGGCACGCGACCACTGCTCGTGGAGATCCAGGCGCTCGTTTCAGGGACGAGATACGGAACCGGTCGACGGATGACACAAGGCTTGGATCAAAATCGGGTTGCGTTGTTGATAGCGATGCTCGAGAAACGATCGAGTCTGCAACTCACAGGCGACGACGTGTTTGTAAATATTGCCGGCGGTCTGGAGGTTGATGAACCGGCAGTTGATCTCGGTGTCGTGACGGCGATCGTCTCGAGTTTCAAAAACATGACCGTCGATCCGCACACGGCTGTGTTTGGTGAAGTCGGACTGACGGGCGAAGTGCGTGGAGCGATGCAGGCGTCTGTTCGCGCACGCGAAGCGCAGGCGCTCGGATTCAAAAAGATCGTGATGCCCGCCTCGAACGTCCCCGGCCTCGAACGACTACTAGGCGTACGAATCGTCGGCGTTAGATCCGTGGACGAAGCCTTGAATGAATTATTCTAATCCGCGTTTTCAATCCGCGTTTATCCGCGTTCATAAAACTTCACAATCAGGTCGTCTTCCAGAGTTCTTGAATCCATCTCTTTAAACTCTTCCAGATAACCTTCCGGCATGAACGCATCCGCGCCGCTGACGGTTAACGGCACTTCCGTGATGATCCACTTCTCGATGTGCGGCAGGAACGCCCGGTAAATCTGCGCACCTCCGATCACAAACAGATCTGTCGTGAGTGAGTGATTGAACGAAATGACAGAATCGACGTCGGTCAACACAAGGAGCGAATCCTGCGGCTCGATGCTGGAGTCGCGACTGAGCACGATATTCAGTCTGTCTTTGAGTGGCTTACCGATCGTGAGCCATGTCTTGCGTCCCATGACGACTGCATGTCCAGTCGTCGTCTCGCGAAAAAACCTCATGTCCGCGGAGTAGTGCCACGGGAGCTTGCCGCGTTTTCCGATTGCGTTTTTTCGATCGACTGCTGCGATGCCGATGATCATGATTACACTAGATTACACCGCGACGGGCGCCGCGATCTTGCCATGCGATTTGTAGCCGATCAGGTTGAGATGTTCGTAAGTGACGGCGAGCAAGCCTTCGAGCCCGCGCAATTTATTATCCGGATCGTTGATCTTCAATTCAGGCAACGGCAGCGGCTCGCGCGAGAGTAGTTGGTTAACCTGCTCCCGATGGTTGTTATAGATGTGGTAATCGCCGACCGTGTAGACGAAGTCGCCAACCTCCAATTCGGTGACGTGCGCGATCAAGTGTGTGAGCAGCGCGTACGAGCTGATGTTGAAAGGCACGCCGAGAAACGCGTCCGCGGAGCGCTGGTAGAGCTGGCAATGAAGAATGCGTCCGTTCTCGACCTTGAACTGAAACAGAGTGTGACACGGCGGGAGATCGACGTTGTCGGCTTGCCGCGGGTCCCAGCCCGTAACGATCAGCCTGCGCGAACCGGGATTCGTGCGGATCAGTTCGATCAGTTTTGCGATCTGGTCCACGCCGTTTCTCTGAGGATAGTTGCCCCCAAACGAGCGCCAGAGATATCCGTAGACTGGCCCGAGATCGCCGGCACTTCGTCCAAACTTTTCTGTATGCGCTTCATCAGCCCACTCGGCCCAGATGTCGACACCGCGCGCGCGCAGGTTTGTTTCGCTGGTGTCGCCGGACAAGAACCAGAACAACTCTTCCGCGACCCAGCGAAACGGAACGCGTTTTGTTGTGACAATCGGAAATCCGTCGCGCAGATTGAATCTGGTCTGGAAGCCGAAGTGTGAAATAGTCCCGACACCGGTGCGGTCGTGGTGTTCACTGCCATGCTCCAAAATCGATTTCAGCAGATCGTGATATTGTTGCATCCTGTCATCCTGAGAATTTTGTAAATCCCGTCTAATATACATGAAAAAATATCGAATCGGCTTCATTGGTTTTGGCAATGTCGGACGCGCACTCGCAAAACTATTCGTCTCCAAATCAATTGATCTCCGCGACAGGTACGAGATCGAGTGGCAAATCGCGGGCGTCGCGACCCGGCGAATGGGTTGGCGCGCGAGTAACGACGAGATTGACGTGACGAAGTTGCTTAATGGTAGTGATGACACAGCGCGTGTGCAGAGCATCGACGAGTGGTTGGCGATTGCGAAACCCGATGCGGTGTTTGAAACGACGTCACTCAACCCCGAAACCGGGCAACCCGCGATCGAATATCTTCGTAAGTCACTTCAAGCAGGAGCGCATACCATCACCGCAAACAAAGCGCCGATCGTTTATGCCTACGACGAGCTGAACGAGATCGCCGTCGCCAAAGGCAAACGATTCCTGTTTGAGTCGACGGTGCTCGACAGCGCGCCGGTGTTCTCGTTGTTTCGCGAGACATTGCCCGCGGTCAGGGTTCGTGGCTTCAGTGGTGTCTTCAATTCCACGACGAACGTGATTCTCGAAACGATGGAAGCTGGCAGGAGCTTCGACGAAGGGGTGAAGACGGCCCAGGAACTCGGCGTCGCGGAGACTGATCCGAGTCACGACGTCGATGGGTGGGACTCGATCATGAAAGTCTGCGCGATTGCTCGCGTCATTCTTCGCCAGCGCCTGGTCCCAGCGGACGTTAGACGCGAAGGAATCCGAGCACTCGATCCCGCGACACTGCAAGCCGCGCGAGCGGAAGGGAAACCGTACAAGCTGCTCTCACGCGTCACGGTCAACGCTGATAACTCGATTACGGCCTCCGTCAGGCCCGAACAGATCGCCGCGGGCGATCCGCTTAGCAACGTGCGCGGCACCTCGCTCGCCGTTCACTTCGAGCTCGATACGATTCCCGGACTGACGATCGTCTCGCACCGGCCCAACCTGCAAAGCACCGCGTACGGACTGCTCGCCGATTTCGTGAACGCGGCACGACGCGGAATTTAAAACAGGATCTTTCCCGGATCAGAGTTGGGATACAGCGTCGATCAAGCGGTCGATCTCTTCCTCGGTTGTGTAGATTGCGCAGCCCGCGCGGATCAGTCCTTCCGGATGGAGACCTAAGCGTTTGACGATCGTGTAAGCGTAGAAGTCGCCGTGCGACAAGAAGAGTCCTCTCTCAGCAAGACGCCGCGCCGCCTCAGTTGAAGTGCAGCCTTCAATCGTGAATGCGAGAGTCGGAGTACGAGGTAAGTCAGGCGGTGGACCATAAAGTGTGACGCGCGGTATTGCACTCAATCCTCGCCACAAACGCTCGAAGAGCCGAGAGTTTCGCAAGTGCACTTCGTCGAAAAAGCTGCGCAGGCTTTGACGGAGATTCGACATGCCGCCGAGTGATGCCAGAAACTCGATCGCCGCTCCCGTGCCGACCATGCCTTCCTGGTTCTGAGTGCCTGTCTCGGCGTTCTCAGGCACGTAATCAGGCGCGGGCACAAGCTTCGGAAAGTCGATCCGTTCGAGCAGCGCCCGCTTCGCGAAAAGCACTCCTTCATGTGGTCCATAAAACTTATAAGCCGACATGCCGAGAAAGTCGCAATCCAATTGCTGCACGTCGATCAGTGCGTGCGGCGCATAGTGCACCGCGTCGACAAAAACCAGCGCGCCTGCATTGTGGCCCAGTTCGATGGCCCTGGCGAGATCGTTGATTGTTCCGAGCGCGTTTGACGCAGCACCGATAGCGAGAACTCTCGTTCGCGGACCAACGAAACGTTCGAGATCCTCCCAGTTGAGCTGGCCGTGTTCAGTATTCATCCTCACCGTGCGAATCGTTACGCCGCGCTCGACAGCGAGGCGGCGCCACGGATCGGTGTTCGCGTGATGATCCAATTCAGTTACGACAATTTCATCTCCCGGCGAGAAGTTCAGCGACAGCGCGCGCGACAGGTGATACGTCAGCGTCGTCATGTTTGCGCCAAAGACGATCTCCGCCGGTGACGCGTTCAGGAATTCCGCGCAAACGTCGCGCGCGTGGGCGAGGGCGGCGTCCGTCTCGGCGCTGGTGGGATACGCCCAGTGAGTGTTGGCGTTGTGGTGGTAGAGATAGTCGCTCATGCTCTCCACGACATGACGCGGCACCTGCGTACCCCCGGGCCCGTCGAAATAAGCCACTGGATGGCCGTTGTGTACGCGTTGGAGGGCCGGGAAGTGCCTTCTAATTTCGGTGACTGAAGAGACTTGTGTCTCGGGTTTACGCGAAGTTGTGGACATTTCGAGGCATCATAACAAGAAACCCCCGTATCGCCAGAAATTCTCATTCCGTTTTTTGGTGCGGCGCGTTAGAATCGACCTCGGTACGCCGACGCGTCCACCGTGCGGACCGGCGGGCCAATCGCCACAAAGCCGCTGCTCTGAGGCGTCCGTTCATCCGGCAAAATGTCTCACCTCAGATCTTCACGGCTAACTGTCTCCAAGAACGGCCTAGTGCATTCATGAGCGACCGCAGAAGAGAAGACAGATTGGAAGTTTGTCTCGATGCTGTTTGGGACGGCAAAAGCGGCAACTACACTGCCCGCGTGACCGACCTGTCAGAAGGTGGTTGTTACCTCGACACCCTCGGCCAGACCGCGCCGGGCGAAGTCGTGAATTTCAAACTGCAACTGCCGAGCGGCGAATGGCTGGATTTGTCGGGTGAGGTGGCCCACACAACCCCGCCGTTGGGCTTTGGTTTACGCTTCGTCAACCCTACCGAGGAACAACTCGAGAAGCTGCGTTCGTGCTTACCTCAAAAACACTCACAACCTGGTTACCGCGATTCTGAGCTACTACGCACGTCCTGAAAAAGGCACAAAACGTTTAAACAGCTTGGGCCAAAGGCACTGACTCTTGGTGCGGCAGCGTACCCAAGCAGCGGCTTTTCCGTGTAGGCTCCCTTGATTAATGGAGAATTTGTCACAGCCCAAAAACAGTGATTGACCGTCATCGCGCTGGCCGTTATTATCCTGCGCACACCACGTACAGTGAGAGTTGCATTTGCCCCGTGATTTCTCCCTCCACTGCGTAACATCGGCCGAAGTGCAGATGCCAAGCGCGGGGTGTGTCTTGAGCACCACACAAGGAGGAGTTGCATGTCTCGATTTGGCAAAATCATTTTTTCACTAGCCGCGCTCTTGGTATTCGCCAGCGCCGGTACAGCCGTGCGGGCGGATACCATCACAGTTACGGGTGTTGACACAGGCCAGTTCTCGACTGCCACGGTGGTCTGTGAATTCAACTCGCAAACTAACACTTTCACTTTTACCATTACGAATACCTCGGCTATCACGCAGCCTGGTTCCACTTCCACGATCACGGGCATCGGCTTTGACTTGCCACCGATTGGCAATGCGAGCGCTTCGGGATTGAATGGCTTCACCGGGATGCAGGCGCCGAGCCTTTCGTCAAACTTTATTTTTTCGGATGCAGCCTTAGGCAACGTACCCCACGGCTTCAACAGTGCGGTGCTGGACTTTGGGTTCATAACCGGTAATTCCGGGAACTTTAATGCCGGCTCCGTAAACGACGGATTGGCGCCCGGCGAAAGCGCATCGTTCGTCGTCTCGGGAGCCGCGTTTACCGGATTTACGGAGCAGCAAATCTGCAATGCAATCTTTGTCAGATTTCAGAACGTAAACACCGGCCTCGGAAGCGACGTGGGCGTTGCGGGTGTCCCGGAACCATCTTCGATCCTACTTTTAGGCAGTGCGTTAGTAGGATTCGGCGGGTACGTACGCCGGCGGATGAAGACACGAAAATAGGGAGTGCCAGTTAGCACCCGTTCGGGGCGTCACCGACGTGCGGCCGGTGACGCCCTTTTGTTTTGGGCCACAAAACGGCACAAAAGACTTCTAGCCACAAAAAGGCACAAAAGGCACATAAAAGAAAAGCCACGCTCAATTCTTTGGTAGTGCTCGATTACTACTACCAATTCTTTTTATGTGCCTTTTGTGCCTTTTTGTGGCTAATGCTTTTTCCAGCGGACGCCGTCTTTCGTGTCTTCGAGGATGATGCCGCGGTTGGCGAGGTCATCGCGGATTTGGTCGGCACGTGCAAAGTCGCGGCGGTGACGGGCTTCCTGGCGTTCGTCGATCAAGGATTGAATCTCGCTATCGAGCATCTCGCGCTGGTGTTCGCCGAAGATATTCAACACCGTATCGATGCGATCGATCACCGCCAGCATCTCGCGCTGGTCCTCCGCCTTCACCTGCTTGCGAGCGAGCGCCGTGTTTACTTCGCGTGAAAAATTGTGAACAGCCGCGAGCGCGATCGAGGTGTTGAAGTCATCGTCCATTCCCGCCTCGAACTCTCCTAAAGTGCGCGCAGCAGTTTCAGACAGCTTCTCGTTTTTGCCTGGTTCCGTCTTCGCTTCGCTCAAACGGGCGCGAAAGTCGCGGAGGCTTGCGACTGTTCTCTCGGCTCCGGCAAGCGCGTCAAAAGTAAAATTCAACTGCTTGTTGAAAGGCACGCTGATCAGAAAGTAACGAATGGCGGCAGGCGAGAAACCCTTGGCGGCAATATCGCGAAACGTGTAGTAGTTGCCCTTCGACTTCGACATCGTTTCGCCGTCGACCTTGAGATGTTCGAAGTGAATCCAGTAACGGACAAACTGTTTGCCGGTCGCTCCCTCGCTCTGTGCAATCTCGTTTTCGTGATGGGAGAACACCAGATCGATTCCTCCCGCGTGAATGTCAAACGTCTCGCCTAAATACTTCATCGACATTGCAGAGCACTCGATGTGCCAGCCAGGGCGGCCACGGCCGATCGGCGTGTCCCATGCGGGTTCGGTTTCCGCACCCGGTTCTTTCCAGAGTGCGAAGTCGCGCGCGTCTTCTTTTTCGTACTTGTCAGTGTCCACTCGTTCACTTGCGCCCGCGATATTTCCGGCGAAGTTGATCTTCGACAACTTTCCATACTCCGGAAACGAAGCAATGCGATAGTAAATCGAGTGGTCCGATCGATAGGCGTGATCCGTCGCTAACAGTTTTTCGATTAGCGTCACCATCTCCGGAATGTGACGAGTAGCACGCGGAACGATTTCAGGACGTTCGCAGCCGAGCGCATCGAAGTCTTCCCAGAGCGCGTCGATGTACTTGGCCGTGTAGTCGTCAATACTCAAGCCGGCCTTTTGCGACTCGGCAATGATGCGGTCCTCCACGTCTGTAATATTCATCACGTGGTTGACTTTGAATCCCTTGAACTTGAGATAACGGCGAAGAACGTCGGCGGCCACGGCGCTGCGAAAGTTGCCGATATGACCGTAGTTCCAAACGGTTGGACCGCAGTAGTAGAAACCGACCTCGCCGTCTCTCATCGGGCGAAATTCTTCGACGCGGCCGGTTAGCGTGTTGCGAAATCTAAGCATGGGCTACTGAGGATAAGGTAGGTCATTGCCAATTTCCAATGGGCAATGATTAAAAATGCATCCATCCACCGGGTTTGAGTTCCCAGGTGCGTGCGCCTTCGGAAATCTTCACGCCCTCAGATGCACTCTGAATCGTGCCGATGCGTTTGATCTCTACTCCATCGACTTTTCGCGGCAGACGAGCCGCGTTTTCCGGCGCTACAGTAAAGAGCAACTCGAAATCCTCTCCACCATGAAGCGCAAGCTGCAGCGGATCCAAAGCGCGTCGCCCACACAACTCCTGCACGCGATCGTCGACGGGCAGCAACGACGAGTCGATCAATGCTCCAACACCGCTGGCCTCACACAAGTGATTGAGATCAGATGAAAGACCATCACTCAGATCGATCATCGACGTGGCTAACCGTTCCTCGCCGAGCACCATTCCCCACCCAACGCGCGGCTCGGGTCGAAGCTGGCGCAGCAGTATGTGATCGAGTTTTTGCGTTTCATCGTCGCCGAGGGTTTGCTCGGCCAGATGAGCGCCGCGCTCGATCAAACGCAGGCCTGCTGCCGCGGCGCCGAGCGATCCGGTGACAAAGATGTGGTCGCCCGGCTTTGCGCCCGATCGCTTGACCGACATTCCCGCCGCGCATTCGCCGGTGACGATCGAGTCGATGACGATGTTGTCAGTTGTCCGTGAGGTATCGCCGCCGATTAACCGCACACCATAACGGTTCGCCAGCTCGAGCAGTCCATCGTAGAGTCGCTCAACGAAATCGGTTTGCCAAACATCATCTGGCACGCCGACCGAAACTAACGACCAGAGCGGCCGCGCGCCCATTGCTGCGATGTCGGAAAGAGAAACTGCGAGTGCTTTATGGCCCAAGAGGTACGGCGGCGTGGTTGTGCGACGGAAGTCGATGTCTTCAACCAGCAGATCGGCAGTGATGACTGTCTCTCTACCTTCTGTGTTGCGAATGACTGCGGCGTCGTCTCCGATGCCTGCGACGAGTGATTGAGTGGTGAGTGATGCGACGCGTTGTCGAAGTGAGTTTATGAAATCGAATTCGCTTCGCGGCGAGCTGCGCGGTTTGTCCTGCTCGTCTTTCATCCCTTAAAGATTTCGACGAAGCGAATCAAGTCCTGCTTCAATAGTTTCAATTGAAGTTGAAAATGAAAAACGCAGATGACCTTCGCCTTCCGCTCCGAAAACAGTTCCGGGAACGGTCGCCACCTGCGCGCGGTTCAGCAAGATCTCTGCTGCTTCACGGCTATCGTTGCTGATGCGAGTGACGTCGGGGAAGGCGTAGAACGCGCCTGCCGGAGGCTTGCATGGAAGACCGATGTCATTCAAACCTGACAACAACAGGTCGCGACGCAAACGATACTGATCTCTGATTTGTGCAAGTATCGCAGTATCGATACTCAGCGCCGCGAGTCCCGCCCACTGCGTTGGTGTAGAAACACCATTCGACGAATACAGCGTTGCTTTCCTTAGGCCCGTCATCCACGGTTCGGGCGCAACTGCGTAACCGAGTCGCCATCCCGTCATTGCGTACGACTTCGAGAACGTGAAACAACTAATGGTGCGTTCAAACATTCCGTCGAGCGAAGCAATCGAGAAATGTTCTCCATCGTAGACCAGATCTTCGTAAGCTTCGTCGGCGACGATAACGAGGTCGCGCTCCTGCGCAAACTCCGCGATTGCCTGCGCTTCTTCCGGAGTGAATACGACGCCGCTCGGGTTCTGCGGAGTGTTGTAATAGATTGCGCGAGTTCGCCCGGTTGCATAGCGCGCGAGCGTTTGCTGAAAACCGGATTCGCGAGCTTCTTTAGTCGGCACAAAGATGCTGTGTCCCTGACAGTGGGCCACGAGATCTTTGATCGGCGTCCAGTAAGGCGAGAAGAGAAGCACTTCTTCGCCCGGATTCACCACGGACTGAAACGCGCCGAACAGACCCTGCATGCCGCCGTTCACCACGATCACGTCTTTTGACTGCGCGGGAATGTTGTTTCTCGTGCGTAGCTTTTCGGCGATGGCTTCGCGGAGTTCAGGTATGCCTGATGAAGGTGCGTAACGAGTTTGATTGTCGTCGAGCGCTTGTTTCGCGGCTTCCTTGACAGGCTCAGGAGTCGGCATGAACGGTTCACCGCCTTCGAATTGGTAAACCGTCGCGCCCTGATCGCGCAACTCCATGATGCGATTGCGCAGCTTTACGATATCGGAAAAGCCGACCTCGTCGAGTCGTGAAGCGAGGCGCAGAACCGTTGGCGAGGTTGTCACTGTTTGGAATCGTTTCCTTCCGGCATTGTGCGGGAACGGCGAATTATAGCAGTTATCACAGATTACGCCGAATCGGCGTCGTCTGCGGCTGACCTTCAGGCGATACTTTTAAGAAAAGGTTTTAACTCAGGCGCGCTAAGTGTAAGGATTGACACGTCAAATTCGCGCGGGTAACATGTCGCGGTCGCACGATGTTGGCAAACTCGCCAAGAGACTTCCCAAATTGCAACGCCCGATCAGAGCCAACCGGAATTCAGTTAGAGGCTTGAGCGAATGAGTCGTCCTGCTGTAGCTATCCCAGAAAAGTTATTTTTCAAAATCGGAGAAGTTTGCGAGCTCGCAGGTGTGCAAGCTCACGTGCTGCGTTATTGGGAGTCGGAGTTTCCGATGCTGGCGCCGCAAAAGAATCGTGCTGGGCAGCGTGTTTATCGCAAGCGTGACGTTGAAATGGCGTTACGGATCAAAGAGTTGCTCTACGAAGATCAG
>DASSEB010000223.1:0-10282 GCA_035696765.1 Pyrinomonadaceae bacterium | reverse complement strand
CTTAATGCCGGTGGTGATGAAATTTGGTGGGACGTCAGTCGCTGACGCTGCCGCGTTTGAAAATGTTGCGCGCATTGTTGCGGCGCAGAGCGGTGCGTTGCCTGTTGTCGTCGTGTCGGCGATGAGTGCAGTGACGGACAGTCTGCTTGCGGCGACGATCGAGAGCGACGTTGATGAAGCGATCGCTTCGCTTGAACCAACTTTCGCCCGCTACCACGCTGTCGCGAAAGCACTGCTTTCCGAATGCCGGGCTGAACAGTTTATTGAACAGTGCCGCAGCGCAGCAGATCGTGTTGCGGAATTGCTGCGAGCAGGTGCGCAGAATCCCTCACAGCGCAAAGTCATTCAGGATGCAGTCGTCTCATTTGGCGAAATGCTTTCGAGCGCTTTGCTGCCTGAAGTGTTGAACGAGCGCGGAATTCAAGCGCGGCAAGTTGACGCGCGTCGCTGCATCATCACTGACGAAGAACACACATCCGCTGCTCCGCTAATGGCTGAAACATTCTCACACAGCCAAAAAGAGTTGCGACCACTCGTCGAAGCAGACGTTGTCCCGGTGCTGGGTGGATTTTTCGGAGCCACGACGAACGGAGTAACGACAACGCTCGGACGCGGCGGCTCTGACTACACCGCAGCGTTGCTGGCCGCTGCGCTCGGCGCCGACGAGTTACAGATCTGGACCGACGTTACAGGAGTGTTGACAGCCGATCCGCGAGTAGTTCCGGAAGCACAAACCATCGAACGCCTTTCCTATAGCGAAGCAGCCGAGCTTGCTTACTTCGGCGCGAAAGTCCTGCATCCAAAAACAATTCAACCCGCAATCGAGAATTCTATTCCCGTGCGGATTTGCAATTCGCGCGCGCCGGCGCAGCAGGGGACGCTCGTTGGCCCACAAACCGAAACGTCGCCACGGACCGTGAAAGCCATCGCACACAAAACAGGTGTGACTACGGTCCAGATCACGTCCGCACGCATGCTTGGCGCTTACGGTTTCCTGCGCGCTCTCTTCGAAGTTTTTGAACGACATCGCACCGTGGTCGACGTGGTTACAACTTCTGAAGTGAGTGTTTCACTCTCGTTGGATGATGCGAGTGCGTTGCCGGCGATAGTTAACGAACTGGAAGAACTGGGAACTGTACGAGTCGAAAAGGGAAGGGCAATCCTTTGCGTTGTTGGTGAGGGTTTGCGAGGAACGCCGGGTATTGCGGCGCGCGTGTTCAGCACGATCAGTGATATCAATGTGACGCTGATCTCGCAAGGCGCGTCGAGCATCAATTTCACGTTTGCGATTGAGGAAGAGCGCGTGAACGAGGCAGTCACGAGATTGCACGCCGCATTGTTTGAGCCTCAAAAAGGCACAAAAAACACAAAAAAAATCAGATGACGTTGTTCGAGTTAACGCGGGTGTTGGTTGATATTCCGTCACTCACGGGAGATGAGCTGGCCGTGGGCCAGTACCTCACGAGCTATCTCGAACGACTCGCCTACCGCGTTGAGAGACAGGAAGTCGCCGCGGATCGTTACAACGTGATCGCCACGACTGACGCACCGCCGCGCATCGTCTTCTCGACGCACATGGACACGGTGCCGCCGTTCATTGAATCGAGTGAAGACGAAGAGTTTATTTTTGGGCGCGGGTCGTGCGATGCGAAAGGGATAATTGCGGCGCAGATCTTTGCCGCCGAGCGTCTGCGGGCGGAAGGTGTAAACGACATCGGACTGCTGTTCACAGTCGATGAAGAACTGTCGAGCGCGGGCGCGCAGATCGCAAACAATCATCCGTTCGCGCGCGAGTGCCGTTTCTTGATCAACGGCGAACCGACTGATAATCGTTTAGCGACCGGCACGAAAGGATCGGTGCGCGTCATCATTACAACTGAAGGCCGCGCGGCGCATTCCGCGTATCCGGAAGCCGGCGAGTCGGCAATCGAAAAGCTGCTGGACATTTTGCAGGACATACGCGCGTCTGAGTGGCCGGAAGATAGTTACTTCGGCACGACGACGTGCAACATCGGCGTGCTGAGTGGCGGCACGCGTCCGAACGTAATCGCAGATAAAGCGCGAGCGGAATTGCAAATTCGGCTCGGGATCGATATAGAGCACGTCACAAGGGTGCTCGCAGAGTTGGCGGCGGGCCGCGGGCATCTCGAATATGCGTCGGCGCACAACCCTGTGCGGCTCTTTTCTGTTGCCGGATTTGAGCAGTGTGTAGTTCGCTTCACGACGGACGTTCCCTATCTGTCGAATTGGGGAAAGCCGTTGTTGCTCGGACCCGGATCGATCTTCGACGCGCACACGGACCACGAGCGTATTTCGAAGCGCGAATTGGAAGAAGCCGTCGAGTTGTATGTGACCCTGGCGAAGAAATTGAACACATGAAACTCGCGTTAATCGGATTCGGTGTGATGGGCCAACTCGTTGCCGGTGCAGCACGCAAGCGCGGCGACGAAGTCGGCGTTGTGATCACGAGCAAAGAAGATCTCGCGATTACTCAGTTGACGGAAAAACTCAGCGGTCACGACGCGGCGATCGATTTCTCCACCGGCGAGGCTGTTCTCAAAAACATCGAAGCCTGCGCGCGTGCGAGAGTACCGCTCGTCGAAGGAACGACCGGTTGGAAACAGCACGAAGCAGAAGCAAGACAGATCGTCAGTGAACACTCAGGCGCGCTGGTCTACGGCGCAAACTTCTCGATCGGCGTCAATCTCTTCTATCGCGTCGTCAAATATGCCGCATCGCTGTTTGCCGCCGTCGATGACTACTCTCCATTCATCGAGGAAGCCCATCACAATCGCAAACGCGACGCGCCTTCCGGAACCGCTCTAAAACTGCGCGACCTGATGTCAGAACATCTTGGACCAGACATTCCCACGACATCGACACGCGCCGGCCACATTCCCGGCACGCACCGCGTCGGTTTTGATTCGGAAGCCGATCAGGTCCTGCTCACGCACATGGCGCGCTCGCGACAGGGCTTTGCGAGCGGCGCGCTACTGGCGGCGCATTGGATTAAAGGACGAACAGGGGTATTTGAATTTGCACAAGTAATCAACGACATAGTTGCCGATCGCATGATCAACGAGATACTTGACCCTCGCAACCCCAGAATGGAGGCACCATGACAATCCAACTCGACTGGCTTCGCGGATGTGCAACGGCCCTGGTCACTCCTTTTACAAACGACGGCGCGATTGACGAGAAGTGTTTGCGCGACTTGATCGAATATCAGATCGCGGGCGGGGTTCGCGTGCTCGTGCCCTGCGGCACAACCGGCGAGAGCGTGACGATGTCTGACGAAGAGAACAAGCTCGTCATCAGCACGGCCGTCGAGCTCGCTCGCGGACGCGCGAAAGTCATCGCCGGAACCGGCAGTAATTCAACCGCGGTGACGATTGCTCGCTCGCAAGCCGCGCGTTCACTCGGCGTCGACGGCGTGTTGACAGTCGCTCCTTATTACAACAAGCCCACGCAGGAAGGTCTGTACGCGCACTTCCGCGCGATCGCCGAATCAGTCGGCGACTTGCCGGTGGTCATCTACAACGTTCCCGGACGCACGTCGTCAAACATTTCTGCCGAGACAACGCTGCGGCTCGCTCGCGACGTGGAAAACATCGTCGCCGTCAAAGAAGCTTCCGGCAATCTCTCGCAGATCATGGAAATCCTGCGCAGCCGGCCCGAAAATTTTCGCGTGATCTCAGGTGACGATGCGTTAACGTTGGCGATGATCGCGCTCGGCGCGGAGGGTCTGATCTCGGTCGCGTCCAACGAAACTCCGGAGTTGATGTCGCGCCTCAACGACCTGGCACTCGCCGGCAACTGGGATGAAGCACGCGCACTGCATTACCGCCTGTTGCCGTTAATGGAGGCAAACTTCATCGAGTCGAGTCCTGGTCCAGTGAAAGCGGCGATGGCTTTGATGGGTCTGCTTGAGGAGAACCTGCGGCTTCCGCTCGTGCCGGTGCAGGAAAAGACGCGCGCACGCCTGCGAGAAGTTTTGAGTGAGGCCGGTTTACTGAAGGAAACTTCGCATGCCATTGCGTGAACAGATCGAAGCGCTTGCCGCACGCGAGGGTAAGGAGTTTTCTCGCGATGACAGAAGTGTGTTCGAAGAGTTCAAGAGTGCACTCAATCGCGGCGAAGTTCGTGCCGCTGAGAAAGACGCGAACGGCAAATGGCAGGTGAACTCGTGGGTCAAGCAGGGGTTGCTGCTCGGCTTTCGCATGGGCGCAATCACTGACATGTCCACCGGCGAGAGCTTCAAGTTTTTCGACAAGGACACTTATCCCGGACGCCCGACGAAGATCGACGACGGCGTGCGAATCGTTCCCGGCGGTTCGACGATCCGGGATGGCGCTTACATCGCACCGGGCGTTGTTTGCATGCCGCCGATGTTTGTGAACGCCGGCGCTTACGTCGATCAGGGGACGATGATAGACAGCCACGCGCTCGTCGGTTCGTGTGCACAAATCGGCAAACGTGTGCACATCTCTGCCGCGGCGCAGATTGGCGGCGTGCTCGAGCCGGTGGGCGCAGTGCCGGTGGTTATCGAAGACGATGTGCTTGTCGGTGGAAATTGCGGAGTCTACGAAGGCACGATCGTGCGGGAGCGCGCCGTGCTCGGTTCGGGAACGATCCTGACTGGCTCGACTCCTGTTTACGATCTGGTGCGCGGTGAGATCTATCATCGAGACGCGAATGCGCCGCTTGAAATTCCGGCGGGCGCGGTTGTTGTTCCCGGTGCGCGCGCAGTAACAAACGAGCGCGGGCGCAGTTGGGGTCTTTCACTGTACGCTGCGATCATTGTGAAGTATCGCGACGAGAAGACTGACACGGCGGTGCGATTAGAGGACTACCTGCGTTGAATAAATTTGCGCCACCGAAACGACTGCAAGGAATCGACAAGAGTGTCATCCGACAGATGCTCGATCGTGCACGGCCCGGCAGCATCAATCTCGGCCTGGGCGAGCCCGATCTGCCGACGCCCGATGTGATCCGGCGTGCGGCGGTCAAAGCGATCGTTGAAGAGCAAAATGGTTACACAACGCACGCCGGTCTGCTGGCGCTGCGTGAAAAAATCGCACGCGATTATGCGTATCTCGAGGGCAAGCCGGAACGGGTTGTGATCACTGCCGGTTCGCAGGAGGCTTTGTACCTCGCGCTGCTTGCACTCGTCGAAGAAGGCGATGAAGTGCTGCTTCCCAATCCGGGGTTCGTTGCGTATCCGACGATCGTGCAGATGGCGGGCGGAACGTCGACGTTCTATCGCTTGCCACGCGAAAACACTTTCGCGTTTGACGTGGATGAATTTCGTCGCGCCCTCTCGCCGCGAACAAAGGTGGTCGTGTGTATCAGTCCATCGAATCCGACCGGGCGTGTGTTGTCGCGAGATGATCTCGCGGCGATTGGCGACGTGTTGCGAGATCACGGCGCTTACCTGATCAGCGATGAGATCTATCGCGACCTTTATTACGCAGCCGAGCGGCCCGGTTCCTTGTCGTCTTTTTATGAGCGGACGATAGTCATCGGCGGTCTTTCGAAATCGATGAGCATGACGGGCTGGCGTTTGGGTTGGTTGTGTGGCGAGGAAGCGTTGGTCCAGGGAGCGCTCGTGTTGCATGGTTATGTGACGACGTGTGCGTCGACTGTTTCGCAAAAGGCTGCGTTGGCGGCGTGGAGCGAAGAGGCTGAACAGGCGCGAGCGGGGTTTCGGGAGACGTTTCGCGTGCGACGAGACCATCTGCTGTCGTTGATCGAGTCTGAGTTAGGTTTGCGAGCGGTGATGCCCGAAGGCGCTTTCTACACGATGTTGGATGTGAGTGCGTATGGTTCATCGATGAAGGTTGCGGACGCGCTGTTGGAGCAGCGGGTGATTACGGTTCCTGGCGTCGGGTTTGGGAGCGAGGCTGAAGGGTTCCTGCGCGTTTCGTTTTGCGCGAATCACGATACGTTGTCTGAGGGTGTTAGGCGGATAAAGAAAGGCCTTACCACGGATTACGCGGATTGAAGACGGATTTTATATGAAGTATCGAGTTGGGATTTTGGGTGCGACGGGAATGGTGGGCCAGAGGTTTATTCAACTGCTGGCCGAGCATCCGCAGTTTGAAGTCACTGCTGTCGCGGCGTCGGATCGATCGCAAGGCAAGGCATACGGCGACGCCTGCACGTGGCGTCTCGGAGGCGAAATGCCGCCGTCCGTTCGATCCATGCCGGTGCAACCACCAGCGCCGCCGCTCGACTGCGATCTCGTCTTTTCGAGTTTGCCCGGCGACATTGCTCGTGAGACGGAGGGTAGCTTCGCCGCTGCGGGTTTTCCGGTGATCAGCAACTCATCTGCGTTTCGCATGGACGAAGACGTGCCGTTGCTGATCCCCGAAGTCAATCATCAACACCTCGGTCTAATTCACCAGCAGAAGTATTCCTCTGGCGGTTACATCGTCACGAACCCGAATTGCTCGACAATCATGCTGGCGCTTGCGCTTGCGCCCTTGCATGCATCGTTTGGCGTTTCCGCAGTTGCTGCTACGACACTCCAAGCGCTTTCAGGTGCGGGTTATCCGGGTGTGGCTTCGCTCGACGTTCTCGACAACGTGTTGCCCTACATCGGCGGTGAAGAAGAGAAGATCGAAACTGAGACCACGAAAATTCTCGGACGCTTCGTCGATGAACGGATCGAGCTGGCGCCAATGGCGGTCAGTGCGCAATGCCATCGCGTCAACGTTGCTGACGGACACATGGCCGCGGTGCGCGTGAAGTTTGCGCGCAAGCCTGAGCTGAAGGAGTTGCGCGAGTCATTGGCGTCGTTTAGTTCGTTGCCGCAGGAGCTTGGGTTACATTCCGCGCCCGCGAAGCCGATTGTTGTTCGTGATGAACCGGATCGACCGCAGCCGAAGTTGGACCGTGATGCGGGTAAGGGAATGACGATCACGATCGGACGATTGATGCCTGATTCAGTACTTGATTATCGATTCGTGGTGTTGAGTCACAACACGATACGCGGTGCTGCCGGCGCGGCGATTTTGAACGCGGAGTTATTGATTGCGTTAGGACATCTGACAGAATGAACAACATGATTAACAGGATATCGAAGATACTGGTGGTCCTACTGCTTCTCAGCGTCTCCGCATCCGGACAATCTCTCGACGATCAGGTAAAGAATCTCGTCACCTCCTTCAAAGGCAAGGTCAATCTCTTCGCGAAGAACCTCGACACAGGCGAGACCTACGGTCTTAATCCCGACGAACGAGTGCGTACCGCCAGCACGATCAAGATCGCGGTCATGATCGAAGCCTTTGCGCGAGTTGCCGAAGGCAAGGCGAAATGGACCGACGAAGTCGTACTAACGAAGGAGAAGAAAGTCTCCGGCTCAGGCATTCTCGGCGAACTGTCGGATGGTCTAAAGCTCACGTTGCGTGACGCTGTGAATCTCATGATGATCCTCAGCGACAACACTGCCACGAATCTCGTGCTCGACGTTCTCACTACTGACGCAGTAAACGCGCGCATGGAATCGCTCGGGTTCAAACAGATCAAGATCATGAGGAAAGTCGGAAGCGGCGGCGAAAGCATGGCCGGCAAAGATCCGGAAAACAAAAAATTCGGGCTGGGCTTTGCCACGACACGAGAGATGGTGCTCGTGATGGAGAAACTCGAGCGCGGCGACATCATCAGTCCTGCTGCGTCGAAAGAGATGATCGATCTGATGAAGCGCGAGCAGGGTCGTAATGCGATCGGTCGTTCGCTACCGAACGTGCCGATGGCGAGCAAGTACGGCGCTCTGGATCGCCTGCGGAGTGCGGTCGGCATTCTCTACACGAAGCAGGGAAGAATCGCGATGGCGATCTCCTGCGACGACATGCCGGAAACGATATGGTCCGTGGACAATCCTGCGTATCTCCTCATGTCCCAACTATCTGAAGTGCTCGCCAACGGCCTTGCCAAAAAGTAGGACTGCCGCACACCGCCGAACGCCAAATTCCGCCGCCCCTTTTGTGCTTTTTGTCCCTCTATGTGCCCCTCTAAACCCTGAATTTCTATAGACGATTCCAGATTTTTGGATATACTCTCAGCCCTCTGTTCACTCTAATATTTGCTTGAACGTTAAAACGCGAGGATTTGGCGCGGGTATCGTCGAGATTCCCTCGCGGAATGGTATCTGCAAGAGTGGTCGCGTACAAACAAAATAGCTCACGAGTAATCCGCCTCATTATTTCCGGATTCGGTTGACAGAGTTCGCAGTTCAAGTCCGGTTTTGCCGCGTCATAGGGGCGGTAACAGTGATCAGGAACTCGAGCAGTAACCCGCAAAATTTGTATCGGAGGACTCAATGAAAACAAGAATCTTCTTGAGAAGTGCCGCCCGATTGGCCAGTGCCCTTCTGGTTATCGGGATGTGTGCCCTGGCCGTTCTCGCGCAGCAGGGAACTTCCATTGTGCGCGGTACGGTTAAAGATCCACAGGGGAACGTGGTCTCGGGTGCGTCGGTCAAGCTCACCAGCCTGGCCAATAACGCAGAACGTACGACCACCACCACCGGTGATGGAGTATTTTCCTTTGAAGCCGTTCAGGTCGGAGACTACAAACTTGAAGTCGAAGCCCCAGGTTTCAAGAAAGGTGTTGTTACGGACATTCACGCGCAGGTCGCGACTCCCACGCCAGTAGATGTCCAACTGGAGATTGGTAACATCGCCGAGACCGTAACTGTTTCGGCGACGTCGTCCGAGCTCCTGGTCAACAGGGAGGACGCCACGCTGGGCAGCACCTTTGTAAACAAACAAATCACTCAGTTGCCGCTCGAAGCGCGCAACGTTCCCAGCTTGCTCACGTTACAGACGGCGACCACCCGCGATGGTTACGTTGCCGGCTCGCGTGCAGACCAGGCAAACATCACGCTTGACGGCGTGGACATCAACGAAGCCCAGACCAATACGATTGTCGGCGCCGATCCGGCAGCCGGAACCGACATCGAAAATCTAAGACCCTCAAATACCACTGTGCTGCGTCTCAACTCCGAAGCGATCGAGGAGTTTCGCGTAACGACCTCGAATCCGAATGCGAGTCAGGGTCGCTCAGCCGGCGCTCAGGTTAATCTCGTAACGAAGAGCGGAAGCAATGACTGGCATGGTGCGGCGTTCGAGTTTTATCGTACGTCTGCATTCGCAGCGAATAATTTCTTTAACAACAAAGCAGGCCACTTTGCTGCCACCGACGTTGCGGTACTTACCGGAGCCGCTCATGTCGGCGATCCAAAAGTACCTCGCCCCCCGCTAATTCGACACACATTCGGTGGCGCGCTCGGCGGACCAATCATCAAAGACAGAGCGTTCTTCTTTTACAGCTATGAAGGAGATCGCATTACGCAATCGAAGTCGGTTGTGCGCAACGTTCCGCTAGCGAGTCTCGGTCAAGGGCTGGTTCGTTACAAGAAAGATAACTCGGGTGGTGTCGCAACACTCACCCTGGCGGACTTAAATGCTATCTTTCCGGTTGGAACTAACCCGTTAGCCGTTCAAGCACTGGCTGCGGCAGCCGCGAGATATCCGGCAAATGACTTCACCATTGGAGACCAATTCAATACCGCCGGATTCCGCTTCAACGCGCCGATTCCCGCTGAGAGGAATTCTCATGCTGGGAAATTTGATTTCAATCTCACCAGTAAACAACAGGCGTTCGTCCGCGCTAACGTCATCTACGATCTGCTCGGCCGTGAGCAGCAGTTTCCAGACACGCCCGCGCCAAATATCTGGTCTCACCCGATCGGGATTGCGGCGGGCCACACCTGGACAGTGACGAACAACCTCATCAATACGTTCCGTTACGGCTACACGCGTGAAGCTTTCACACAGCAAGGTGACTCCGCGGAGAACTCGATCAGTTTTCGTTTCGTGTTCTCGCCGCTCACTTTCTCTCGCACGCTCACGCGCATCACGCCGGTACAGAACTTTACCGACGACGTTTCGTGGGTGAAGGAAAACCACAGCTTTGGCTTTGGTACCAACCTTCGCCTGATCAGTAACAAGCGCTTGTCCTTCGATGGCTCCTTCGACAGCGCGATCACCAACCCGTCATTCTTCTCGGGAGGTGGTTCAAGTATCTCCAACCGCATAAACGCAAACGTAGCGAACCCGATCGTCGGATCGGCGGTAGGCGTACAGAATGCGGTGACGGCGTTGATCGGAAGATTTTCGCAATACTCAGGAAACTTCCTCTTCGGCCACGAAGGAAACCTCTTGCCGATTGGGACTCCGAGTGAGCGCGAGTTTGCTACACAGGAATATGACGTATAT
>DASSEB010000222.1:0-7784 GCA_035696765.1 Pyrinomonadaceae bacterium | reverse complement strand
ACTTCGACGGGCACACGGCGACCGTCCTTTGCTATGACGTCGATCTCATAAGTGCTTTCACCCTGTTCAGCCAGTTTTGCGCAGAAGCTTTTGCGCATCTGCCGGATGTGCTCGGCGGACACGAACTCGGCGAAGTTATGACCAACAATTTCTTCACGTTTGTAGCCTGAGAGTGTTTCTGCAGCGCGGTTCACCCTGATGCAATTTCCATCGAGATCGTGAACGTAAATGGAGTCCTTCGCATTCTCAAACAACTCGCGATAACGCTCTTCGCTTTCGCGCAGCGCCACTTCCGCCCGCTTGCGTTCGGCAATGCGCTCCTCGAGTTCCGCCACATGATGCTGGCTTTGTTCGAACAACTGAGCATTTCGAATTGCAGTAGCGGCGCGTGCGGCGAGCGTTTCAGCGAGGCGTGCATGCTCTGGCTTGAAGAAAAAGGGTTCAGCTTTGTCCATCGAATAGAGACCGATGACCTCGCTTCCTGCAACCAGTGGCACGGCGAGCCAACTGCGAACGTGACCGGCGCCGTTGACCCATTGCCATCCATGCTGCCGGTGTGTATCCGCTACGATCACACTCCGTTTAGTCGAACATATCCGCCGCAAAAGGGGATTAGTTTTGACGTCGAAAGCTATGAATCGAGAGGTCTCAATACCCTCAAATCTGAGCGCGCCAACGACAAATTGCGACTCTCCATGACGCAGCATCACGTTCGCACTGTCATATGGAACAAGCTTGCTGAGGAAGTCGAGCAGTGTTTCGAGTACTTTGTCGAGGCTGAGGTTCTCCGTCAGGGCGATGTTGGCGTCGCGAAGAATTTCAGTCTGCCGGCGGATGGAATTTCCATGCGCCCATGGGCCGGTGAGTTCGGGTGCGTTAGTTTGCATACAAGTCAATTGTGAAGGTTTACGTAAATAGAACTAGCTAAAAGACGACTAACTTTTCTGGAACATTGAGGGAGGAGAGGCTACAGACTACCAGAACTTCTTTAACGCTGACTGTTTTTATTTCTACCGCAGGTTCACTGAGATTTTTGGCGGCGCGAAACGCTCGGCCCACGGCAACGGCTACTCACTACCGGCTTTCTTATTCAACTCCTTGATCAAGTTCTTGATTTGTTCACTTTCCTTCGTGGTAGGGTTCGCCTTGAGGTATAGCTCCAGCTCCTTAACGGCCTCTGCTGCTTCACCCTTTTCGACGTAAATGCCGGCCAGGTAACGGTGGGCTATCTTCACATCCTCTCCGCCAATCTCGACGGCGCGCTTCAAGTCCTTTGCTGCATCGTCGAGGCGGTTGAGAGCGATTAGCGACCGGGCTCTGTAGATATGGGCCGCGCCTGACGTTTCGTTTTTCAATAGGGCGGCGGCAAACTGCGCTTCTGCTTCCGCGTGCTTATTCAGGGAGAAGAGCGTGATGCCGCAATTCAGGTGAAGAATAAAGCTCTCGGGTGTGATCTTCAGCGCACTGCTAAACGCCTCGTAAGCAGCTTGCTGGTTACCCATCTTCATGTATTGAACGCCGAGGCCATTGAGTGCCGCGACAAACGATGGGTGAATTTTAATGGCGGCCTTGAGTTGTTCGATGGCTTTGTCTCTGTCGCCGTCCTTTACTGACGTGAGTGCTTTGTTATAAAGGTCGAGCGCCTCTTTGGGGGGATCATTAGCCGAAATTACACCCCTCGTAATCGGTTGTCCGGAAGCGGGGCGCAAGTGGATCTGCACCGTGTAGATTTCTCCTACGCGGTTCATGCCACCGCTGCCCGACTCATTAATCTCAACTTGCTCGGTAGCTACAGCATACCCATCCACGGAATCGATCATTACCGTATACCGGCCCGCAGTAAGGTTTCGAAAAACAAATGAGCCGTTGCCATTGGACGTCGTCGTGATTTCACCTTTGGGAGTGGAAAGCCTCACGAGCACCGGATGGTCCAGTCGCTGTCCGTTCGGTGTAACCACATCGCCCTGGAGCGTATTGTGGCCGCCGTTTCCGGCATCGAGTTTTATATTCGGCTCGGCCTGGCCCAGGGCAGTGACAGAAAGGACGAGAGTTAAAAGGGCAGAGCAGAGCACAGCACGCTGCCGGCGTGAATACCGAACTAGAGCCTTCATGATTGGATTCCTCTCAAATGGGGGTAAACGAAAGAAGTTTACAGCGTTACTCGATAGCTGTCGAGGTTCAGTTCGGTAGAAAAGCCGAAAGGGGCGACCTTTTGAGCCGCCCCTTTCAGGTTGTTAACAGTGTGTTTAGAACTGGAACTTCAGAGCGAACTGAATAAGTCTCGGGTCTCGGGTCGTAGTAATACGTCCGAAGTTTACCGAGCCGATATTTCCGTTCGGGTTGCCGAAGTTTGCATGGTTGAAGATATTGAAGAACTCAGATCGGAACTCGATCACCTTGTTTTCGCCGACCCTGGTGCGCTTCATCATCGTGAAGTCGAAGATGATGTCGCCAGGTCCGTGGAAAACGTTACGGCCCAAAGAGCCGAACCGTCCTGGGGTCGTGCTTACAAAGCCAGCGGGACATCCCGAGAAGCAAAGCGATGTGCCCGAGCCCACGCGCCTGAAGAACGGATTAGTCGCGGCTGTTGAGGTTCCTCCACCCGTTCCGTTGAAGCCGCGATTGGGGCCGCCATTCGCGGTGTCGGTGTTCCGTGGATTCTGGAAGACCACCTCGGTGCCGGTGAAATCAGGCCGATCACTGCCCGCGCCGGTTAGTGAGCGGTCAGTTGGTTCGGTGATGTTGAACGGCGTTCCCGTTTGCAGCACAGTCACACCACTGATCTGCCAGCCGCCAAGGACCTTACCTGCAAATCCGTTCTGGTCCTTGTACAAGGGCAGTTCGTAGATGTAGCTGAGCACATTGCGGTGGCGAATGTCCTGATCGCAATTTCCGCGATCCGCGCGCGGATCGTTGAAGCGAGTGTTCGACCGCAAACCGGATGAGTTGTCAATACAATGGCTCCAGGTATAAGCGTTCTGGAAATAGAGACCATCCGAGAAGCGCTTCGAAACAGTTACCTGAAGACTGTTGTAGTTTGAGTTAGCGGACGTCTCCTGGTTGGTGATGCCGCCAAACACCGGGCCGCCGAAGTCGGCGAGATCCGGATGGTTTTGATTGAAGATGCGGCGAGCCGCCGTGTTACCCGTGTTGTTTACACCCGTAGGCAACAAGATAGACGGATTGATCTCGCGTCGCGTGAGCAGGTTGACACCAGTCGTCCCGACATATCCCACCTCGAGCAGGTAGTTCTTCATGAACTCCCATTGGATGTTCATGTTGTACTGATGCGAGTAGGGAGTCTTGAAGTCCGGATCGTTGATGGTCATGCCAATCGGAGCAACGCTGACGAAATCAAACGTGCCACCAGGCTGTACCGGGTGGAACGGGAAAGGCTGAGCAATCGGATTCGTGCACAGCGCGTTCGCGAACGGGTCGTTGATCGTGGTGCAATCCGAGAACGGCTGAATCGCGAACGGCGGAGCCGTCAGGAACTGCAAAGTCGTCTCGGAGATCACGGTGTCGTAATACAAACCGTAACCTGCTCTCAAACTCATCTTGCCATTCGACAGAACGTCCCACGCAAATCCAACTCTGGGACCGAAGTTGTTCTTGTCGGTCTGATAAGTTGAACGCGTGATGCCGGCGTCGCCAGGGAATACCAGACCTACCGGTGCAGTTGGGAACACGGTCGATTGCTGACCGGGACGGAAGGTATTGACTCTGTCTTCACTATCAACCAGCGGCGTGTCCAACTCGTAGCGCAGACCGAGGTTGAGGGTGAAGTTCGGGCGAAGCTTCCAATCGTCCAGGATGTAGGCGCTGTAGTTTTGAGTTTCATATCGCGGCGTTCCCGCGCTGTTCTGAATGTACTCAAGCACGTCGCCTCTGGCGAAATCGCTCAAAGCAGCGGTCAGGCCGGGGATGACAGGTTTGCCGAGAATGGCAGTCATGTCGCCGGTGAAAATGTAGAGACCGTTGTTGATGAACGTGAAGGTTTGGTCCTGAGAGTACCTGCGATGCTCACCGCCAAATTTGAAGTGGTGGTTACCACGATTATGTGAAAAGTTGTCGATAAACTGGTACGTATTGTCGTCGCGACCCTGGGGTCCCTGAATGGTGTTGCCAAAGGTCGAGAAGCCGGTGATGTCCACTCGTGGCGGACCAGCGGCCGACGGATCGTCAGGAACGATACCGGTGATACCCAGATCAGCAGGCGACGTCTTGTTCACCGGCACGACGCTGAGCGTGTCGCGCTGGTGCCACGAGAAGCGAAACTCATTGACGCTGCGTGCGCTGAAGGTGTGGAAGTCACTAACGACGACGTTGGTAAACCGGAGGTCGCCAGTGGTGCCGAAGCCGGGGATGGTCGATCCACCGAATGCAAACGGATCGGTGAACGTCTGATCTTCGTTGAAGAACGTAATGAACATGCTGTTCTTTTCGGAGAAGCGATGATCGCCGCGGATCGAAAACTGTTCGCGATCAAGACTGTTGGAAGCCGAGGAGAACAACGTGTTGCCGGAATTGGCCGCCGGAATCAACGCGAGCAGCGCTTTCGCTTGGGGTGTACCCACGGCGTTGATGATGTTTCTTTGCGCCTGAGTGGGAACGGTTGCCGTTTGCGATACGCCCTGACGGCGTTTGAAGCCCAGGTAACTCAAGAAGAAGAACGTGCGATCTTTACCGCTGATGATCGAGCGGCCGCCCTCGCCGAATCTTGGCAGGTGCAGTGGGCCACCGATCGTGCCTCCGTATTCATTCGTGTTGAATTGCGGCTTGCGCAGGCCAACGAACGAAGGCGCCGCGTTGTTGAAGAACGGCGTTGCGTTCAAAACGCGGTTACGGAAGAAGTGAAACAAGTTTCCGTGATACTCGTTCGTACCTGACTTAGTGATCAGAGCGACGACCGCGCCTGAGTTGCGGCCGACATCAGCAGAGTAAGTATTGGTCAGGATACGAAACTCTTGCAGTGCATCGGGACTGAAGCCGTTCACTGCGTCAGGGACATTAATGGCGAGGTCGTTACTGTCGCCGCCATCAAGCAAAAAGTTATTTGACTGGGCGCGTTGACCATTCACCGAGAATGGACCAACTTGTCCGGCCGGCATCACGCCAGCCTGCAGTGGCGCCAATGCCAAAGGATTGCGTCCGTTCGCGCCGGACAGGATCGGCAGATCGTTAAGAGTTCTGTTGTCGACGGTTCTGCCGAGGACTGATGTTTCAGTGTTTACGGCCGAGGGTGCTTCACTGACAGTGACCACCTCGGACACTTGCCCTACTTCGAGTTTAATGTCGAGCGTTAGCGCGTCATTGACGCTGAGGGCAACCGCTTGAGTTACCGATTTCTTGAAGCCCGCGGCTTCGGTCGTGATCGTGTAGGTGCCGACTGGCAATTGATCGAATCGGTAAAATCCATTAGTAGCTGACACAGTCTCCCTGGTGAAATTGGTGGCGGGATTCTGGGCCGTAACATTCGCACCCGCGACAACGGCGCCCGACTGGTCTTGCACCGTTCCGCTGATGGTGCCCGTGTTCTGTCCCAGCGCCACCGACGTAAAGACGAAGAGCGCGCCAAACAAGAGCACGAGGCGAATAAGCTTATTCTTCATAGCTCCTCCGATTTAAGGGGTTAGCAGTTGAACGAAAACCTGAGTGATACCTTGGAGTTGGGGAGAATCTCTCCAACTTGTCGAGGCGTTTGTTGCAAGTTTCATGCAGCAAGGAAGTTTTCAATAAAATGGGAATCTATGCGATTTTTTGAACCCGTCAGCGACCGAAATCTTGGACAAGATCCAAGATTCTGAGTTTTGGCGCTGAGCCTGTGGAGACTCTTACGGAGGCGGATTTTGCGAAGCAGTGAGTAGAAGTTGAAGTTTTGCGTGAGGAATTGCGAAGGGGGCGAGACAGGCGTCCCTCACGTGTTACGTTAAGCGGTAGGTACGCCGAGTTCGGCGCCGGATCAGTAAACCAGATCGCAGCAGGGAACTTGTCTGAGCCTTAAATGCTGTTCACTACCGGAGACCATTTTCATGTCATTCAGATCAATCATGCGAGTGCTCGTCATGCTTGCGTTCGTTGTCACAGTTCCAGGCTCGACGATCGTCTATTCGCGGTCTTCAATCAGAAAAGCTAGTCAGCCATCATGGCAAAAGCAAGCCGGCGCGAATGGGCTTGTCGAAGAGTTTTCTTTCTCAATCAAAGACTTCAAAATCGATCATCAAGGTGAAAGCAACGTTCTGAATATTTCGATCTCGTATCGCTACGTCGATAACATTGCCAACTCGGAATACCCGGACTTCCGTTCGTTGGCCCATGATGTAGAAACGTTTCTGACGAGTTACCCAAATGAAGACGACTACTGGGAAATCGTCAACAAGCAAATCACCGCGCTGCTATTGAAGAAGTATGCCGCCATCACGAGTGTTACTTGCGAACTTAAAGTAGAGCCATCGCGCCTGGTCCCATACACCCGCTCGAGCCGCGCCACCCGCGCGCGTCCACTGCCGCCAAAGCGATAGCCCACCTAATTCTACGTGGTCCAGCGCAACCGAAAATCTGTGTGTTATAGTCGCTGCGACCCCTCAACAACGAAGCGGGCCGACTTGTGCAGCAACACAAAGCCAGCCCTAGACCATCAACCTTACAGAGAAAGGCTGACAATCATGACTACGCATACTAGCGCAATTGTGCGCGAAGAAGCACCTCACGTAACCGAAACACCGCGAATCACAATCAGCGATACTCTCGGAGGTCGCGCGGAGTTAGTCACGGAAGAAAATGAAAAGGACCGAAGTGAAGAAAGGATTGCAGCACTGGCGGAAATAATTTGTTGTGCCGGCGAAGAGTCTGCGGCCGCATTGTTCGTGCTCATGGGAACACTGCAACACTCCGCTGATCCGAAAGTGATTGCCAACGCTGTGAAGCACCTTGCGTTTACTCGCTGCGGCGAATTGAACGTGCATGGAATGGTTGACGATCAGATTGCAATCCTTGAAAACCGGTTGCTGGGGTAATGGTTTCACTCGTTAGCTGCGAGTAAGCTCGTTCCTAGGCCGCAGATTTTCCGAAAGGATCTGCGGCCCGGGTTTTCCTTTAAAAATAGCACTTTGGATTGCTGCAACTGCGATTGAGATCTTCCAGGTCTTATATAGGATTGCCGAGATCCGATGTGGGATTCGCCAATTCCCATCATGGATTTTCGTTTTCCAAAATGGGATCTTCGAAGGTTCATACAGGGTCTACCAAATCCTATGTGGGATTCGCCGATTCCCATGAGGGATTTTTATTTTCCTAAATGAGATCTTCGAACATTCATATAGGAACTGGCAGATCCCAAAAGAGATTTACGAAAACCCGATGGTTGCCGCTCAATTCCCATAAAGGATTTCACGAATCCTGGAAGAGATCTCCGAGATCCCAACGTTATTTTCCAAACTTCAGCATCTAGCTAAGCATTCTCCTGGTCCCACTTGTCGTTGGGAGGAATCGCTGCTCGCAGTACGTTTGGTAAAACGTCCATCACGCGAATCGGGCGCTGAAAAGAAGTAACGCGATGAAATGATCGATCGGATTTAAAAATGAGCCACAGATTTACGCGCATGACACAATCTGCGTCACAACGAAATCTGTGGCTCAATCTATCTAGCTAGCGAGGACCTTCATGGGACACTCGGTCGATAATGTCGATGAGTTTGTCCGCAGAGGAAAGCCCTGCGGCATCCTCCCAGGTTCCTGTTCGATCGTTGCCTATTAACAACACAGGACTGTGCAACTGAGGACCT
>DASSEB010000221.1:0-12936 GCA_035696765.1 Pyrinomonadaceae bacterium | reverse complement strand
AAGGCGTTTTTACAACAACAACTTTACCCTCGACACCGGCGCGTTCGCCTTCCCCAACGTAGCCAGTTTCATCAGCGGAACCGCCAACTCATTCGCTATCACATTGGGTGATCGCTCGAGTGCCATTATTCAGAACGCGCTCGGCTTGTACATGCAGGACAATTTCAAAGTGCGCCCAAATCTTACGCTCGAATTAGGGCTGCGTTATGACTGGAATATGACGCCTACGGAGCGTTTCGACCGGTTTGTTGGCTTCGATCCGGCGACGCGTTCCCTGGTCCGCGTTGGTTCGGGTTTGGATGAGATCTATCACGAGAATAACAAGAACTTCCAACCACGCGTCGGCATCGCCTGGGATCCATTCAATGATGGGAAGACTTCGGTCCGTGCGGCCTACGCAATCCTGGCCGATCAGCCGGTAACTAATGTCGTAACGCCGGTTACATCCAATCCTCCGTTAGCAGACCCACGCAGTCTTACGACAACTTTGCCCACGATACCTCTCACGGGGGCCGACACGATTGGCGCCGCTGCACTGGCGCTCAACAACGTCGATCCCAATTTCAATAATGCGTACGTCCAGTCGTGGAACCTCAATATTCAACGTGAGGTGGCCCGCGATCTCGGTGTGACTATCGGCTACTTCGGCACGAAGGGAACGCACCTGAGAATTTCGCGAAACATTAATCAACCCATCAATGGTGGTGTTCGACCATTTCCGACCGTTTCGGCTTCCAGTCCGTTTCGGGCCGGGTCTGCGCTGAATAACGTCGTGCAGATCGAGGGAACTGGAAATTCGAGCTACAACGCTCTATGGCTGACTGCCACGAAGCGTCTCTCGCGCGGATTTCAGTTTAATACTTCGTATACCTTCTCGAAGTCGATTGATTACAACTCGTTGAATAGCCAGGGGGTGGTCGTGCAGGACAGTTACAACTTGCGCGGCAGCCGCGGCCTGTCGGATTTCGACGCGCGCCATCGCTTCGTGTTCAGCGGTATTTACGAGTTGCCGTTCCACGGAAATCAATTGGTCGAGGGCTGGCAACTCTCGTCGATTGTCCAGTCACAGAGTGGCAATCCAGTAAATATCGTGGTTAACAACGCGGCGTTCACGGGCACAAACAACACCGTGCGGCCTGATGTAACTGGCCCGATTGCAATTCTCGGCACTCCGAACCGCTGGTTTGATATCGCGCCGTTTGTCGTGCCGGTGGGACGCTTTGGGAGTCTCGGTCGAAACGTGGTGATTGGGCCCCGATTCAACAACACCGACTTCTCGGTGATCAAGCGGACGAAGTTGACTGAGAGCCAGTTGATCGAGTTTCGGTGGGAAGTATTCGATTTATTTAATCACGCGAATTTTGGTCAGCCGGGTCGCGTGGTGGGAACTGGCAACTTCGGGCAGATCACGAACACGCGCTTTGCGACGGGCGATTCGGGAAGTTCGAGGCAGATGCAGTTCGCGTTGAAGTACAAGTTTTAGACCAGGAGCTATCGGAAGCTTTTTGTAATCCTGTCTACAATTTGATCCACATTCTCTTCGGCTGCGAGGGGAATGTGAACTTCCGCAAGTCCATAAATCGGCCGCCGGTGAGCGAAGAGAGCCTGCGCCTGCTCTCTCGTTTTTCCCAGCGGCCGATGTTCTTCGGAAGCCTCGATTCGGTCCCAACAGATTTCAAACGGTGCGTCCAACCACACGCTCAACCAATCGTTCTGGTGAATCAACTCGCGATTTCTCTCCTGAATCCACGCGCCGCCGCCGAGTGCAATCACACCCGCCGCATCAATCTTCAGCAACTCACGCAAATGATTCGTCTCGATAGCGCGAAACGCCTCCTCGCCATCTTCGACGATCAGTTGTGCCGGCGACCGTCCTTCTCTTTCGGTGATGAACTCATCGAGGTCAATCATTTCGAGATTGAGTCGCCGCGCCAGTGCACGCGCGACCATCGTCTTCCCGCAGCCCATGAAACCGGTGATTATTACTTTCATCTCACGCTGACCGACTGAAGCAGCCCGAAGAATTCAGGGAACGAAATCGCGACGCATTCTGAACCCGCAATCTCTGTTTCACCGTCGGCGATCAGCGCCGCGATCGCGAACGCCATCGCGATCCGGTGGTCCCCGTGCGAATCGATCAAAGCGCCGCGGAGTCGTACCGGTCCGGCAACCGAAAGACCATCTTCGAATTCCTCAACTTCTGCACCCATCGCGCGCAGGTTCACCGCCGTCGCAGCGAGCCGGTCACTCTCTTTCAACCTCAACTCGCCCGCATCACGAATGCGAATGCCGCCTTCGATCTGCGAGCCCGCGACAGCCAGCAACGGCAGTTCGTCGATCAACGACGGAATCATTGATTGGCTCAGCGTTCGTTTGTCTTCGCCGGCGACTCTCGTAATGCCGCCGCGCACGTTGATTGTTCCGTAGGGCTCGTTGCGTTCCGTTTGTAAATCCGAAGTTGAAATGTCTGCGCCCCACGAACTCAGCACGGAAAGAAAAGCTGCGCGTGTAGGATTCAAACCTACTGCGTCAATTGTCAGTTCTGATCCGGGCAGGAGCATCGCCGCCGCGACGAAATATGCCGCCGACGAGATGTCGCCGGGAATTGTTATCGCGCCGCCGTTAAATCGCGCCGGGCCATCGAGCGTGACAGACAAATCACTTGTAGTCACGGGCACACCAAAACCATTGAACAGCCGCTCGGTGTGGTCACGCGTCGGCGATGGTTCGATAACGGTCGTTCGACCTTCAGCATTGAGTCCGGCAAACAGAATTGCGGATTTCACCTGCGCGCTGGCGACGGGAAGTTGGTAAGTAATTGGAACCGGTTTCCCTGCGCCACGAATCTTTAACGGCGCCTTGCCGTGAGTGGATTGGATCTTTGCTCCCATTAATTCGAGCGGTTCGATGATTCGTCGCATCGGACGGGAACTAAGCGATTCATCTCCGACAAGTTCGGCGGTCAGATCGTGCCCCGCCAGGACCCCGGCGAGTATGCGCAACGTGGAACCGCTATTCCCGCAATCGAGCGGCTTGATCGGTTCAACCAGTTTTTCACCACCAGCGAAGAGCAGTTTGCCGTTCTTCTGTTCGATCGAAATGCCCAAATCCCGCAGGCAGCCGAGGGTCGAAGCGCAGTCACGCGCGGTGGAAAAGTTTGAAATTTCGGAGCTTCCGAAGGCGAGTGCAGCAATCAGTGCGGCCCGGTGAGAAATCGATTTATCCCCGGGCAAACGCAAGCGACCATTGATCAGGCGTGCTGGAGCAATTCTCATTTAAGTGTGTCCGACGGCGGACATAAGCAACTAAATATGTTATAACTAGCCACCCCGCAAGCATTCCCCTTCAGACACGGGATTTTTCCCCTGAGGATCCCTTTAACAAGCTGGCTAGCAGTACGGCGTTTAGCCTGATGTGGGAAGCAGTGTCTTCAATTATTAATCCAACAGTGCTGGTGGCTGAAGATTCGTTCGACACGCGCATTATGCTCAAGCGCGCCTTCGAAATGAAGGGTTACCGTGTTTTGGAAGCCGAAGACGGCCAACAAGCGCTCGAAATCGCGAAACGGCATCGTCCTAGTCTTATCGTTATCGACCTGAATATGCCTGTTCTGGATGGGTTGGAGGCGGTGAAGAACTTCCGCCAGCTCGAGGGAAGTGGTGACCAGGTACCAATCGTCGCGATTACTGCTTATGACGTCTACGGCATGGAGGCAGCCGCACTGGAAACCGGCTGTAACAAATATCTGAGCAAGCCGCTTGATTTAGAGGAGCTCGATCGAACGTTGAAGGGCCTCGGTTTCATCGTTTGAAAATCCGTAGCCGTCATTCTTGACACACACACATCCAGCGTGGTACATCCTCAAACTCCTGATAAGTGTCTGATGGTATTAGAAAGCAGCCCGAGTCCTCGCGCAGTGGCTTTCGGAGAGGTCATGCATAAGAGTTGTGGCCGTAGAGACGACCGAGCTAACTTTCCCCAGCAGCATTGACACGGTTGCTACTGCGGCCGCCGCAGTTGCTGATTTTGTTGGCCGTTCCGGGATCGGTGATGACGCTGCGTTTGGAATCGACATGGCCGTGCGCGAGGCTGTGACGAACGCTGTGCTTCATGGCAATCGTCAGGACGAAGGCAAGGTCGTAGAAGTCATTTTGAAGAGCTCGCCTGACGCTGTTGAAATCAGCGTGCACGACCAGGGGCCAGGATTCAACCCGGAAGAAGTCCCAGATCCAACAGAACAAGAGAACATCCTGAAGACCTCAGGCCGTGGCATCTTTTTTATGCGCACTTTTATGGATGAAGTCGACTGGTCGATAAGACCCGGCGGTGGTACAACAGTGCGCATGCTCAAGCGACGTTAATCGCAATTGCATAAAGGAGATTTCTGAAATGGCTGAGTTGAATATCAACGAGCGTCAAGCCGGAGATGTAACCGTGCTTGACATGAGCGGGAAGATAACGATCGGTGAAGGAAGCGTCGCGTTACGCACCGCCATCCGGCGTGTGCTCGAAGAGGGCAAGAGGCGCATTCTGCTAAACCTCGCGGGTGTGGGTTACATTGATTCCAGCGGCATCGGTGAACTCGTGTCCAGTTACACCGCTATCAACAAAGACGGAGGACAGCTCAAGCTGCTCAATCTCACACAGAAACTTCAGGATCTGTTGGCCATCACCAAGCTCCTGACTGTCTTTGACGTTTACGAAAGCGAAGCAGAGGCCCTCAACAGCTTCAAATAAACTCCCGGCGATCTCGTTGGGAAGCTGAACGGAGGAAGTAATGGCTGAGCTCGATGTTAAAGAACGACAAGCAGGAGACGTCACCATTCTCGATTTGACTGGTGAAGTCCGTATCGGTGAAGGCAGCATTTCCCTGCGGGATGCAATCAGGAATCTGGCCGACACCGGCAAGAAAAAACTTTTGCTCAATCTAGCGGGCGTTAAGTACATGGACTCGAGCGGTATCGGCGAATTGATTGCTAACTACACGACCGTGAAACGGCAGGGTGGCCAGCTCAAGTTGCTGAATCTGACCGATCGAATTCAGAATTTGCTGGTAATTACAAAACTGCTTACTGTCTTTGACGCGTACGACAACGAAGCAGAAGCATTGAAGAGTTTTCAGTAAGGGCCACAGATCATCACGGATGAAGGCGGATCGTTTTCTGATCCGTGTTAATCAGCGTAAATCCGTGGCCGTATTCAAATGTTTCGTGCCGCATTTCGCCGTCTGCTTGCGATTGATGATCCACCGGAGCGGACGGCGCTTGCTTTTTCCATCGGCGTCTTCATCGCTTTCTCGCCGTTCCTCGGTCTTCACACGCTTCTCGCAACCGCGCTTGCCTTCCTCTTTCGCTTCAACAAAGTCGCCATCTACTCGGGCACCTTCGTCAACAATCCCTTTCTGACCCTCGTGCCGATCATCATCGCTTCGTACGGGGTTGGCGCTTTCATCCTCGGCCGCCCGTGGCGCATTCCGGATGAAGGACTCGAACTGCTGAAGAACCCCCGGCTTTTTTCCGCCGATTATTACCGGCTTCTCTTCGTGCAAAGCTGGAGCATCGTGTGGCCCTTTTCAGTCGGCGGGATGATACTCTCGGTCGTTTGTTCACTTCTGGCTTATCCGCTAACATTGCGGGCGCTGCGTGCTTATGGCCATCATAAGAGCCACAGATTGAGACGGAGTGATACCGATTGAAGCAATACTTACTGATCTTACTCACCACAATTCTGGTTTCCCCAATTGTTTCAGCGCAAACAGTTCAACAACGGCCCGGCGCGACCTTTGAGATTTCGGAATACGGGGTCGACTTCCAGGCGGATCCGCGCCTTATCCTCGTGATGGCGGCGCTGGATGTTGCCGGACTCGATACGACGCCGACCGGCAGACCGCCTTCAACGTTTCACGCGAAGTTGCGCAAGGATCTCGCTAATCTCGATCCCGATCTGCGCGCGCGTTTGAAAACTTTCTACGAGCGCAACCGACTGCCTGCTCCGGCGACCCCTGCGGATCAGGCGGCGCGTTACGTTTCTCTCGCACTCGCGCTCGGCCAGTCGCCGACGTTTGACGCTCCTGCGCGTTCCGAGGACATGCCGGCAGGCCTTTTGGAAGTGCTCGATTTCGCGCCCCTCGTGCAGGAGTTTTATCGCCGCTCTGGAATTGACGAGCACATGGTCGAGTATGTGCGCGCTTACCAGGCCGAAGGCGATCGGCTGCGCGCGCCGACGACCGAGATGGTGCGATCGCTGCTGACGTATCTTCACACGAGACCGATGACCTCTTCGTCGGAGCGAGTCGAAGTCAAAGATCCGTCGAAGAAGAACAGCAAAGAAAAGAGGTACACGTTCCGGCAGAAAGAGCGCCGGTTTCTGATCCTCCCGGATCTGCTCGCCGCGCGTGGGGCAATAAACTTCCGCGTCATCGGCGATGATTATTACGCGGTCGTGCCGGAAGGCACTGACCCAACTGCCTCCGAGTTGCGCCGCGCGTACCTGCAATACGTCATCGACGCTCTCGTGCTGCGATTCAATAAAGACATCGCGCAACGGCGCGAACAGGTGAAGCAGCTTTTGACCGAACGGCAAAAAGCGGGCGGACAGGTCAGTCCGGATGTGTTTCTGAGTGTGAGCCGTTCGCTCGTGACGGCAGCCGACGCGCGTTACGAAGAGTCGCGAAGGCTCGAGATGATCACACGCGACAGTCGAGCACGACTGGCGGCCGCGAAGACTGATGCCGAGCGCGCAGCGATCGGGAAGTCAACGCAAGCCGAGATGAAGGAGATTCAGGACGAGACGATCGCGCGTTTGGCTGAGGAGTACGAGAAAGGTGCTGTGCTGTCGTTCTTCTTCGCGGATCAGTTGAAAGGCATCGAGAGCGCGGGTTTCGATCTTGCAAACTTCTTCGCCGACATGATCGCGTCGTTCGATCCGGTGCGAGAGGCGAAGCGTCCGGCGGAATACGCTGAGACAGTACGGCGAGCGTTGGCGGCGCGCGAGGCGCGTACCGCCGCGAGAAAATTCCAGTCGGAAGTGGTCACTAATGCAAGCGGTCGCGAGTCGGCGCTTGTGCGTGACCTGGCTGCGATCGAAGACACCTTGCGGAACAAGGATTACAACGATGCCGAAGCGCGTTTGCGGGAGATGTTGAAGGAGTATCCGCGCGAGCCGCGCATCTTTTTCGCCCTGGGGCGAACGGCGAGTCTGGCTGCGATGGACGCGACGGACGAGCAGGTGCAGGCTGAACGGCTGAACCGCGCGCTGGGCCAGTATCGTTTGGCGATTGCGGCATCGTCACCCGAGACTGACAAGGCGATCATGTCGCGCGCGCACGAGTCGATGGGACGCATCAATGCGTTTCTGGAAAACACTTCTGAGGCGGTGAAGGAGTTTGACGAAGCGATCAAGCTCGGCGACGTGCGGGGCGGGGCTTACAAAGAAGCGCTCGAGGGCAAGAAGAAACTAACCCAGCCTTAAATCCGCGTTATCCGTTCTTAAATCCGTGTCATCCGTGGTTAGTCTTCCAGAGCCTTCGCGGCGTTGATCCTGCCACCGGTTACCGTCTTGCCTTTCAGTGCGACGATCGGGTCAGTTGACGCGAGCACTTTCTTCTTCAAATCGTCAACAGACATGCGCGGGTGCTCGGACAGCACGAGGGCTGCAACACCCGCAACCACCGGCGTCGCCATCGATGTCCCTGATTTCTCCTCGTACGCATTCCCCAACCACGTGCTCAGAATGTCCACGCCCGGCGCTGCGACAGCCACACTCTTCGCTCCGTAATTAGAGAATGATGCCAGCGCGTCGTGTCGATCCAACGCCGCCACGCTGATCACGTTCGGCACGTTGTAGCTGGACGGGTAATGCGGTGAACGATCGTTGTTGACACTCGCGTTCCCCGCTGCAGCGACAAACAAAATGTCGTTCTCGTAAGCTTTGCGAATTACTTCCTCGAGCGCGCGAGACCGCTGCGTTGAACCCCAGCTCGCGCTGATGATGCGAACATTCACGCCCGCCTTCTTCCGCTCGATCACGTAATTGATCGCCTCGATCGCGTCTTTCGTCGTGCCGAAACCGCCCGCGTTCATAAACTTCAGCGGCATGATCTGGACCTTCCAGTTCACGCCCGCAATCCCGAGATTGTTTTCACCTTCAGCACCGATGATGCCCGCGCAATGCGTTCCATGACCGTTTTCATCCATCGGATCAGAAGCGTTATCCACCGCGTTGAAACCGTTCAGATCGTCGACGATCCCGAGTTCGGCGTCGCGGTATGGCGCCATGCCGGCCGGGCGTACCCACATGTTTGACGCGAGATCTTCGTGCGTGTAATCGACGCCGCTATCGAGCACTGCGACCACGACTTTCTCGCTGCCGGTCGTGGTGGCCCATGCAAGCGTGGCGCTGATGTCTGCGCCTTCCTTGCCACCGCGCTGGCCTGAGTTGGCGAGCGCCCATTGATCATTAAACTGCGGATCGTGAGGAAGCACGGGCACGAGTGGTCCATCGATCGAGTCAGGCAACTCGATCTCAAAATTCGGTTCGGCGTATTCCACTTCAGGCAGACGGCTGTACTCCGCAACGACCGCCGCTGCGTCCGCGTTATCCAGGTCGTCAATCGATTCCCAACCCGGGGCGTTCTCGATGCGGTCCTCGACGGTGTCATGAAAACGCGCAGTCAGGCTTTCAATCGTCGCCTGGCTCACGCCGCTCCGGAACTTGACCAGCACTTCCGGTCTGCCGAAGCTACGGGTTTCAGTAAGCGCAACCTCTGTCGTGGTCGTCGGTCGCTTCTTTTCCATGGGCACGATCCGCACGTGCGATTTCCACTGCTTCTGCCACCGGTTGAGTTGGCCCGCGAACGCGGCCACGAGAATGAGGACAAACGCCAGCGCGAGATGGATGAAGATGTTATTGCGGTTCATGGTGGTACCTCTTACTGCTAGTCAAAGCTTTAACGGGGCTTAGACGCGATAATTCTTGCCTTTGAAGTTATAGGCCCTAACCTGGTTCTTGTCCGCGCGGTATTCGTAAGTTTTTCCCTGCGCTTCGAGGCGGATGCGCCAGCCGCGCGTGATCATCTGCCCGCTCATTTCGCCGTCCTCGGCCGCGCCGAGCGACATGTCCGGAAAATCGTGGTCTTCGATCGAGCGCTCTTTGACGTCGCCGGCGTCGATCTTCAACCGCTTCGCCAAATCCTTGCGAGCATTTTCAACTGCACCATCTTTATCGATTGCCATGACGAAGAAACGACCCCCTTCGGTTCTTTGTTCCGGTGGAGTAGATGATCTCACGCAAAGGCGCAAACGCGCAAAGGAAACCCGACTGGTTTATCTGCGGCCCAGATCGCCGAAGAGGTATTGCAGCAGTGCGGTGACGGTTATCGCTGCGGTTTCGGCGCGCAGGATGCGGCCGCCGAGGGTAACGATCCGGAAATCCTGCGACGCGGCTTGCTCGATCTCTTCGTCAGACCAGCCGCCTTCCGAGCCAACCAGCGCCGTGACGCTCTGCGAAGACGTGAGACTACTCATCGGTCCTCCGCCGCGTTCGGAAAACATGACGCGCACCTCATCACTTGTATCAGCCAACAACTTCGCAAACGCGACCGGCGCGCTGACTTCCGGCACAAACGCTCTTCCCGACTGCTTCGCCGCTTCCAACGCGATCCGTTGCCAACGCGTGACGCGTTTCGTCGCGTCTGCTTCGTCGCGCAAGTGGATGTCGGCATGACGCGTGATCAGTGGCACTACTTTCGTAACACCAAGCTCCGTTGCCTTCTGCACGACAAGATCAAACTTCTCACCCTTCAACAGCGCGACGCACAAAGTGAGCTGCAACTGTGACTCAGGTTTGGCGGGCTCAATTTCCGACTCGATCCGAAGCTCCGCCCAATCGCGCCGGGCATCGAAAACCGTGCAGCGAAACTCACGTCCCACGCCGTCGAAGACAGAAACTTCGTCGCCCGTTTTCAACCGCAACACCTCGCGCAAGTGACGCGCTTCGTCGGCCGTAAGCCTCACGGTTTGCTTCGCGAAGGCACTCGGCGGTGCATAAAATCTTCGTCGAGTCATGAGTCTAAATGATCAGGGAAACCCATTCGCCGTCCTGCTCGATCTCGAAATCGTCTATTCCGCAGTTATGAAGTGCGGCCTGGACCAGATCGATCTGCGTCTCGAGAATCCCGGAAAGGACCAACTTGCCGCAGGTTAAACTCACGAGCGTTTGCATCATTTCGACGATCACGTCAGCCGTCAAATTTGCGCAGACGAGGTCGGCGGAAGCCGTGCCCTCGTCGACTGAACCCACGTGGAATTCGACGGAGACGTCATTCGCGCTCGCATTGTCACGCGCGATCGCAATCGCCTCTTCATCTGTATCGAACGCATCGATACGAGCTTCGGGAAAGAGTTTTGCGGCGGCGATCGCGAGGATGCCGGTGCCGGTTCCGACGTCAAGAAAACTGCCGCCCGAGAAGTGTTTCTGTATCGCCTGAAGGCACAGACGCGTGGTCTCGTGAGTGCCGGTGCCGAACGCCATCCCAGGTTCGATGCGAATAATCAAACGATCAGGTCTGTTATCGATCTCCGACCAAGGCGGCGCGATTATGAATCGTCCAACCTCGACGGGTTGCCAGTTTTCCTTCCACTCCGCGAGCCAATCACGCTGCGCGACTTCACGCACGTTCATATTGCGCACTGAAGACGAAGGAAGTTCGTAAATACGCAGCGCATCGAACACCTCGTTGCGGACGCGTTCGCGGCCGGGAATCTCATCAAAGTAACCCGTGACTGTGCGATCACTCGTCTCAGTTCCCAGCGCACCGGCTTCCATCAACGCATACTCGACAGCCTCGCACGCGTCCGGCTCAACGTCGACATCGAGCGCATACCATGTACTCAAAGCTTTGCCTCAAAAATCAGCCACAAAAAGGCACAAAAAGCACAGAATGGTGGTATTAAACTTTTGTGCATTTTGTGCCTCTTTGTGGCTCAATTTAATCCGAACTCGTCCAGCAGCGCGTCCTTATTACGCCAGTCTTCTTCGACTTTAACAAACAGCTCGAGATGACAGCGATGGCCCAGCAAACTCTCGATCTCCCGGCGCGCGCGCGTGCCAATCTCTTTCAAACGGCTGGCGCCTTTGCCGATGATGATCTTCTTTTGTGAAGCGCGCTCGACGACGATCACGCAGTAGATCCGCGAGAAGTCTTCGCGCACTTCTTCGAACCGTTCAGTCATAACCGCCGTGACGTAAGGGATCTCATCACCGGTCGCGTGCAGCACCTGCTCGCGCACGATTTCAGAAACGAGGACGCGTAACGATTGATCAGTCAGTTCATCTTCGGAAAATACCGGTTCACCCTCGGGCAGGTGCCGCAAACAACTTTCGATCAAGACATCCGTCATTTCGTTCTTGAGCGCTGAAATGGGAACGATCTCGCGCCACTCGTGTTCATTGCGGTACCAATCGATCAAAGGCAACAGCGCGGATTTGTCTTCGAGTTTGTCGATCTTGTTCAGCAGCAGGAGGGCGGGTTTGTCGGATCGCTTGACGAGATCGAGCACAAAGCGATCGCCGTTGCCGGTCGAGACTGAGGCGTCGCGAATCAGGCAAACGAGGTCGACACCGAGCAGCGCGTCCTGAACAGCGGCCATCATGCGGCGGTTGAGCTCGTAACCCGGTTGATGCACGCCCGGCGTGTCGACAAAAACGACCTGACCTTCGGGTTTCGTGATGACGCCCTTAATCCTGAAGCGTGTAGTTTGAGGCTTGTCGGAGACGGCGGCGATCTTCTGGCCCACGAGTCGATTCAGCAGCGTTGACTTGCCTGCATTTGGACGGCCAATCAACGCTACATATCCGCTGTGAGTCATGATTTCATCCGTGTAATCTGTGTTAACTCTTCTCCGCGAAGATCTGCACGAGATAAATCAACGTCTCAGTTGACTTCTCCAATCCACGGCGCGAGTTGTATTCGAGCTTGCCATGAAAGTTTGCGCCGCCCGTGAAAAGGTTCGGCGTCGGCAATCCCTGAAAAGTCAGCCGCGAGCCGTCGGTGCCGCCGCGAATCGGTTTCAGAAACGGCTTGAGCCCGGCACGTTTCGCTGCGTCCATCGCGTTGTTCGTCAACTCAGGGAAGTCCTTCAGCACTTCCTTCATGTTCTTGTAATTCTCTTTAACGTCGATCGTGATCTTCACTTCCGGAAACTTCGCTGCCGTCTGCGCCACCATGTCGCGCAACAACTTCTCCTTGGCGTCGAGTCCGCTGATGTCAAAGTCGCGCAGCAAAATCTTTAAGTTGGAAGTCTCGACGTCGATCGTGCCCGCATACGGATGAACAAACCCGACGCGGCCTTCAGTCGTTTCCGGCAACATGTCGTGCGGAAATCTGCCGAGGTAGTCGGCGATCGCGTACATCGCATTGATCATGATCCCCTTGGCAGTTCCCGGGTGCGTGCTCTTGCCCTGAAACGTGACGGTGGCGGTGCGCGCGCTCCAGGTCTCGTCGCTGATCTCGCCGAGTTCCTCACCATCCACGGTGTAAGCCACCTTTGCGCCGAAACCTTTCACGTCAAACTTCTCGATACCAGTGCCAACTTCTTCATCGGGCGTGAAAGCGATCGCGAGCGTGCCGTGTTTGATTTGCGGATTCTGGCGCAGCGTGTCGATCATCGTCATGATCTCGGAGATGCCTGCTTTGTCGTCTGACCCGAGCAGTGTCGTGCCGTCTGCGGTGATGATGTCGTCGCCAATCAACCCTTTCAGCACCGGATTCTTCTCCACCGTGATCACCTGAGTCGGATCTTTCGGCAACGTGATGTCGCCGCCCTGGTAGTTCTTATGAACGATCGCGTTGACGTTTTCACCGGAGACAGCCGGCGACGTGTCCATGTGTGCGATGAAGCCGACGACTGGAACTTTGGAGTTGTCAGCGAGATTTCC
>DASSEB010000220.1:0-5132 GCA_035696765.1 Pyrinomonadaceae bacterium | reverse complement strand
GTTGCAGAGTCTTGTATGCCAGAGGAGGATTGCAGGCGCCGAGGATCACATAGTTGCGGAAATCCACGCCTAGCTTCTCTTTCAGCTTTTCCTTGATGTCGATTTCACAGAGGACACCGAAGCCTTCCGCCTTGAGCGCGGCGCGCGCCTTTTCGACTGCGTCTTCGTAAGCAAGATCAACTGTTTTACTGAATCCGTATTTTGAATGTTGTAGTTGTTGAGCACTCATCTTCTTTTACCTTTCCTGGTTTACCCTTTCAATCTTCACAGCCGTCACCTTGTATTCCGGGCTCTTTACGTATCGATCTCTATGGGGGCTGGTCACGCGATTGAGAAATACTTCTGCAGTGTGAAACGTCGCAAACAACTCTCCCGGTTTCATAGTTGACGTAATTCGAATTGTCAGTGTCGCTTCACCGTAACGACTGCGGATTCGCACGCGCTCTCCCTCGTGAAGTTTCAGTCGTTTCGCGTCTTCGGAAGATATGTCGAGCACATCCGCGGGTCTCAGCTTCACATTTGCTGTATGCATCGTCATCGTTCCGGCGTTGAACTGGTAGAGAGTTCTTCCGGTAATCAGCAGAAAAGAAAACTCTTCGTCAACAATTTCATCAGTTGGTCGATAAGGAACGCGACGAAGCGCTGCTTTGCCAAGCGGAAAGCTCTGTGTGTGCATTACTTCAGTTCCAGAATGACCATCGTCTGGACAAGGCCACTGCAAACCGCCACCGTCAAGCCGTTCATAAGTGATGCCACGGCCGGCGGGCCAAACGGAACGGATTTCATTCCAAATATCTTCAGCAGAGCCGTATCTGAAAAACTCTCCTTTGCCCATCGCCTTAGCGATCGCACAAATTATTTCCCAGTCAGGCCTTGATTGATCGACGGGCTCCATCGCCTTACGGACACGTTGAATGCGGCGCTCGGCGTTCATAAAAGTCCCGTCTCTTTCAAAGGAGGAAGCCGCAGGCAGAAACACTGATCCAAATTGTCGAGCGGTCTCGTTCATAAACATGTCCTGGACAATGACGAATTCAAGAGATCGCAATGCATGCTCAGTTGCAGTTGTATTAGCGTTGGTCAAGGCAATGTCGTAACCGATGGCCCATAGAGCTTTTAGCTTGCCGGTAGTGGCAGAGTCCATCATTTCGAGCAGGTTGAGACCTTGCTTCCGCGGAATTGATGCGCCCCAAACACTTTCAAACAGTGGTCGCGCATCATTCAAAGAAACACTGCCGGTGAGAATGCCAGGATCGCAGCCCATGTGTGCCGCGCCCTGGACGTTGTTCTGGCCACGTAGCGGGTTAATGCCGGTGCCCGGCTTGCCAATGTTTCCGGTAAGGAGAGCGAGATTGACCAGGCACATGACTCCTTCAGTACCCTGCGTGTGTTCGGTCACTCCCAAACCATGAAAACACATTGACGGTTTGGCGCCGGCGTAGAGTCGAGCGGCTTTTCGGATCAGTTCTGCTTTGACTCCGCAATCAGCCTCAACCTTCTCCGGAGAAAACTCCTTAATGAAGTGGCAGAACTCATCCCACTCGGCCACGCGTTCAGTCGTAAACTGACGGTCAAACAGTTGCTCTTCAACGATCGTGCAAGCCATTGCGTTCAGGAGCGGAATGTTGGTGCCGGGCCGTGGCTGCAGATGAATCGCGGCGTACTGAGTAAGCTCGATTCGTCTGGGATCGATGATGATCAGATTCGCCCCCTTCAAAGCTGCTTGCTTGATTCTTGCGCCGGCTATGGGATGGTTCTCGGTTGCATTCGCCCCACAGACGAGAATCGTTCGGGCTTTCTCGATGTCGTTGTAAGAATTTGTCGCCGCGCCCGTGCCGAGCATCAGTTTCATCGCCGCGGCCGTAGGCGTATGGCAGACTCGCGCGCAGCAATCGACATTGTTTGTACCGACTACCACGCGCGCGAATTTTTGTGCGAGGTAATTCTCCTCATTCGTTCCGCGGGCGGAGCCCAGCACCGCGATGCTATCTGGTCCATACTTTTCGGAAATCCGTTGCAGGGATTCGGCGATGAAAGAGACGGCGTCGTCCCACGTCACTTGCTGCCATTTGTCTCCTTTACGAATCATCGGTTTCGTGATCCGATAGGGGGCGGAGACAAAATCGAACGCATAGCGACCTTTCACGCAAAGATGACCACGACTCACCGGCGCATCAAGTAGGGGCTTTATTGAGACGATACGATTCTTGCTTGTGCCAACATCCATCTCGCAGCCGGTGCCGCAATAGGGACACGTCGTTCTGGTCCAGCGTGCCGGCATTCCGCAGGCGAGAAGTGACTTGTCTTCCAGCGCTCCGCTTGGGCAAGTATCCACGCAAGCGCCGCAACTCACGCATGAGCTCTCCCGCAACGTGGTCCCTGAATCCGGAACAATCCGTGTTTTGTGGCCCCTGTTGACGATTTGCCAAACGAATTGACCCTGCACCTCATCACAAATACGGACACAGCGGTAGCAAACAATGCACTGCGACATGTCGACGTGAATATAAGGATGTGAGTCGTCAAGCAAGTGCGGCTCAGACGATCCGGTGAAGTCGCTTTCGGATAATCCGTATGCCCGGGCGTAACGGTAGAACGGTTTCTCAGGAGTTCTTTTTAGACCATCCGCGGAATGATCCTGGGCCAGCATCTTTAGAAGCATGCGCCGCTCAGTCTCGAGCGCTGGAGTGTGAGTTGAGATCACCATCCCGTCCGTGAGCAGGGTATTGCACGCTGTGAGGGGATGTGGCTTTCTATCGATTTCTACCAGGCACATGCGACAACTGCCGATCGGTTTCAATCGTTCATCATGACAGAGCGTGGGAATATCGATACCAAGATCGCGGCACGCTTTCAGGATCGAAACACCAGGCTCAAACTCATGAACTTTTCCGTTAATGACAGCTTTCGCCAATTCCGATCTTTCTCACTTTGTTGATTGAGTCACTACAGTCTTCGTTTGACGCGCGATCAAGACCGGACAAGGGGCTTGTCGCAAAACGCGATCGGTGTTTGAACCGAAGAGCACTCCGAGAATAAAGCGCGTACCGCTTGCGCCCATGCAGATGAGGTCAATGTCGTGCTCCTTCGCATAGGTCAGTACCTCCTCGTACGTCTTACCAGAGCTCACCGCGTTAACAACCTTGCACCAGAGAAATGCCTCGTTCGGGACGGCCGCCTGCAACTGAAGAGCAGCGCTCTTGTAGTTGCTTTCGCTGCCCGCCTGGGCCCATGCAACTTCCGTTTGGTCACGTTCGTCCTTGCTGAGAACGTGGAGCAGGTGCAACTCAGCCTGGTATTCCTGGCCCAGCGAAACGCCGTACTTGAACGCTAGTTCGGAGTGCGCGGAGAAATCGTGCGCTACAAGAATCCGGTTGAGATCGATCTCTCCGGCTGAAAAGCTGACCCACTCGCGTTCCTGTGGGTGTGTTATCAGCACGGAACAAGGGGCGGTGCGGGACACTGTTTCAGCGGTCGACCCAAGCAGTGCGGCCGCGCGAGGTCGACGGCGAGAACGCATTACAATCAAATCCACTTCGTGTTTCGCTGCCTCGCGTACGATGGTCCTTCCAACATCATCCACGTTCTCAGCGACCAAACCTTCCCAATTCAGCTCGGAAATACTCTTCAAGCCAAGGTTTGGACCGAGTGAGGCAATAAACAGTGGAGTCGTTTCACCACCTTGGGCGTGGCCGTTATTATTGACTCCCGTCTTCTTGCAGTAGAGAACGAAAAGTTTCGCGTTGTAGGCGGATGACAGCGCCACCGCATAACGCAAGGCCTCATCAGACTCCGTCGTGAGGTCTGTGGGACAGAGAATTCTTTGAATAGCAATCATAATAGCGCCTCCCTTCACGAATTGGTTGGCAACGCTTGTGCCGAGCTGACGAGCTAGTTTTAAGCCGAATATTGCAAACGATGCGGAAGAGTGAGCGGCCCCTGCGTAAAGTTCCCATTTGTTGCGCGAAAGCCCGCAGAGAAGCAGTAAGTTGTCAATTCTTCTACGACTTATCACCCTCAAATCTCATTAAGTCGGTCTTCTGGTTCGGGGGTATGACTCTTGCACCTCGAGCAAATGTGAACCAGTTCTTACCGCAACCGGAAATCACTGAAGCGGTCTTCACTGCGCGCGAGCTCTCGAAGGCTTACCGCATGGGAGATATCGACGTCCATGCGTTGAGATCCGTAAATCTGGAGCTTTACAAAGGCGAGCTGGTGGTATTGCTGGGTGCGTCGGGCAGCGGCAAGTCGACTCTGCTTAACATCCTCGGTGGCTTGGATGTTCCAACGAGTGGGAACGTCTTTTACCGGGACGTCTGCGCACCGTTGAAATTGGCGAGCGCACTCCCTTCGCAGCGCAAATCAACAGCGGTGTCGATGCAGACGAGGAATTGATCGTTAACCCAGCGAACGAAATTACCGATGGTACTCGCGTCCAGCCACGCGAGCAGAAATATCACATTCAACCATCACTTCAGCCATAGCCCAGGCGTTGGAATGAAAGTGGAGAGACGCGTTGTACACCGCGACGCCGGCAGCGAATCAGTTAGCGAAAAGTTAGGGCCTAAAGGTTCGCGCTCGCCTGCGGGATAGATGTGTCTCTGAAGATGATTACCATTGATCCGATCAATCCCGCCATCAACAATCCCAAGTCCTCAATCATTCGCAGGGAGATCGCGGCCCAGAAGCCGAGGAACGTCCAGGCTAGTGGTATAGCTAAAACGTAAAGAGGAACTCGCCGGTTGGTCCAGAGCAACAGGCCGAAAGTAAATATCGTCGTCGGGCACGGGAGACCGAATGTTGGTGCGGCAGGGTATCTATGGCCGAGCCAATATCCAAACACCGGGTAGACGATGAGTGCGTAGAGGAGAAATACGCCCCCGACAATGCCATAAAAATTCAGACTAAAGCGAAACTTCAACTGGTGCTTCAAAACTCCCACGATGAAAAAGATAACCGCTTGCAAGACAAAGAAGGCGGCGAAGACTGGAGCGGCTTTGTTAATCGCGCTGAAGAACCATAAGTGATAGACGATCCCCATCCAAATCCAGAAGAGCGAAAGAATGAGACTAACAATTCTGCCGAAGTCACTTTTTCGTGAGAGCACGAGACTAATGGCGAACATTCCGATC
>DASSEB010000219.1:0-2317 GCA_035696765.1 Pyrinomonadaceae bacterium | reverse complement strand
TCCCGCGGGCAGCTTGAGTAGTAGTGCCACAGACGTGGCCCAGTTCATGATGGCGCACCTGGCTGACGGCCAGTTGGGCGGCACGCGCATACTAAAACCCGAGACAGCGCAGCTTATGCACAGCCGTTTGTTTGCGCTCGACGATGGCGCGAATGCGATGTGTTATGGCTTCTACGAAGAGTCGCGTAACGGACATCGCATCATCGGCCCTGGCGGTGACACGGTTTACTTTCATAGCGATCTGCACCTGGTATTGGATCAGAAACTCGGGTTCTTTGTTTCGTACAACAGTGCCGGTCGCGGCGACAGTTCCGGCAGAATAAATCTCTGGCAGGCGTTTCTCGATCGCTACTATCCGTACATACCCGCTGCGACGGCTGCTGCGACGGCGAAGGAGGATGCGAACGCGGCATCCGGCACGTATACGCTGAGCAGGCGTAGTGATTCCTCGTTTTTGAAAGCGGCATCATTACTCGGTCAATTCGCAGTGTCGGCGGTTGGAGACGGCGATATCGAAGTACCGCAGCTTACGGGCGCGAACGGAAAGCCAAAGCGTTGGCAGGCAGTTGGCCCAATGACCTTTGTAGAGCGCGGCGGTCAGGACAAACTGATTTTCAAGCCGGATCAGAGTGGACACATGCAGATGGTCCTGCCGTACCCGTTCTTTGTGGGCCAACGCGTCGGCAGCCTTGAAAACGGAAAGCTGCTGTTAACCGTGTTGGGAATTTCGCTCGGCCTTATGTTGCTTACGCTTATACTGTGGCCGGTGGCGTGGTTCGTGAGAAGACGCTACGGTCACAGGTTGGAGTTAACTGCCAGTGAACTATTGCTTCGCATCGGAGTGCGCCTTGTCTTCTTACTCGATCTGATCTTCATCGCGGCGCTATTCGGGCTTACAATGTACGGCCTTACTCATCTCGAGGTCTTCGGCGATCGCGGCGCGACATGGTTTCGCTTGATTCAGATCGTTGGCGTACTTGGTGCGGTGGGAACTCTGGTTGTTCTTATTAATGCTGTCCTTGCGTGGATTCGCCCACGAAGGCGCATTTGGGGCAAATTATCTGCGACCATAATGGTGCTCGCGTGCCTTGGGGTGTTGTGGTTTGCTCTCGCGGGCAATCTTCTGCGGTTCAGTTCGACTTATTGATTCGTTTTATGAGACCTCGTTCAATCTTCGTTTTTATCATCCCACTATTCCTCACTGCAGCCGCGATCGCTCAGCAACCTAAACCGTCTCCGGCACCGGACGCGTGGCTGGCGTTGATCGGCGAATACGCAGGGGACAATGACACACTGATTGTTCTCGAGAAAGATCAAAAGCTCTACGCGTTATCGAAAGCAGCCGGCGCTGGTCCAATGCGTGAGCTCTCTGAGAATGCGTTCTACCGCGATCGAAACGGTAAGGTGTCGCACCTTAAGAGCGACAATGTCATCTACACGCGCAAGCCACTCGGTCCGGAAGAGGGCGCCAGTCAACTCAAAGTCAAGCCAGTACGACCCGTACGGGTTTTGCTCAAGGAGGCATTGCAGGCCGAACCGCCGAAAGAGACTGGAGACTTTCTGCCCACGGATCTCGTCGAGCTGAAGAAACTCGATCCGGCGATCAAGCTCGATGTCCGTTACGCGACGACGAACAATCTGTTTGGCACAGTCTTCTATTCTCAACCGCGCGCTTTTCTCCAACGCGCGCCGGCCGAGGCGCTGGTTCGCGTCAATCGCAAACTGAAAGCGTTGGGCTACGGTCTGCTCGTTCATGATGGTTATCGCCCGTGGTATGTGACGAAGGTGTTTTGGGACGCAACCCCGCAGGATAAGAAAATCTTCGTGGCCGATCCCTCGAAGGGGTCGCGTCACAATCGCGGCGCTGCGGTGGACCTGTCGCTCTACAATCTGAAGTCAGGAAAGCCGGTCGAGATGGTCAGCACGTACGATGAAACTACGGATCGTGCTCATCCAAATTATCCCGGCGGCACGTCGCTGCAACGCTGGCATCGCGATCTCTTGCGGTCTGCGATGGAGGCTGAAGGCTTTACGGTGTACGAAGCGGAGTGGTGGCACTTCGACTACAAAGACTGGCAGCGATACCGGATTGGTAACGAACGATTCGAAGACTTAGGCCACTAAAAGCACAAAAGTACAAAAGAATTTTCTTAATTTTGTGCCTTTTGTGCCTTTTTGTGGCTGAAATATTTGTGGCTCAATTAGCGCACGCAACCCTGTTGATTCGCCAGCCGGGCGCTGTTTTGATCAGCGTCACGTTGATTCTGATCCGATCGATCTCACCAGCAGGTAAGGTCACCGTTGCGGTGGAGCTGCC
>DASSEB010000218.1:0-5904 GCA_035696765.1 Pyrinomonadaceae bacterium | reverse complement strand
CTGATGCTTTCAACGCCACGCAGCTCCATCAGTTTTACAATCCCGATCTCCAACTGGTAACGAGGCTGAGTCGCCGCGCGCAGTTTTGTTTCGGTCTCTGCGAGCGAATGAAAAAACCGCACGAGGTCCGACTCGGAAAATAAGTCCGCCTGGCGTTTGAGCTCTTGCGGTTCGCAGACTGCCGACTCCAGCAGTTCTTCATTGCCGGAAACTTTTGTCACCAGCAGATCGCGGAAGTGCGCGAGCAGATCGCGGCAGAAGTTTCGCAGATCGTGACCGCGCATCACGATGTCGTCGACCGCCGCAATCGCCTCCGCGGGTTTGTTTTCGGCGATGCTGTCGACAATGCGTTTGAGAATGTCGGCGCCCGCAACGCCGAGCGCCGTCTCGACGTCTTCTTTCGTGATCTTCTCGCCCGCGAAACTGATCACCTGGTCCAGCGCCGACTGCGCGTCGCGCATCGAGCCTTCGCCGGTGCGCGCGATCTCGCGCAGGGCATCGTCAGGCACAGAGATCTTCTCGGCCTTCGCGATCAGTTTGAGACGTTCAAGAATCTTCGCGGTGGCGATCGTGCGAAACTCAAACTGCTGGCAACGCGACAGAATAGTTTCCGGAACTTTGTGGCGCTCAGTCGTGGCCATGATGAACACGACGCGCGGCGGCGGCTCTTCCAAAGTTTTCAGGAGCGCGTTGAAAGCCGCGCCGGAAAGCATGTGGACTTCGTCGATGATGAAAACCTTGTAGCGGTCGCGCGCGGGAGCAATGCCGACGCTCGCGATGATGGCGTCGCGCACGTTGTCGACGCCCGTGTTTGACGCGGCGTCGATCTCCTGCACGTCGATCGAGCGGCTCTCCGTGATCTCGCGGCACGACGAACACTGATCGGGATCGTCGGAACGACACGGAGTTGGTGTCGGTTGTTTGGCTTTGTGACAGTTCAGCGCCTTCGCGAGCAGGCGGGCGCTGGTAGTTTTACCAACGCCACGCGCGCCCGAGAAAAGATAAGCGTGATGCAGCCGCTGATGCTCGATAGCATTGCGGAGTGTGCGAGTGATCGGTTCCTGGCCTGTTACTTCGTCGAAGGTCTGGGGACGCCACTTGCGAGCGATTACTTGATAGGCCATAGGAATCGGTTTCGTTTTACTTTCTGGCCAGTTTCGGGGTCGGATATTTTTTCAACAGCTTCCAAAGAATGGTCGCGCTGCCGTCGTCGTCCACACGCACGACTTTGAAAGCGACCAGCACATCTGAATTGTCGTAGTTAACAGATCGAAGCAGGTAAGTCGAGTTTTTCTTGAGCGGTAGTCGCCGAGTATAGGTTATATCGTCGACTGTAGAACTCTCCCCCCACTTGCGTTGTTCAACTCTCGCCTTTGGTAGTTCCTCAGCAGGGACATAATTAGCGAGGAACGGAACACCCTCCACCGTTATGTCTTCGAGTGGAATGTTGCCGTAGCTGGTCAGTAATCCGTAATCGGCGCCGGCGAATCCTGTCGATAAAAAGCCCTGGGCGAGCTCGATGTCGCTGCCGTAGCCGTATTCGTGAGTGAGGCGCGAGAAAGAGTAATAAGCGCCGCCACCGCGAATCGTCAGGGTTTTATCATTGTCATATTTTTCGCGCGGTAACAAACGAGTCAGCCCGGTATCAGGTTGGCGGAGAAAGTCAGCATACGTCGCCTTATCCTCTTCCGATGGCGACAGGAAACGTTTTTCCAGTGCGGCGAGCTCCGCGCGTTTCGCTTCGATTTCTTTCAGGGTTTTTTCGCGAGAGTCGCTTTGTGCGAATACGGAGAACGCACTGAGTACTAGCAGGATGGCGGACCCAGTGGCTGTCGCAAGCTTTTTCATCGGGAATCCTCCTCTGTCTGGTTAGCCAATGGGGAGAAACTAGTGTGAGACTACTCCGACCGAACTGGCCAGACCCCGGACTTTCCCGCAACACACGCTGCCGTTGCTACCGTTGCTCCGTTCCCGGCCTGGCGGGGTTCGCAAGGCGAGCGTTGTGCGGAGCCCGGGATCTGATAACTCGTTGTCAATTGCGGGCGCTTATATTTCCGTCTTCCGGTGCGCGAACATTCTGAGCGCCGCATTGATTAACAGGTGCAGCAACACATACGCAACCAGCGCGATTACGACCGGCAGCAGTAACGTGTGGCCGCCATCCGTCTGCGGGCTCCCGACGATGCCGCGAAACGGTTCGTAGAACGGATTACTCGCGGCGACTACGAAGCGCACAAAGCCTGCAGTACTGCGCGCCGCAAGTAAAGCCAGCAGGAAACGCATCGCCAGCAGCGCGTAGATCACATAAAAGATGTAATCGATAACTTGCGAGACTCGCGCGAGTCCTCGCGAGCGCTGCACTTCGCGCTCAGTGTCAATGACCTCGTTAACTGCTTTCGAACGAAACTCGCCGGCGACTTGATCGATTCTCTGCGCTTCACCGGGCGTTGCCTTCACGGCGGCGCGTTCACTGATTTCGCTCTGGACCTCGCCTTCAACCTGGCTCTTTACGGTTTCGTGCTGGGCCGCGCGTCTCGCTTCTTCAATCGCTAATTTATCGTCGCTCATCGATTATTCCCCTGGTTTTTAGTTGCGGGGGATCGAGAGAGTACTGGCGGAGAGGGTGGGATTCGAACCCACGGAACGGTTTCCCGTTCACAGCATTTCCAGTGCTGCCAGTTCAACCACTCCTGCACCTCTCCTGATCACAAAAATTAATTTTGTGCTTTCTGTGGCTAATCTTCGTGGCGGAGAGGGTGGGATTCGAACCCACGGTGGGCGTTAACCCACTCCGGTTTTCGAGACCGGTGCACTAATCCACTATGCGACCTCTCCGCGTATTATTCTGTTCGCCGGTTCCGGAAAAACTCCTGCATCAGCGCCCGGCATTCCGCTTCCAAAACGCCCGCACTGATTTGGATGCGATGATTCAAAAAATCTGTGTCGCAGATGCGAAACCGGCTTATCACCGCGCCTGCGCGTTCGTCGGGCGCACCGTACACCAAACGCCTCACCCGCGCTTGTATCATCGCTCCGGCGCACATCGCGCACGGTTCAATCGTCGAGTAAACATCCACGCCCGTCAGCCGGTAATTGCCGAGCTTACCGGCGGCTTCGCGGAGAGCAACGATTTCAGCGTGAGCTGTGGGATCGCAGTCGGTTCGCGTGCGGTTTCCGGAAACAGCGACGAGTTTATTTTCGCTGACGATACAAGTGCCGATGGGCACTTCGCCGCTTGCCTGCGCCTCGCGAGCGGCGGCCAGCGCCTGCTGCATCCAGTAAACGTCGATATCAGTCATCCAAAACGGCCACGAGATTTTGCCACAAAGAGGGACAAAAGCAGAAGCACAGTAGCCACAAAGAGGCACAAAAAGCACAAAAAGGAAAATTGATTTGAGCAGAGACTCGAGGTCGGCTGAGAGTTGAATTGGCTCTCCAATACGTTTTGTGCATTTTGTGCCTTTTTGTGGCGCTCTTTTCTCTTCTTTGTGGCCGCGCATGCTATTATCAGTTTCCGGAGTTCCGCGCTCCAGTCTGGTAGCTCGCTCCATCGATCGGGTCCATGTCCACCGAAGCAAGCCAACGAGGTAGCGGTCAACTGTCGACAGAAAGGATGACCGGCAGGCTCAGAACGCCACCGCCGGTTGAGCCCCTGCCCGACATCTCGGCCCAATCCCCCTCCGCATTAATGCGCCGCATGTCGCCCGGTGAATTCAACACCGCGATGATCCATTTCTATCGCGGCGAAGTGCAACGATCGAACACTTGGCGCAACCGTCTCGATACGACGACGAACTGGGCCGTCATCACTGCCGGCGCCACGCTCTCGTTCGTCTTCAGTTCTCCAAACAATCCGCACTTCGTGATTCCGATCAATTCGATACTGGTGGCGATCTTTCTGTTGATGGAAGCGCGCCGTTATCGCTATTACGAGATCTGGTCGAGTCGCGTCAGGATTCTGGAAACAGGCTACTTCGCAAACATACTTGCGCCGGAAAACAGGCCGGTTGACGAATCATGGGCGGAGCACCTGGCGGCAGATCTGACCACGCCTCATTTCACGATCACCGAGTGGGAGGCGGTCGGGCGTCGCTTGCGCCGCAACTATCTCTGGATCTTTGCGCTGCTGGCGTTGAGTTGGAACCTGAAAGTTTACCTCTCGCCCTTGCCGGCGCGTGACTTCAATTCTTTTATCGAACGCGCTACGGTCGGCGTAGTTCCCGGCTGGATCGTGTTTGTAGTGGGCATCGTGTTCAATGCCGCGGTAGCAGTTTTTGCGATCGGCACCGTGAGACTGCGCGAAGCGACCGGGGAAGTGCTGCCCCAGCACGAGTTCTCATTGCGACCATTGAGGCGAATGACAAACTGGACGACCCAAACCAAGCGACGCACGACCGTGCGCGCCAAACGCGCGCGCCAACGTGTGCGCAGCGGCGGCAGCACCAGCCCCACCACGACCGCCGAATTCAAAAAGATCGACATCTCCGAAACACCTGACAAGCGACCCAGCGTGCCTTAACCCGCAGTTCGTCTCCACAGATCCCACAGATTTTCACAGATTGACTGAATCGGTGTAATCTGTGGATTCTTTATTCCTATGCTTCAACTCAATGGCCAACAACTTACGCTCGAGCAAATCGTAGACGTTGCTCACGCCCGAGAGCAGGTCACTCTCGCGCCCGAAGCACGCGCGCGCGTTGAGCAATCGCGCCGGGTAGTCCAGGACATCGTCACGCAAGGACGCACTGTTTACGGCGTCAACACCGGCTTCGGAAAGTTGTCAGACGTGAGTATCGATCGGTCTGACCTGATTCAGTTGCAACTGAATCTCGTTCGCAGTCATTCGTGCGGTTTGGGCGATCCGTTGCCCGAGGCTGAAGCGCGGGCGATGTTGCTGCTCCGCGCTAACGTGCTCGCTTCGGGATTTAGCGGTGCGCGGCCGCTCGTTATTGAGACCCTGATCGCGATGCTCGAGAAGGGCGTGACGCCGGTCATTCCGGAAAAGGGCAGCGTCGGCGCAAGCGGTGACCTGGCGCCACTCGCCCACCTCGCCCTCGCGGCGATCGGCGAAGGAGAAGTCTTTTACAAAAGCCAACGCATGGCTGCGGCTGTGGGGCTTGAACGCGCGCAGATTGCCGCGCTGCAATTGGAAGCAAAGGAAGGCCTCGCGCTGCTCAACGGTACTCAAGCGATGGGCGCCGTCGGCGCCCTCGCACTCCATCGCGCCGAACAGCTCGTGCGTCTTGCAGACGTTGCCGGCGCAATGACGCTCGAAGCACTCAAAGGCACGCCCGTGGCTTTCGACGAGCGCATTCACACCGCGCGTCCTCATGCGGGCCAGACAGCAGTCGCGGCTCACTTGCGCGAACTGCTGCAAGACAGCGAGATTCGTAAATCACATCTGGATAACGATCCGCGTGTGCAGGACGCGTACAGCCTGCGCTGCATGCCGCAGGTGCACGGCGCGATCCGAACAGCATTAAGCCATGCGCGGCAAGTAGTCGAAATTGAAAGCGGCAGTGCGACTGATAATCCTTTAGTTTTTTCCGACACGGGCGAAGTGCTGTCGGGCGGAAACTTTCACGGCGCGCCGCTCGCACTCGTTTTTGACTACGCTGCAATCGCTTTGACAGACTTGATGAGTATCACAGAACGGCGCATCGACAGGCTCGTAAATCCCGATTCGAATGAAGGACTGCCTCCGTTCCTGACACCACAGCCGGGCATCTCTTCAGGTTTCATGATGCTGCAAGTGAGTGCGGCCGCACTCTTGAACGAGGCGAGAGTGCTGGCCCATCCTGCAAGCATCGACAACGTGCCGACTGACGGCGGGAAAGAAGATCACGTGTCGATGGGTATGACTGCCGCGACGAAGTTGCGTGGGATCGTGAAGCTTGCCGAGAT
>DASSEB010000217.1:0-9928 GCA_035696765.1 Pyrinomonadaceae bacterium | reverse complement strand
CTCCATCGTGGGCAGCTTCTGATCGAGCCGAATCTTGTCTTTGTCGAGGTTCTCGCCGCGCACAAAACGGCGTTCGTAGTTCGCCTCTTCAGCATTACCGTCCGGGTTAAAACGAGTTATCTTGCCGCGCTCGACACCGTTACGCCGGATGTGATCGAGCGCCGGACGTGTGCCGTAGACGAGGATGACAGATTCGACGACCTGCTCCGCCGTATATTTACTGTCCTGCTTATTGTTGTTTTGCTTAGGCTCTTGTTTCGGCTCTTGTTGCTTGGTCTCTTGTTGAGGCGCCGGCGTTGGCGAACTGGACGGGCGAGTTTGTGTTTGGCCGGCCAGGGCCATTGAGACTAAGAACGCAGCAAGAGCTACGAGGGCCAGAAATCGACGAAGCAAATGTAACCGTTCTCCTTGAATTCAGATCGCCATTCTTGACGGCGCCAACCGGGGAAAGCCAGACATTGAGGCCGAATTGTAACATAGGCCCGGTAAAAAGCCCCTTCTGTCCTCAATGCAATTGCATGGATGCCATCCGCTGCAGTGACGGATGCCTGTTTGACAAGCAACAGGCACGCGGGTATTTTCCTTCTTTTTTCGGGAAAGGATACTCAACAAATATGAAGCGGGTAGGAGTGCTTGTTGGCCGGGAAAAAACGTTTCCCGAGGCAATAATCAAAGGCATTAATGAACAGGGCCGTGGCGACGTCGTAGCCGAGTACATCAAGCTCGATGGCGTTCGATACGACGACCCACCGAAGTATGACCTGGTTATCGACCGCATCTCGCATGAGGTCCCGTTTTATCGCGCCACGCTGAAGAGGATGGCGCTGGAAGGCACGATCATCATCAACAATCCCTTCTGGTGGTCGGCGGACGACAAGTTCTTCAACTACTCACTCGGAAAAAAACTGGGAGTGGCGATTCCGAAGACGGTGCTGCTGCCACAGAAGGACTACATCGAGGGGATCGTCAGCGAGAGTTTGCGCAATCTCGAGTTTCCACTCGACTGGCAGGGCATCGTCGACTACGTCGGCTTGCCGGCGTTCATGAAGCCGTTTGATGGCGGCGGTTGGAAGAACGTCTCGAAGATCAATTCGCTCGAGGAGCTCTGGACTGAGTACAACAAGACCGGCACGCTTTGCATGACGCTCCAGGAGTCGATTGAGTTCGAACAGTTTGTCAGGTGTTACTGTGTCGGCCAGCAGGAAGTGATGATCATGGCTTACGATCCGCGGAAGCCATACCTGTCAGGCGAGCAATACGTTCACAATCCCGACTATCTCGCGCCTGAGCTCGCGGAACGAGTGACAAAAGACGTGCGTACGCTTTGCACGGCGCTGGGCTACGACATCAACACCGTGGAATTCGCGATCAAAGACGGCGTGCCGTACGCGATTGATTTCATGAATCCCGCACCCGATGCGGAGTTGGCTTCAGTGGGCGAGTTCTATCACAACTGGATCGTTACTGAGGTTGTGAAGCTGGTGTTCAAGCGTTTGGGTGAAGGACGCGAGCGTGCGCGATATCGTTGGGATGCGTTCCTGAATCCGGAGCCGCAGCAGGCGTACGCGGTTGCGTCAGCGGCGGAACAACAAGCGCGAACGATCACGCCCGCTCCGGTCGCTAAGAAAGCACCGGCGAAGCGTAAGAAGCAGTCGACAGAATTATCATGATGATCCTGTTAAAGGCTTAGAGCGCGTGAAGAGCATGCGCGTGCCGAGCAGGGTCAACAGCCAAAGGATTAATGCCGACGACGCGAGGGACCAGCCAAAACTTCCCGCGACCGGATCGATAAAACCGCTCACCAATGCAAGCAGCACACTCGCATTCGTCACGCGCAATGCAAGACGACGAATGCGAGTGACGCTTTGCAGCCAGTTGATTCGACGCAGCTCCGCGGCAAGATAATCGTCGTCGTTGTTCAACTGCATGTAGTAATCGCCTTCGCTCCTCGCATATCGCGCCAATGCCTGCTCGGAACTGACGCGCGCAGCCTCGTGATAATGATGAATGACGTGGGCCAGCTTACCTTCGCGTAGCGCGATGTCTGCGAGTCCGACGCGCGCTTTGAAGTTACCGCTATCGATCTCGACCACCTTCTGCAACGCTCGCCGGGCATGTCGCGCATCGCCGCACTCCAAGAAACTCTCGCCGATCAGCGGCAACAGCACCACGTCGTTCTCTGCACGAATACAAGCGAGCCGTAACGCCGCTCGCGCTCTCGTTAACAGCCGTGCATCTGCCTGTGCGCTCGCTTGCGATCTCAACAGTCGCGCGAAGTCATAAATTAGCCAGGCGCCATGCGGCCTCACGTTGAGCGCGCGACGAAACGCTTCACCTGCTTCTCGCAAACGACCCGAAACGCGCAGCTCATTTCCGAGTCGACGAAGGAGCCGCGCTCTTTCCATCTCTTCAGCCGTCGCCGCAGTTTCCGAAGCCTGAATGCGACGCTTCAACTTTCTGCGAAGTTTGAAGTCCGATCTTGACACGTCAAGCAAGTCTGACGAAGCAAGTTGCGATAACTGTGACTTTCGATTCAGAAAACTCGGGTCGTTTAGATAATCGCGCAAATCGCGGCTGCGATTGTCCAGCTTGCTTTCGTGGATCAGCGGAAACAGCTCGCGCACAAACTGCCGGTAGTAGTAACCGCCGGAAACGATCACAAACTCCTTGCCCTTTCCGGTGATCTGTGTGCGATAGCGATACCGAACGCGTCCGCCTCGCCGGAGGGTGCGGACAGCTTGAGTCTCTACAGTCTCGAAATCGTCTACTGAAAGTTGCTTGCGATAACCGAAGAGTAGCTGAAGAAAAGATGGGAGCGGGCCTTGTCGCCGCAACATGAGTCCGTCAAAAGCGATTCGATCCGTCAGAGCAAGCACAGGAAGTATCAACCACGCGCCTGCCACCAGGATCAAAGCTGCGGCATCGTAATGACTACGCAGCATGAGCGCCGCAATGAATGTCACCACGCTCGCGAGCGCGAGATAGGGACCGGGCGACACTCGCACACTGGCAATTGTAGTTCCCCTTCGCGCCTGCTCGCGTTCTTCTCGTACTTCTGAGAGGACAGGAAGGCTATTAAACTCTTTAGTCTCGTTCATCTTGCTATCGTTCCCACGGGCAATCGATCGGGACGTCAAGAGAAAAAGTGCCGCGCGATTCGCCGGGCTCAGTGTAGCGCAAGTCTGCCAATTGAACGAGAGTCCGCGTGGTGCAATCGGTATCCGCGAGTTGCATCACGGGAAAACGCGCGAAGCCTAAGAAAATTCGCGCTGGTCGCTGCTGCGAAACGGTGGCCTTTAATTCCGCCGGCTCCTTCGCGTAACGAGCGATTCTGCCCGACGGCGCCTCGTCAAACAGGCCGAGGTCGAATCGATAAGTCGCGCGATCACTTTCGAAGACGCAGTCCCAGCGAAAAGGATTCGCGAGTTTCGGCATCGCGGCAAGCCTCGAGACAGTCTCACCATTTGCAGTCGCGATCCGTACTGCTTCAGCATTCCCACGCGCAACGGCCCTCGCGTGAGCAAATCCCAACAGGCTCCAGTAACCAAGCACGACGGCGAAAGCCACAAGCGCGATGTTACTTCCCCAACGTTCTCTCGCTCCTTTGGCAAAGAGCACGATCAGCGTGACCAGCGCGAGGATCCATACGACGGCAATCAAGCCAGGGTTTGGCAGGCTACTACTTCGCTCACTCGCGACTATCAAAGCCGTCAGCACCGCTGCGACTAAACCCCAGACAAACTTCCCTGACCTCGTCTTCGCCGACAGGAGAAACGATGCACCGCCGAGGACCAGCCACATAAACGGATCGACGATAAAAACGAGATCGCCGTAGAACCACCTCTCGTTCCACGGCAACAGAAATCGGATGCCGTAGTTGTTGGTCCAATCCAATAACGGGTGAGTTGCGCTGACGACGAACGAAGCGAGCAACAAACCTTTTAGCTGGACGGCCGGCTGTCGTTTGCGAACGCGAGACAGAAGAAGGTCCACCGCGTAGAAAAGCAATGGCAATAAAAACGCGAGGGCAATCACGCCGACGATCGCGTGAGTGATGCCGCGGTGATGCTGAAGAAAGGTCCACCTGTCGCCGAAAAGGAGAACGACAATGTCTGCGTCGGGAGCATTGGCCGCTAGCACGCAGAGAGTGGTTGCGCCCGGCGACAGTTTTTCCAACCCCGCCTTGGCCGCAGTGAGTCCGACGAGTGAGTGCGTAAGGTTGTCCATTAAGTGGCCACGAAGAGGCACAAAAAGGACAAAAGGTTTTTGCTGAGCCTTTGGTGCTGGATTGTGCCGGTCTTTTGCAAAGCCATCTTAGCCGGCTAAAGCGGAGGGCTCGGCGGGGAGTTGTGCATAGCGATCGGGATCGAGTTTTTTAAGTTCGTCGGCAGCTTCTCGTGCTGCGCCGGATGTCGGCATAGGAAGATTATCCGGTCCTTTGGCCTTTCGCGACGCGTCTACGATATTGAACAGAAGGTCAGCGGCTTCCTTCTTCTTGCCTTGCTTCTCGTAGACTTTCGCCAGCCGCAGATTCGCAGTTTCGGCAGTCACTGCCGGGCTGTTTTGCCTCGCGAGTTCACTGTAAAGCTTTGCAGCGTCGTCGAGCTTGCTATCACTTTCGTTCGCCTGTGCCAGGGCGAATTTCGAAAGAGCGGCGACTTCGGCTACTCCGCTGTTGCTGAGTTCGGCCAACTCGCTCATGCCCTTTTGACGATCGACGATCAAGCGGTTCGTGGCGATGAAGTAGCGTGATTCTGACTTGTATGGGTCTCCGTATTTCGCAGCGACCTTCTCGAATTCATCAATCGCACGTTGGGCGCGGTCCTTCTCGTTGCTGAAGGTCGGTTCGTTAGTGCCCGCGATAGGGTTCGTTAAAACAGGTGCGTTAGTGATACTGATGGCTCGTCCAAGCGCCTGGCGCGCTTCGTCGCTCTTACGATTACTCCACTTCACGAACACAATCACGATGAGGCTGGCGAGGATAAGCCCGCCGAGAGCGTAGAGAATCGTCCGTCCTCGACCCTCCAACACATCGCCGAGTCGGTCGAAGAAACCCATGGTTGTATCGCGGAAGCGATCGTGTTGCAGCTCCCGCGCACGTTTTTTCTTATACTTTGCCACTTGTTGTCCTCTGCAAGCCTACGTAGTCGGCTGCGTTCTCTTGGGTGTATGATGAGCGAAAAAATGTCACTCTAATGGGGCGTGTAAAAACTTGTCAAGGCAGGTTGTCAAAGTCGGTTTCCTAGCGATCCTGTAAACAGGCATCTAAGACTGTATGGCTTTATTCCAGAAAAAACGCTGGGAACAAATGCGACGGCAAGGTTGTCTAAGGGAAAGCCTGTCCGGGAAAGGGCAAGAATATTTAAGTGCTCTGGTTCCCGCCCCAGGGGGTGATCAGTGAGCTACGGAGAACCAATAGTCCTCCGCGGGCAAGTGGAATTGGAGCAGGTCGCACCGGCGGCCCGGCCCGATGTGCGGCCACAGGCTGAGGCCCAGTTCATTGAAAAACTTAAGCGTGGCGACGAAGCCGCCTTTGAAACCCTGGTCAACGAACGTTCGGGCGAAATTTACGGTTTGCTCTATCGCCTGACGGAAAACGGTGAAGAGGCACGCGACCTGACACAGGAAACATTCCTGCGGGCGTTTCAAAGCATCGTTCACTTTCGGGGTGATTCTGACCTGCGCACCTGGATTTACCGTATCGCGATCAACCAGGCGCGGAATCGCTGGCGCTGGTGGCGTCGCCGGCGTCGTGATGTGACGGTTTCAATAGACGCCCCTGAGAATGGGCGCCTTGGCTTGGTCGCGACGCTCAAATCGAACAGCACACGAGACCCTGAACAGGACGCGCTGTTGAGTGAACGAGAACGAGCACTAAAGAAAGCGTTGAGTAGTTTGCGACGAGTCTATCGAGAGGCAGTGGTTTTACGTGACATCGAAGGTTTTGCATACGAGGAGATTGCGACCGCGCTGGACATCAGCGTGGGCACAGTGAAGTCTCGACTGGCGCGCGGGCGTCAGGAACTCCGGCGAAAGCTGGAAGGATCTTTGTAATTCGGATGGCTGATCCGCCCCGGCTCACAAAACTCGGTGCCAAATGGGTCGAAGTGAGGAAACGGCGGGATCAAGGCTTCCGTAGTGGCATGATGAGGGCGTATTGAAAACGTGGCCAGCAACACCCGTTGATGCATCGCTCAACTCAAGCCTGAAGGGGTTGCCCTAAACTTGTCGGAGTTGCTTCTTTTACCAAAAGGGAGCAGCCGGGGTAGCTCAGCCATCCGATGTATTGGTAATTAAGATGTCGTCTATTTCTTGTGAAGAAACCAGGCAGACGCTGTCGTTGTACATTGACGACTGTGTGTCTCTCCCGGCTCGAGTAGCGATCGACGAGCATTTGAATCGTTGCCCTGTGTGTCGCGCCGAGGTTGCGGAGCTGCGTTCACTGACTCGCAGTTTGAGTTTGATGACGCGCCCGACCGCGCCCGCAGGTCTCACGGATGCGATTTCCGATCTGCTCACGATTGAAGCCGCCGCTCGCCGTCAGGCTCCGAATCCTTCGCTTAGCCATCGCATCGCACGTTTTCTCGAGCCGCGTTTGATGCCTTACACCGTCGGTTCATTTGCGTCAGTGATCATGTTCTTCCTCATGTTTGCGGCGCTTCGTCCACACTTTGTCGCACTTCGTGAAGCGGCGCTCCAGGCCAATGGTGGCGTGATTCTTCTCCACACTGCCAGCCAACCCGTATACGATCTCTACAGTCCGGAAGACTTCGCAAGGAGCCGTTCGGACGTCTCTGAGCTGTCGCCCACATTAAACCCAAGTGGCAGACTGGCTGCCCTGACCCGTGGCTCTACACATTTGCATGCCAGTTACACCAGTGATGATGACGATATGATCGTCGGTCTGGACGTTTTCAGTAATGGCGCTGCTTCACTGGCCGACGTGGTCCAGGCGCCTCGTGACAGGCGAATGCTGGATGAGTTTGAATCCGCCTTGCGCCAGGATGCGCCGTTTGTGCCCGCCTCATACGACCGCCGCCCTGACACTATGCGGGTCTTCTTCACGGTGGGTCAGAAGGTCGACGTCGACGCTCGAAATTTCTAACTAACAAGCGGGCAAAATCTGGAGTTCATCGACCTCCGCCTTCGGGGTCGCACTGGAGTATTTGTCTATGTATCCTCGCCGACATGCCTCTCCTCGCATACCGCATATTGCTCTTACGTTAACAGTTTGTATTTCCCTGGTGCCGGTCCCAAAGCTGCCAGCTTTGGTCAGCGCCGCAAGTCAAGATTCCGACCGCGGAGTCCAGCCGCGCCGCGAGAAGGCGGAAGGTACGTTGCCGAACCTCGAGGCTGTACGAAGCGAATGGCAGGTTCAGCGAGAACCGGCTGTTCCTGTCCCATCCAGCATACGGTCACCGAAAAATACCGGTAGACCGTGGGATGGGCGACGAGTGGGCGATCCGGAACCGGCTGGCAAGTTGGATTCAACTCGACGTGCGCACGCACGCCGGCGAGCGAGTCCGCCGCCTCAGGTGCTGGACGATCAATTTGTGCAAAATTATTTTACCTTTGCGCTTGGTCGCAATCCGTCCAGTTCGGAAGCAATCTACTGGTACGACCAGTTGCGCGTTGCCTATGGCCAGGGTCAAGGATCAGTGAAGCTGGCTGCAATCGAGTTGGGGAGGACGCTGTTTGAATCGGCCGAATATGCAGCTCGTAATCGGGACGCTCACTGGTATGTTTACGATCTCTACAAGACTTACTTGATGCGCGATCCGGATACCGGTGGATGGGCCACCTGGGAAGCTTTAGTGCCAACTAACGGTCGCGAGTACGTGCGACGGGGATTCGAAGAGTCAGGCGAGTTTGCAACGTTAGTAGGGACCATCGTTCCCAATGGCTCCGCCAGCTCTAATGCAGCGTCGCTGATTTCGGCACGAGTTGACCCGCGCAACCAACCCGGCAACGGCATGCTGGCGCGTGATGCGAATTGGAGTGTGGCGCTGTTGAGCTTGCCGGGGCGCGCCGGACTCGACCTCGGTTTATCCCTATCATATTCGTCGATGATCTGGACGCGTTCTGGTCCGTACATCTATTTCGATGAAGACAACGGCTTCCCGAGTCCCGGGTTTCATCTCGGTTTTCCCACCGTACAACGCAAGGTTTTCGACGCGCAAACGGGTAGAAGTTCGTATCTGCTGATTACCCCCAGTGGTCAACGCGTGGAATTACGACAGGTAGGTTCGTCGAATATTTATGATGCGGCTGACTCATCATATCTGCGGCTGACCGACAACAGCCCGACCTTGCTGGTTCACTCCACTGACGGCACTAAACTGAGTTTCTCGGAAATCAATGGAGAGTATAGATGCGTAGAAATAAAGGACCGCAACGGCAATTACATCACCGTCAACAACAATGCTCTTGGCCGCATTACGACCATCACCGACACCCTCGGGCGCGTGATAACGTTCAACTACGACGGCAACGCCAACCTTCTTTCGATTACCCAGAGCTGGAATCAACAGTCAACACACCAGTGGGTTGGTTTCAACTGGGGCACGCGCACGATGCAGTCGAGCTTTTCGAACGTCGCTGTGGTTGGAACAGTAAACGGTACAGTGCTGCCGGTAATTACGCAGGTGACACTGAATGACACTTCTCAAATTACCTTCGACTATACCAATTCTCTGCAAGTGCATTTGGTCAGAAACTATTTCGGAGCACTGCAGCGCAGTGAAACTACGTTCACGTATGACGCGCCGTTGAGCGATGCGCCGCGTCTGAGTGACAGTCGCATTTCGGCGAACAACTGGACAGGTATAAACGGAGTTCCATCGCAAGTAATCACGACGTACAGCGTGGCTGGCGATGGCGCGTGCGTGATGACTGCGCCCGATGGAACGGTCTACAAGGAATACTACGGCACAGGCTGGCAAAGAGGATTGACGACGCTGAGTGAGGTTTGGGCCGGCGGTGTGCGTCAGAAGTGGACCACGACCGCGTGGACGCAGGACAACACGTCAGTGAGTTATGAAACGAATCCACGTGTTACCGAGACAAACATGTACGACGCGGGCGGCAATCGCCGCCGGACGGCGATAGAGTACGGGCCGTACGCCCAGTATGGATTGCCTTACATACTGCGCGAGTACGCTGCTGATGCCGTCACTCTGATTCGCGAAACCTTTACCGATTACAACCTGAGCCAGGCCTATCTCGATCGCCGTATCATCGGCCTGGTATCGGCAGTACACCTCACCAACATCGCCCAGTACCAACGCAAAATCACCTACTCTTACGATGATCCGGCGCGTCTTCAGGGCGTGCCTGCTGCGGCTACGCAACATGATGTTAATTACAATCTCTCCTTCACGGCGCGGGGAAACGTGACCGCAGTCTCGCGTTGGGATGTCACTGACATCAACAACCCAGCGAAGAAGCTGACCACTTACACGAACTACTACAACACTGGCACGCCGATCTCGACGACCGATGCCGCGGGTCATCAGAGCAGCGTCACATATGATGATTCATTCTCCGACAATCTGACTCGAAATACCTTTGCCTATCCCACGAGATTAATAGACGCAGATGGGTTTAGCTCGTACGTCATCTACAACTTTGATTTTGGCGCGACGATACGCACGCAATCTCCCGCACCCGCAGGCCAATCGCAGGGTGCGATCCAGAGCATGACTTACAACAATCTCGGACAACTTCAACTAATCACTAATGGGAACAATGGAGCTTACAAAAGGTTTTGGTATGGACCAGACTATGTGGCCAGCTACGCGACGGTGAACACACTTACTGATGAAGCCCTCGCCGTGCAAGTCGTAGACGGTCTGGGGAGAGTTATCGGCGCCTCCCGGAATCATCCGGGCAGCGACGGCGGTTATAGCGCCGTTACCACCATCTACGA
>DASSEB010000216.1:0-2253 GCA_035696765.1 Pyrinomonadaceae bacterium | reverse complement strand
GTGGCGGTGGAGTTAGAAGGACACGGGCGGGAAGAGTTGGGCGCGGGAGTAGATGTGACGCGGACAGTGGGATGGTTCACGAGTATCTATCCGGTGGTGTTGGCGGTGAAGCGAGAGAGCGGTTATGGCGAGCGGTTGAAGCTGGTGAAAGAGAAGTTGCGTGCCGTGCCGCGGCGTGGAGTGGGTTACGGGCTGCTGCGGTATCTGAGTGCAGACGAACAGGTGCGGGCACAACTGCGCGAGCAGGGGGGCGCGGAGGTCAGCTTCAACTATCTCGGACAGTTCGGCCAGGGCATCAACGAAGCATCGGGTTGGCGTGTGGCGCCGGAATCAAGCGGCGCGGCCAGTAGCGATCAGGTCAGGCGCAAGTACCTCGTTGAGATAGACGGAAGAATTAGAAATGGACGTCTATGGATGTCATGGCGCTTTAGCCGGCAGGTGCACCGGAGAGAAACGATCGAGGCAGTGGCGGGAAGGTTCGTCGCCGCATTGCGCGAGTTGATCGCGCATTGTCAATCACCAGAAGCCGGCGGCTTCACACCTTCAGACTTCCCGCTGGCCAGAGATATCCGTCAAGAGCAACTCACGCAGTTAATGAAAGCTGAAGAGCAACTCGAGGATCTTTATCCTCTCTCACCGGCGCAGCATGGCATCCTGTTCCATAGTCTGTATGCACCCGATTCCGGAGTGTATTTGTTCGTGGTCAGCGGCGCATTGCGTGGCGACGTGGATACAGCGGCTTTCGTCGAAGCGTGGCAAAGGGTGCTGGCACGCCATACAGTCCTGCGCACAGCCTTCATCTGGCAGAATCTCGACACACCGCTACAGGCAGTCTATCGACGTGTGACTCTCCCTGTGTCACAACACGATTGGAGAGGCTTGCCGGAGGATGAACAACAGAAATCGCTCGAAGCTTTTCTCAGAGAGGAGCGCCGGCAGGGTTTCGATTTCACGAAGGCGCCGCTGATGCGGCTTGCCTTGATGCGCCTGTCCGAGCATAGCTATCGCTATTGCTGGTCGTTCCATACTTTGCTGCTCGACGGTTGGAGTACGTTTCAGATATTCAAAGAGGTTTTTGAATATTACGAGGCACTTCAGCGAGGCGAGGAGTTGCAACTGCCACCCGTCCGTTCATATCGCGAATACATTTCGTGGCTGCAACAGCAGGATCTATCGGCGGCTGAGACCTTCTGGCGGCGAACGCTCAAAGGGTTCTCCGCTCCCATACAACTGGGGCTGGACCGTCCTGCCGCAGACTCGCTAACTGTCGACGATTATGGCGCAGACCAGATCCGGCTCTCGGCCGAGTTGAGCGCCGCGCTGCAGCAACTTGGACGGCAACAACAACTGACGCTGAACACAATGGTCCAGGGAGCGTGGGCGCTGCTGTTGAGCCGCTACAGCGGTGAGCAGGACGTGGTTTTTGGAGCTACGGTTTCGGGCCGGCCGGCGGAGTTGGCTGGTGTCGAACAGATGATTGGACCATTAATCAACACGTTGCCGGTGCGCGTGAAAGTGGCCGGCGAAGAACAGGTCGGCGTGTGGTTGCGGCAGTTGCAGGAGCAGCAGGCGGAGATGAGGCAGTATGAGTACAGCCCGCTGGTAGAGGTGCAAGGCTGGAGCGAAGTGCCGCGTGGAGTGCCGCTGTTCGAGAGCATTCTCGTGTTCGAGAATTACCCGATGGAATCTCCTTCGCAGCAAGCCGAGCGAAATCAGCCGATGCGAGGCGCGGGCGGATCGGGCGCGACAAATTATCCGCTCACGCTGGTTGTCATCCCGGACCAGCAAATCCTCCAAATCTTGTTCGAGAGAAGGCGATTTAGCCAGACATCAATCAGGCGGATGTTGATGCACTTGGAGACCTTGCTCGAAGGGATGACTAATCCCAACTGTCGAGTCGGCGAGGTGTCGTTACTGAGTGACGAAGAACGCGATCAAGTGGTGCGGCAGTGGAACAAGACGGCGGTGGAGTATCCGCAAGCTGTTTATGCAGAGTTGTTCGCACAGCAGGTGGAGCGCACGCCTGAAGCAATCGCGGTGAACGATGGAATAGAGAGACTGACGTATGCCGAGTTGAATGAACGCGCAGAGCAGTTGGGGCAGCGACTGGCGGCGCAAGGCATTGGACCAGAGACGGTGGTTGGGTTGATGTTGAGTCGCGGCTGCGGACAAGTAGCGGCGATGCTGGGCACGTTCAAAGCGGGGGGCGCGTACGTGCCGCTGGAACCGCAGCAGCCCGTAGGCAGAGTGCGG
>DASSEB010000215.1:0-16677 GCA_035696765.1 Pyrinomonadaceae bacterium | reverse complement strand
ACATGAACTCCGCTGCCTCCTGCACGGTCGCCGACGCTTTGGTCGAGTACGGCTCGCGGTTGCGTATGACATCGCGGATGAGCATCGCCTTGCCTCCTGCGTATTTGTTTGTGGGGTAGGCGTATTATAGCCACAAAAAGGCACGCGAAGCACAAAAAAGCGTTTAGGTAAACAAACTGGCCTGCGCGCTGGGTCTACGGAACGTGGTGCCCGCTTCGGTCTGGCGTTGATGTTTCTTATTGAAGCCGAGACGCTCGCAGTGGATTTTAAATAGACGCTCGGTTGCCGCCCAGTATTCACCCTTGCCGCGCATGCGCTCGCCAAAGACGCTCGAGTTGAGTTTGCCACCGCGTGCTTCGCGGATCCTGTTCATTACTCGATCGGCTTTGGTTGGCAGCTTCTCACGCAAGCGCTCTTCGAAATAGGGCGCAACGTTGCCGGGCAGGCGCAACATGTTTATGAACGCGTGCTGCGCTCCAGCTTCCTTTGCGCGTTTCAGCAGCACCGGAATGTCGGTCGATAGACCGGGAATAACGGGCGCGATGCCGATGCCGACTGTAATTCCGGCAGCGGCGAGCGCTTCCATCGCATGAAATCTCGCTTCCGGTAACGGAGCGTACGGCTCGACCGCACGAGCGACCTCGACGTCCGTGAAAGGAATCGTAAAGAACACGCCGAGATGCGCATTGCGTGAAAGTTCCTGCAGCACGTCGATGTCTCTGCGAATCATCGCCGACTTCGTAATGACACCGACCGGTTGGTAAAACTCAGCACAGACTTCCAAACAGCGCCGCGTCAGTTTGTAATTGGCCTCGAGCGGGATGTACGGATCGGAAGTGAAAGAGAAAACGATCTCAGCACCTTTCCACGAAGGCTTCATCAACTCTTTGCGCAGCAGCTCCGGCGCATTCACTTTCGCGATGATCTTGCGATCGAAGTCAGTGCCCGCGCCGTAGCCGAGATACTCGTGCGTGGGGCGACTGAAGCAGTAAGTGCAACCGTGTATGCAGCCGCGATAGCAGTTGACGGTGTAGTCGAATCCGACGTCGGGACTGTCGTTGTGAGTGATGATGTGACGGGTCTCGGTCTCTTCAAAGACTTCGAGCGCGGCTTCGGGCGGTTCGCCGATCCATTCGACGGAATGTGTCAGCCACGGGTTTGGTGGATTCGCCACGTACTGCATAAAGAAATCTTAGCCACAAAAATGCACAAAAGGCACATGATCATCGATTGGTCTAACTTCCTTTTTGTGCTTTTTGTGCATTTTTGTGACTTACTCCGTTGTTGTGGCTGCCATTGATTCGATGGCGGTAAAGAAAAGAAATACTTGCTGGCCGGGCGTGCCGGAGGTTTCAGTGATGCAGATGTAGTCGTTTGTGATCTCGATGATGCGGCCGGAATAGATTCCACCCGAAACCGTCTTCACATCAACCACCTCGCCCTTGAAGCGACGAAAAAGATTCTCCATGTGCTGTCCTGCCACTGTCACCTCCTCTCCTCCCACATTACAAAGAAGAACCGGTACTTGTCCGGATCCTCCAGCGTAACGAAACGTCCGCCCCAGCCTTCATCCACCGGCGGCTGAACGTCCGCGCCGTTTGCAATCAGCTTGTCATAAAACTCATCGACGTCTTCGACACCGATGAAGAAATGAACGCCGCGTCCTCTTCGCAACATCGTTTCGAGATGTTGGGCCAGCGTGATTCTCAGTTCGCCGCCGCACAGCCTGGCCATCGGCGGCTCGGAGTCGATGTTGACAGACTCGACTTCCATTCCGAGCACGCCTTCGTAAAAAGCCAGCGACTCCTCCAGGCTGTTGACCTCGAGAAAGAGCAGGTCTAAACCAGTGATCATCACACTTCTCGATCTCAGAGGGTCATAACTACATAAAGTCCATAACCGCCGCTGGCGATCACCATCCAGAAAGCTGCTTCCTGTACTCGCGTATGACCCTTCAACGGATGAGTCACCGGCAGTGACGCATTCACGGCGACCATCGCGCTTCGCGCCAGCAGCACTCCGAATCCGAGCACCAGCAACGCGAGAATAGCGAGCGGCCAGAGGACCCAGATCCACTGAAATCGCACCAGCAACAGCAAAAACAAGCCCGCAGTCAGGCAAAGAAACGCGCTCAGGCACTGGCCGAGAACGCCAACGTCACGAGCTGTCGGCGTCGTGACCGGAGTGAAGCCTTGCGGAGTAACGCGCGGTCGCCGTCCGGCATCGTAAGACCTGCGCAAAGTTTTATCTTTGAGGACGCCGTATGCTTCGTTCAACGACTTCATCCGCTCTTCGTTGCCGCCTCGATCCGGATGATGTTTTGCGGCCTCTCGTTTGTACTGCCGGTAGATCTCGGACTGAGAGGCCTCCTTGTCGACGCCTAAAACGCCGTAGTAGTCTTTGTTCGAATCGAACTGGCTCATCGCGAATTGCATGATTCTAGAGGCGCGGATTTCGTTTGGCAATAATCAGCCACGGATAACACGGATGACAACACGGATTGTTTATGAGGTAAGTCTTGCTCAAGGTTGAGAATCTCTCGAAGGAGTATCCGACGCCCGCCGGACCACTCCGCATCGTCTCTGATGTCTCGCTTTCATTGCCCGCGGGATCAGCAGTCTCGATCATGGGCCCGTCAGGCAGCGGCAAGAGCACGTTGCTTTACATGCTTGGCGCGCTCGAACCACCATCGAGCGGCACCGTTACCTTAAAAGGACAAAATCCTTACCTGCTGAACCCCAAGCAACTCGCCGCGTTTCGTAATCAACAGATTGGCTTTGTGTTCCAGGACCACTGCCTGCTGCCGCAGTGTTCGGTCATAGAAAACGTGCTGACGCCGGCGATGATTTCGACAACAAACGGCGAACCCTCGCGACGCGCAACTGAGCTCCTCAACCAAGTCGGGCTCGCGGAACGCCTGGACCATCGCCCGGCGCAACTCTCGGGCGGTGAGAAGCAACGCGTCGCTCTGGCACGCGCACTGATCATGAAGCCGCAGCTTCTGCTGTGCGATGAGCCAACCGGAAACCTCGATCAGAAATCGGCGGAGGTAGTCGCCGATCTACTTCTCGACATTCACCGCCAGGCTGAGACGATTCTGATCGTGGTCACACACAGTAAAGAACTCGCCGCTCGTTTTCCCCAACGCTTTGAACTCAGAAACCAGCATCTCGAAGCGCTCTGATGCAAACCACTCGCCTAATCAAGCGGAGTCTCGCGTACTACTGGCAGACGAATCTGGTTGTAGTGCTCGGCGTTGCGATCGCAGTGTCAGTGCTTGCGGGCGCGCTGTTGATTGGCGAGTCCGTGCGCGGCAGTCTTCGCGATCTCTCCTCGCGGCGGCTTGGTCACACTGATGACGTGATTTCCTCGCCGAGCTTTTTCCGTGAGCAACTCGCCGCCGATCTGATGGGAACTACGTGTCCGCTGATCGCGCTTGAAGGTGTTGTCGTACACGAGCCGAGCAAGCGACGTGCGGGTGGAGTTAAGGTGTATGGCGTCGACGACAGGTTTTGGAAGTTCAACGGTGTGACACGCGTCAACGCGCCGCAGAATCGAAACGCGCTGATTAGCGAGAGTCTTGCACATGAACTCGGGAGTAGTTCAGGCGACTCGCTGTTGTTGAGACTCGAACAGCCCTCGGATATTCCGGTCGAATCGTTGCATGGACGGAAGGAAGATCCAGGACGAACTCTCAGGTTGAATGTCGCCGGCGCGCTTTCTGGCGAACAGCTTGGTGAGTTTTCACTGCAACCGCAGCAGACGGCCGTACATGCTGTTTTTGTTTCGCTGAGCTTTCTGCAAAAGGAGTTGGGCCAGGACGGCAAGGTCAATACGATACTGATTGGCGGGCAGCAAAAACAATCAATCGCCGCGCTGCTCCGTAGCAAGTCGACGCTCGAAGACCTCGGTCTCAACTTACGCCTCGTGAACGAGCAAAGCATCTCGCTCGAGAGTAACAGCAGAATTATTAACGAACACGTCGCGAATGCGGTTGGCGAATCTGCAAAAGCGCTTTCGTTGCAGACCGTGCCGGTGCTCTCGTACCTTGCCAACAGCATCAACTCCGGTGATCGTTCAACTCCCTACTCGCTCGTGACTGCGTTGGACGACCTGACGCTCGCAAGGTTGATGAAACCAACGACTCAGTCGTCACAGCATCCCCCGATCGTTCTCAACGATTGGACCGCGCGAGATCTGAACGCTAAATCGGGTGACACAGTCTCACTCGAGTATTACCTGTGGCACGAGAACGGCCGGCTCGAAACGAAGAACGCCGATTTCACGCTGGCGGCAATCGTGCCGATCGCAGGCCTCGCGGCGGATCGCGATCTCGTGCCTGACTATCCGGGAATTACTGAATCTCAATCGCTCTCTGATTGGGACCCGCCGTTTCCAATCGATCTCGATCGAGTGAGAAAAGAGGATGAAGACTACTGGCACCAGTATCGCACCACGCCGAAGGCTTTTATTCCGCTTTCCGTCGCTCAGCAACTGTGGCAAACGCGCTTCGGTAAACTCACCTCGATCCGGATCGACTCGCCTCACAATCAACTGACGCCTGAGATCATAAACAACTTCAAAGAGAGTTTGCGACAGACACTCGATCCGGCGCTGATCGGTTTTCAGGTTGTTCCCGTGCGCGACGAAGGGCAGGCAGCGTCAAGCGGCGCCACTGATTTCGGTGAGTACTTTCTGTACTTCAGTTTCTTCCTCGTGGTGTCGGCGCTGATGCTCACCACGCTTTTCTTCAAACTCGGAATCGAGCAGCGCGCGCGTGAGATCGGCACGCTGCAAGCGATCGGATTTTCTGATTCAGATATTCGGCGACTGTTTCTAGCGGAAGGCATACTGCTGGCGGCACTCGGAAGTCTACTCGGGCTGGCTGGCGCAATCGGTTACGCAGCGCTGTTGATGCATGGTCTGCGGACCTGGTGGGTTGGCGCGGTAGGAACAACGTCGTTGACGCTGCATATCTCGTGGAAGTGGATGCTGCTCGGCGCGGCGGGAGGAGTGATTGCTGCGGTCATTTGCATTTACTTCACGCTGAGGCGATTGGGGCGTTCATCGACGCGGAGTCTGCTGGCTGGTTCAATCACAGAAGCAGTTTCACGCAAGGGCGCAAAGGTGAGGAGAACATTGTTTGCGCCTTTGCGTGGACCATTGCTTGGCGTGGTGCTGAGCGCTATCGGCGTTTTGCTGTTAACTCTTGGCGCGTTGAAGTTAATCCCGCAGGCAGCCGGTTTCTTCGGCGGCGGCGTGGTCCTGCTCGTCGCAGGCGTAACGTTTCTGTCGAGCTGGCTCAGAAAAAGTAAAAGACCGGCGATTCAAGGCACCGGCTGGTGGACCATCGCGCGCCTCGGATTTCGCAACGCCACTTACCGTCCCGGCCGCACCGTACTCTGCATCACCCTCATCGCCTCAGCCGCATTCATCATCGTCGCCGTGGATTCATTTCGCCGATCAGGCGCTTCAGCCGCCGATCGTAAATCCGGCACGGGGGGCTTCCCTCTCCTCGCGGAATCGCTGCTCCCCGTGGTCCATGATACAAATACGCCTACGGGCCGTGAGTCATTAAACCTCAGTGATTCCGCGTTGAAAGACGTGAGCTTTGTAAACTTTCGCGTGCGGCCCGGCGACGACACAAGCTGTCTGAATCTCTACCAACCGCGCAACCCGAAGATCATCGCTCCACCGGAATCGTTTCTTCGAGAGAACCGTTTCACATTTCAGAGTTCGTTAGCTGCAAGTGACGAAGAGAAGAACAATCCATGGCTGCTCCTCAATCGCCGGTTTGAAAACGGAGCAATACCCGTCATCGGCGATGCCAACTCGTTGACTTACGTGCTGCATTTGAAGGTTGGTGACGAGTTGGTGATCGATCACACGAGTGGTCCACTCAGGCTACTAATCGTCGCCGCCTTGTCGGACAGTATTTTCCAAAGCGAGTTGTTGATGTCGGAACAAAACTTCCTTCGCTTGTTTCCGGCGGAGGAAGGTTATCGAATGTTTTTAGTCGACGTTCCGCAAACACAAACGGCCGCACAAGTCTCCACGTTGCTGGAAGATCGCTTGTCGGATTTTGGTTTTGACGTAGTCTCAACACAAGAGCGACTCGCAAACTTCCATCGCGTTGAGAACACGTATCTCTCGACGTTCCAAATGCTCGGTGGTCTCGGTCTCGCCCTCGGCACACTCGGCATGGCGGCCGTTTTGCTCCGCAACGTCTTTGAGCGACGCCGAGAACTGGCCCTGCTGCGGGCGGTGGGGTATAACTCTTCACACTTCGCAGCGATGGTGATTACGGAGAACGTCCTGATGCTGTGCTGCGGCCTGGCAATAGGATTTGTCTGCGCTCTGCTCGCGATTGCCCCGGTGCTCTTCGAGCGCGGCGGCCGGCTTCCAAACATCTCGCTCGGACTTTTGTTGCTGGCTGTCCTGCTCTCGGGCGCGACCGCATCGCTCGTGGCCACGCTGGCCGCGCTGCGTTCGCCACTGCTGCCGGCTCTCCGGGCAGAGTAAACCACAGATTACACGGATAATCTGCGGATAAAATCGAGATGAATATGCGGAAACAAATTCTCACAATTCTGACTATCCTGCTCGCGTTCGCGGTCGTTCACGCCGAAAACTGGCCGCAGTGGCGCGGGCCCGCGCTGAACGGCGTCAGTAACGAAAAGAACCTGCCGGTTAAATGGACCACCGAAGAGAACGTCGCCTGGAAAGTCGCAATGCCCGGCTGGAGCGGGTCGACGCCGATCATCTGGCGCGACCGCATCTTTCTGAATGTTGCCGACGGCGACAACCTCGCGCTCTGGTGCGTCGACAAGACTAAAGGCGAAGTTCTCTGGAAGCAGCCACTCGGCAGAGGCAACGTCAAAATGCGCAAGCAAAACATGTCGTCGCCTTCGCCGGTGACTGACGGCAAAAACGTTTACGTGATGACCGGCACCGGCGTGCTCAAAGGCTTCGACTTCAGCGGCAAGGAACTCTGGTCCAGGGACATTCAAAAGGACTACGGACAGTTCGGACTGAACTGGGGTTACGCTTCGTCGCCGCTGCTGTTTGACGATTCGCTGTACGTCCAGGTGCTTCACGGAATGAAGACGGACGATCCATCGTACGTGATGCGCATCGACAAGACGAATGGCAAGACGGTGTGGAAAGTGGAGCGCCCGACCAGCGCCATTCGCGAATCACCCGACTCGTACACGACACCCGCGCTGCTTCGCTACGGGAAGACGACTGAGATCGTGATCACCGGCGGTGATTGTGTAACCGGTCATGATCCGGCAACCGGCAAGGAGCTTTGGCGCGCAAACGGTCTCAATCCTGACAACAACCCATTCTATCGCATCGTCGCTTCGCCAATCGTCTTTGATGAGATCATCTACGCGCCAACGCGCGTCAGGCCGTTGCTCGCGCTCAAAGCCGGTGGGCGGGGCGACGTCACCAGTTCGCACGTTTTGTGGTCCACCGTCAACGGGCCTGACGTGCCGACACCCGTTACGGATGGGAAGTATTTTTACGTCGTGAACGATCGCGGGATCATGTGGTGCCTTGACGCGAAGACGGGCGCCGAGATTTACGGGCAGCAACGCATTAAGCCGGGCACGTACAGCGGCTCGCCCGTGCTCGCGGATGGAAAGATCTACATCACTAACGAAGATGGTTTGACGACGGTGGTCGCAGCCGGTCCGAAGTTTGAAATACTGGCTGAGAATCCGTTGAATGATTACACTCTGAGTTCACCTGCAATTTCCGATGGACGAATCTATATCAGGACGGCACAAAACCTTTATGCGATCGGCAAGAAATAAAACCATCCAGCTTGTTTGCGTCATCTGTTTAATCTGCGGCGCGAGCGTGTACGGTCAGGAATCGCAACTCGGACGTGTCGAGTTTCCGACGTCCGGCTCGGAAAAAGCGCAGGCACCCTTCCTGCGCGGGCTGGCCGCGTTGCACTCGTTCTGGTACGAGGAAGCGCTCGAGGCGTTTCGGGAGTCAACGAAAGTCGACCCTGATTTCGCGATGGGCTACTGGGGTGAAGCGATGACCTACAATCACCCGCTCTGGTCCGAACAGGACATCGCCGCAGCGCGCCAGGTGCTCGCCAAAATCAAAGACACACCAAAGCTGACCGAACGCGAACGAGCTTACCTCGCCGCCGTCAAACTTCTCTACGGCGACGGCGACAAGCGCGCGCGTGATGCTGCGTACTCGGCGGCGATGGAGAAAATCTATCGCGCGTATCCGGAAGATCTCGACGCGGCCGCATTTTATTCGTTGTCGCTGCTCGGCATGGTTCGCCCGGAAGAGAAGAGTTACCGGTTGCAAGCAAAGGCCGGAGCGATCGCGATGGAGGTCTATCAGAAGAACCCGAATCATCCGGGCGCGGCCCACTACATCATTCACTCATTCGACGATCCCGAGCACGCAATCCTGGCCCTTCCCGCTGCGCGTCGTTACGCGACGATCGCCCCCGAAGCTCATCACGCGCGCCACATGCCTTCGCATATTTTTCTGCAACTGGGAATGTGGCCCGAGGCCGCCGCCTCCAACGAGTCGGCGTGGGAATCATCGGACGCGTGGATGAAGCGCAAAAACCTTTCCGTAAACGTGCGCGACTACCACAGTCTGCACTGGCTGCTTTACGTCTATCTTCAGCAGGGCCGTTACAACGAAGCCGAGAAGTTGCTCAACCTGATGAAGAAGGTGATGGCGGAGTCGACGTATGACAACAAGCTGCGCCCGGGTTACTACGAAAACAATTATGCGAACATGGCGGCGGCGTTCGTCGTCGAGACTGAACGATGGAACCTCGCGAGCGAACTCTTTCCTGAGAACAAGACGACTGCTGCTTCCGAACAAACGGCGATGAGCGGCCCGCATGCTGGACACGGCGCGAGTCCGGCGCCAGCCGGCAACAGCGCAGCAACCGTGCGCGCTTCGTCAGTAAACCTGACGATGCCGTTTTTTGTTCGTGGTTTAGCGGCTGCGGTCGGCGGATCCGCTATCGAGCCAAACATCGCGGGGTTGGAGAGCATGCGAGGCACTGGCCGGGCGCCGGTGGTTGAAATTCGAGAACTCGAAATCTCGGCGCTCAGCGCGTCGATGAAGAAGGACCACGCGAAGGCGATCGAGTTGATGAAGAAAGCGACGGCGCTCGAAGAAGAGATGGGTGCGCCTTCCGGTCCGCCCAATCTCATCAAGCCAACGCACGAACTCTTCGGCGAGATCCTTTTGCGAGCCGGCAAACCGGCTGAGGCAGCCGACCAGTTCAAGATCGCTTTGCTGCGACAACCGAACCGCGCGCGTTCATTGCTGGGCGCGGCCCGGGCGGCCGCGCAGAGTGGAAACCAGGCGGGTGCGCTTACGGCCTACTCAGCCTTACTCGACCAATGGAAACAGGCAGACGAGAATCTTCCTGAACTACGCGAAGCTCGCGAAGCCACAAAGAGCACAAAAACCACTCAACAATAAGCGCCGACTCAATTCTTCTTTTGTGCTTTTTGTGCCTTTTTGTGGCTCACTTCTTTTCGCGTACATCAAACGCGTAGATCGTATCCTGGTCGCGTAGATACAACCGCCCACCTGCAACAACCGGATGCGTCCACGTCGGCAACGAATCTTGTTGAATACGGAAGCGTCCCTTTTCTTTATAGCCCGCGGGTGTCGCTTCAACCAGACCTACCACACCATTCTCGCTAAAGCAGTAGAGATTCCCGTCGGCGTAGACCAGCGAACCCTTGCCGACGCTCCGGTCCTTCCACGCAATCTCACCCGTATCAAACTTCATCGCCGTCAAGACCGCACTCGAGAACCCATACAAGTAATCGCCGACCAGGACAGAGCTACTGTGATGATTGCGCATGTCTTTCGTGAAGTAGATCTCCTGCGCTTTGTTGTCTGGCTTGATTTCTACGACACCGCCGCCTGTCCCGTAATCGGAAGAGATGAACACACGATTGGCTTTTACGATCGGCGTCGCCACATTCGCGGTCCTGTTCGAGGGTTTCGCATACTCCCACAACAAACGTCCATCCTTCACATCCAGTCCTACCGCACGTTCGGCGGTGAAGAAGATGACCTGTGTGAGGCCGTTTATCTCCATCGGTATGCCGGAAGAATAACCGGCCTCGTCACTCTGGCTCTTCCAAATTACCGAACCGTCAGCTTTGTTGAGCGCCACGATCGACGCGCCGGGACCGCCGGCATTCACCAGGACTTTATTTCCGATGACCAGCGGCGACTCGCTAATGCCCCAGGTGATGTTTGAACCGCCAAACTCCTTCAAGACGTTCTTGGTCCACACGATCTTGCCGGTGCGCGCGTCAAGGCACGAAAGATCTCCAGCGCCGCCGAGCGCGTAGATCCGTTCGCCGTCGACGGTCGGCGTTCCACGTGGTCCATCGCCGCGATCGTTGCGAAAGGCAGAACCGTGCGCCGTTGCCCACGCTTCTTTTCCAGTGGCGACGTCGAAGGCGACGACGAACTCGCGATCGCCGCGCAGTCCCATCGTGTACAACTTGCCGTTCGAAACCGCAAACGACGAATAGCCACGGCCTGCGCCGGATGCTTTCCAAACGAGTGCCGGACCTTCAGCCGGCCATTCTTTGAGCAGCCCGGTTTCTTTCGAGATGCCGTCGCGATTGGGACCGCGCCACTGCGGCCAGTTCGCGCCCGATTGGGCGCCCTGCTGAGCAACAGCCTGATGGGCCACGCCCAGTGCCATGACGATTGCGAGTAATAAAATCCGCGTGCTTTTCATTTCGATCTCCTTCGTGCAAAGCGAAAGGTTATTCGGGGAGACACGAAAGATTTCCTGCTCACGACTGTGGTTTGAAGTACAGCACCAAACCACCGCCAACAGCAGCCAAAACAAAACCGAGATAGAGCAACGGATTAGGCGAAGTCTTTGGCGGATGCAGCCACATCGAATACAGCACGTTGACCAGCGGCGCGCCCGCGAAGACGAGCGGCATCACGTACGTCGGCAACCCGCCCGTCCTGAAAGCATAGATGATGCAAACGGCGCCCGCGGCCCCAAGCGCGCCGCCAATCGTTGCACCCACCGAGCCCTTCATCGTGAACCCGTTGAGTTGCCCCTGCGAGGAGAGACTAACGAGAGGCACCAGCACGCCAATCAGAAAGTAAGCGATACCCACACACAGCAGGGCGCGCATTGAATTATTGCCGAGTTGCAGTTGGCCGTTATGCAAAGTGGGGCCATACAGTCCCCACGAGAGCGCGGCCCCCAGAGCGAAAAGGATCCAGAGCATCAAAGACCTCCGAGCGTTGAGATAAAGGTCGCCAAACCTCAAGAGACATTGGATCCCTTAATGATTTGTGCCTTTTATGTTTTCTTGTGGCCAACTACTTCGAGGCAAAGTGAAACTCAGAAAAGACTTTCGCCGTAAGTCATTTGGTCTCGCGCATTCTAACACCTGAGACTTAGACATAGCAGCAAGTGATTTGCTAAGGTCTGCCGAACACACGGAGTCCAAGTCCAAAATCTCGAACGAGGAGCATTAAATCTTGAAGTCGAACCTTCTAATCGCTCTGTTTCTCCTGGTGCCGGTCGCGGCTGTTGCACAAACGCATCGCGCCTCACTGCGCGGAACCGTCTACGACCCGAACCACGCAGCGATTCCCGGCGCAAAAGTGAGCGTGACAAGAGTGGCGACCGGCGACGTTCGTACGACTACCACCAACGATAAAGGTGAGTATGGCGTCTCGTCTCTACCGTCAGGTGTGTATCGAGTCGAAGTCGAGATGGCGTCCTTTCGCCGTCACGATGAGCGGATTGAAATCCTCGTTAATCAGGATCAGAGATTGGATGTAACACTCGGAGTCAGCGGTCCGGAAACAACCATCGACTCCACTGACGAGGCGCAACTCAAAAAAGACTCACCCTCACTCGGCACCGTAATTGAAAACCGCCAGGTTACCGGTTTGCCGTTGGATGGACGAAACTTCTACGAACTGAGCCTGCTCGTTCCCGGCGCTGTGCCGCCGGCGCAGGGCTCAGCCGGATCGGTTCGCGGCGACTTCGCGTTCAGTGTCAACGGCGCGCGCGAAGATGCCAACAACTTCCTGCTGGACGGCGTTTACAACGTCGATCCGAAACTCAATACGTTTGGTGTGCGCCCGTCAGTTGATGCGATCCGAGAGTTTGAAATGTTGACCAGCACCTACGACGCCTCATTCGGCCGCAATCCGGGCGCGCAGGTAAACGTGATCCTGAAATCGGGTTCGAACGATTTTCACGGTTCGCTCTTCGAGTTTCATCGCAACGCAGCGCTCGATGCGCGCAACTTCTTCGCGCCCGCCTCGGAACCGAAACCGAAGTACATTCGCAACCAGTTTGGCGGCGCGGTGGGTGGTCCCATCAGTCGCGATCGCACGTTCTTCTTTGCTGATTACGAAGGGACGCGTTCGCGCGAAGGCATCACGCGAGTCACAAACGTGCCGACGGCGCTGGAACGTGCCGGCAACTTCTCGCAGAGTCTTTTCGGAGTTCCGACTAATCCGTTTACCGGGCAGCCATTCGACAACGGCGTCGTCCCTGACTTTTTTATCAATCCCGTCGGCCGCGCGGTCGCGGCGCTTTATCCCTTGCCGAATCGCAACGAGCCTTTTCAAAACTTCGTTTCGTCTCCGATATTGCGCGACGATAACGACAGCTTCGACGCGCGCGTCGATCACAACATCAGCGATCGTGCGAATCTCACCTTCCGGTACAGCTTCGGCGACCGCAATTTGTTCGAGCCTTTTACCGGTCCATCGTTCTCGCTCATCCCCGGATTCGGCGACACGGTGAAACGTCGCAGCCAGAACGGCATGGTCGCGCTCACAATGGTGTTGACGCCAAATCTGGTCAACGAGAGTCGCGTCGCGTTCAGTCGAGTCGCGGCTTCCGTGGCGCAGGAGGCGAGTGTTCTCAACTCTGACGTTGGTCTGCCCGCCATTTCGCAGCGCGCGCGTGACCTGGGCCTGAGCTTTATTACCATCACCGGCTTTTCGCCGTTGGGCGACGAAGGCAACAACCCGCAAAACAGCGTCACGAACGTTTACCAGTTTCTAAATAACGCGAGCTATGTCAGCGGCGATCATCTGATCAAGTTCGGCGTTGATTTGCGTTTCTCGCAACAGAATGCTTTCCGCGACGTCGAGTCGCGTGGGCGGCTTCAGTTCTCACCTTTCGGCCAGATCACTGGCAATGCGCTCGGAGATCTTTTACTCGGTTTTCCATTATTGACGAGCGTGGCGCGGGTCGATAATCCGCAACAGATTCGCACCGAGAGCTACAACTTTTTCATCAACGATAGCTATCGCGTCACGCGTCAACTGACACTGACCGGCGGTCTGCGTTATGAATACAATTCCCCGCCCGTCGATGCTGAAGATCGCGCAAACATCTACGACGTCGTATCGCGAAGTCTCGTGCCGGTCGGTACGAATGGCGTTCCGCGCAGCGGCTTCGAAGCCGATAAAAACAACTTTGCGCCGCGCGTCGGATTTGCGTGGTCTGTTAGCGAAAAGACGGTGCTGCGCGGCGGGTACGGCATCTACTACGACCAGTCGCCACTCGCGCCCGCTGAGGCCCTCTACTTCAATTCGCCGTTCTTCGATAACAACATCTTCTTCTCGCTGCCGGGCCTGCCGCTAACGCTGAACGATCCGTTTCCGGCGTTCTTTCCATTCCCCTTGCCGGACTCTGCACTCGCCATTCAGCGCGATCTGCGCACCGGTTACATGCAGCACTGGAACTTCAACGTCGAGCGCCAACTCGGAAACAGCAGTGTGATCGAAGTTGCTTACGTCGGTTCGAAGGGAACAAAACTCTTAACCGCGCGCGATATTAATCAGCCGCAACCAAGCGTGTTGCCGCCGGGACTGCCGTTTGTGCCGCGGCCCGATCCGCGTTTTGACGACATCGATTTATTGGAGTCGCGCGCCAATTCGAATTACAACGCGCTACAGGCACGTTTTCAACAACGCCTCGCGCGCGGGTTCTCGGGGCTCGTTTCGTATACCTGGTCCAAGTCGATCGACGACGCTTCAAACTTCTTCAGCAGCGCCGGTGATCCAAACTTTCCGCAGAACAGTTACAACGTCGCCGCCGAGCGCGGCCGTTCGAATTTCGACGTCAGTCATCGATTGTCTGCGAGTTACGCCTATGCGCTGCCGTTTGGCAGAGGCCGGCAATATCTCGCGGATGATGGTTGGCTATCGACAGTGCTGAGCGGTTGGGAGACCTTCGGGATCGTGACGCTTCAATCCGGCCGGCCGTTCACGGTGGCGCTGCTTTCCGAAATCGACAACAGCGGCACCGGTCGATCGATTCTCGGTTTCGGTGCGAATGATCGACCGAACTTAATCAGCAATCCCGAGCTTTCAAATGCGACGACGCTGCAATGGTTCAACACGGCGGCGTTCGCCTTCCCCGTGCCGGGGACCTTCGGAAACGCCGGACGAAACATTCTCGAGGGCCCTGGATTCCAAAACGTGAACGCGTCGCTCGTGAAGAACACGGCTTTGAGCGAGCGCGTGAACCTTCAGTTCCGCGCCGAGGCCTTCAACCTCTTCAACCACCCAAACCTTAACTTACCGGACAACTTCCTCGGCTCCCCGACCTTCGGACGGATCACGTCAGCACGCGACCCGAGGCATATTCAGTTTGGGTTGAAGCTGTTGTTTTAATCCGTGGAATCCGTGTGTATCTGTGGCTGATCGTCGTAAAACCTGTATTGAGCGGAGAGAAGGAGGTCTGCTTCATCGCTCGTAGGAGGTTGCGGCGCCATGGTGCCGTCTAGTTGTTCATAGAGTGGTGGTGGGATCTCGGCGAACTCCGACATTGGTCCATAGATCGAATCGACACCTTCCTTGAACACGTCGCCAATCAACAGATTGATGATGTGCACGCGCTCATCGGGATACTTGCGCAGGAAACCCGAGAAGCTGAAGCCGTCGTTGTAAAAAGCGTAAACCAGCTTGCGCATCGACTCGATCCCGCGATCGAGTTTCGCCTGATACTGTCCGAGACGCGCCGCGGAAAAGTCGTTGTGATTGAATGCGTCGTGAATCGCATCAGCCGCTAGCTCCGCCATCTTCAATGCCAGCAGCACTCCCGACGAGTAGATAGGATCGAGAAAGCCGTACGCGTCGCCGATAATGATGAACCCGTTGCCGGCGTTGTGTTTTGAGCGATACGAATAGTCGAGAATGGAATAGATCTTGTCGACGCGAGTGCCTTCGCCCACGCGGCGCCGCACTGCTTCACACTTCTCAATCTCTTCGTGCAAGATCTTCGCGAGGTCTTGTCCGCGTCCCTTAAAAAGGTAATCGGGATTGGCGACGATGCCCACGCTCGTGATGTCGTTCTCGAGCGGGATATACCAGAACCAGCCGCCACTGCCCGGTTCAGTGCGCAACACGAGGGTCGCGCCGCCATTCAGATCCGGCTCGCGATGCGCGCCTTTGAAATACGAATAGAGCACCGCTTTCTTGAGTTTCGGATCGCGCACGCGCCAGCGGAACTTGTTCGAGAGCATTGCGGCCTGGCCGGTGGCATCGACGACGACGTTCGCGAAAAACTTTTCGCGCGTCCCATCCTGCATCTGCACTTCCACGCCGACAGCGCGATCTCCTTCAAACAACACCTGCTTAACTAAAACACCCTGATGCGTCACGACGCCCTGCTCCGCTGCGTGGTTGATCAGCATGTGATCGAACTGAGCGCGCGTCACCTGCCACGTAACCGCGCTTTCATGATGCACGGCTTCGAAGAAGTAGAACGGGCGCGACTCCTTGCCGGCAGCGTTTGCAAACTGCACGCTGTACTTGCGCACGAACGGACTCTCTTTGAGTTTCTCGAGCAGGCCCAGACGGCGAAAAGTCCAATAGGTATCGGTCATCAACGATTCGCCGATGTGATGACGCGGAAAGATTTCCTTCTCAAACAAGATCACCTGGCGGCCTTCGCGCGCCAGAATGCCGGCAACGGAACTCCCCGCGGGTCCACCACCCATTACGATTACGTCAAACTTATTTGTGCTCATGCGTAGCGTACAGTCCTGAGTTCAGGTTCAAAAAAATCTGGCAGAAAGCCATCGACTTGCAAAAGACCGCGGCGCGTCAGCTCGATCGTGCCGTTGTTGCGCTCCAGCAAATTCTTGTCTTTTAAGTTTTCGAAGACAGGCCGGAATTCATCCCAAACGTTCACGCCAAACTTCCGCTGAAAGTAACCGGTGTCGAGCCAGCCGGTTTTTAGTTGCAGCACCATCTCGCGAATAAGTCTCTGCTTTGGCGTGAGCGAGACCGCGCGCAAAAGCGGCAGGCGGTCTTCGTTAAGGATGCGCACATATTCTTCGAAGTTGTGTGCGTTCTGGAAATTAACCCCGCCGAAATGTGAAAACGATGAAACGCCGATGCCGATCATATCGCCGCCGTGCCAAAGCGCGTTCCGGTAAATGAACCGGCAAGTCTTCTTCTTCGTTGCGACGATGTCGGAGCCGGCGATCTCGTAGTCATGCGCGAGAAACTGCTCGAACGCGTAATCGAGCCAGCGGCGTTTCGTGGACCAGTCGGCGATCGGCGACGTGATCCCTTTTTTCAAAATGTCCTGAGAGATGACGGTGTTGTAAGGCAGTTCCATCTGATAGATCGTGACGG
>DASSEB010000214.1:0-16144 GCA_035696765.1 Pyrinomonadaceae bacterium | reverse complement strand
TTTAAGCGCCAGCAATAGTTCAGAGACTGTCGGTTCGTTGAAGATGGTGACGTAGGTTACTGATTCGAGCGACGCAACGATTTCTGCGCGTTCGCTTGCCGGTAGCACGGGTCTGCCGGCGCCTTTTTGCATCGCGACTTGCTCGTCGGAGTTGATACCTACGATCAGTATGTCGCCGAGTTTTCCGGCGCCATGGAGATAGCGTACGTGTCCGACGTGCAGCACGTCGAAGCAGCCGTTGGCGAAAACGATGCGCGCGCCGTTTGCTCGCGCCTCGGCGACTCTCGTGATCAACTCTTCGCGATTTAAAACTCTATCCATCAGAACTCAGAATCGAGTGCTCCAGTTCAGCCGAAGTTACGGATGCGGTGCCTCGTTTCATCACCACGAGGCCGCCGGCGTAGTTTGCCAGTCGCGCGGCATCGGCAAAAGATGCGCCGGACGCGAGTGCGAGCGCAAACGTAGCGATGACAGTGTCGCCCGCGCCCGTGACGTCGACAGCTTGTTGCGCGCCGACGGCACGGATATGAAGCGGTGCTGCGTCGCTTTCCAGCAATGTCATTCCGTCGCTGCCGCGCGTGACGAGCAACGCGCGATAGCCGAGTCGCTCCTTCAGTTCCTTTGCGACAGTTTTGAGTTGTTCGGTCGAAGCGATTTGCGCGCCGATGAGGTTCTCGACCTCTTCCTGGTTTGGGGTTGCAGCAGTGAATCCGGTGAACTCCGAAAGACGAAAACGCGAGTCGACTAAAACAGGAACATTAACTTTCCGGATCGCTGCAATCACGTGCGCATCGACGACACCGTAGTTGTAGTCAGAGATGACGACTGCATCTGCGTCAGTGAAGGCTTTTTCTAACTTGTTGATGAGCGCTGCTCGGAGTTCTGCATCGTTTACGGGAGCGCTGTCGTAATCGATGCGGATAACTTGTTGTTTGCCTGAGTGGGAAAGGCCGGCGAGAATTCTCACTTTTGTAGTCGTCTGTACTTTTTCGGAAACGAGCACTCCTTTGATATCGACACCGGCAGCTTCGAGTTTCGAGCGTAATTCGTTGCCCGCTTCATCTGCGCCCGTTAGTGAAATCAACGAGACACGCGCGCCGAGTGATACGAGGTTCATGGCGCAGTTTGCGGCGCCGCCGGGGAGTGTTTCCGTCTGTTCGTGACGCAAAATGAAAACGGGAGCTTCGCGCGAGACTCTGCTGATCGAGCCGTGCACAAATTTGTCGGCGATAGCGTCGCCGACAATGACGACCCTTCGCTCCGCAAAACGCCGGATGATATCAAGCAACTGAGTCATGCAACGATCATCTTCACAGCTTCCAATAGATTCTCGCAAACGAGATCCGGCTCATACTTCCACGACTGGCGTTGGTACTCCCACTCGCCTCTTCCATAACCACTCAACACGAACGCCGAATGCAAACCCGCATTTCGCGCGAGCTCCACGTCGCCATAGCGGTCCCCAGCCATCCAACTCGCCGGCAGATCTATCTCGAAGTCCTTCGCCGCGCGATCGATCAATCCCGTTTTTGGTTTGCGGCAGTCGCAGTCGAACCGATACGGAGGCTCTCCGACTGACGGATGATGCGCGCAGTAATAAATTCCATCGAGCTGCGCGTCCTGCAAGTCGCGTTTGAGTTGATCGTGAACGTTGACGATCAACTCCTCGGAGAAATACCCGCGCGCTACACCCGCTTGATTGGTGATGACGATCGCCAGCCACCCGTTATTGTTCAGGATCCGAATCGCCTCCGCCGAATACGGGAACAGACGAAAGCGCGAAGGGTGATTGACGTACCCAACCTCCTCGGAGAGTGTTCCATCACGATCGATGAAGACTGCGGGTCGCTTCATTTGCATCACGCGACTGAGTCGCACAAGCTCCTTACAGTCTTCGCAAAGCTGCCGCGCTTCAGTAACGCATGCGAATGCTCAAACACTTCATCAACCGTGATCGCCGTCATGCAACGATGATCGATGGGACAATCGCGCAACATGCATGGCGCGCATTCCGGCGGATGTCTCAGTATCTCGGCAGCCGGTGAAAACGGACGTGTTGTCAGCGGATTTGTCGGTCCAAAGATTACGATCGTCGGCCGGTCGAGCGCCGCGCCGATATGCGCCGGGCCTGTATCGTTAGTCACGATAAGATCGACAGTCGCGAGCACCGCGGTGACCTGGTCCAGGGTGGTCTTGCCGGTGAGCACCACGGGCTCGTGTCGCATGCGGCTCATCACGTCTTGCGAGACGTCAGCCTCTTCCTGCGAGCCGATCAGCAACACTCGTCGCCGTGATTCAATTAACCGGTCCGCGAGGGCCGCATAAGCTTCTGCCGGCCATCTTTTCGCGCGGCTGTTCACCGATCCCGGACAGATCGCGACGACGGAATCCTCCTCACGAATTCCGTACGCGCGAAGCAGATCATTCGCCTCCGCTTTCCGCTCCTCCGAGATCGCGATGCTCGCGTCCGGTGCAGCTTCGCAAATGCTGCTGCTTCCGAACAACATCTGTTCGAGCGCCGTCACGAGATACAAGTAATAAAAGACTTCGTGCCGGGATGAACGCCAGTCAGGCAACTCGAGCGGATGTGTCAGCAGCGCCTGCCGCGATTCGGTTGCGTAACCGAGTCGCAGCGGCACGCTCGCAAGGAAGGGAATCAACGCAGCCTCAAAAGCATTTTGAAACAACAAAGCGAGATCGAAATTCCTGCGTCTCCACTCGCGAATTTGCGGAAGCACTGAAAACGCATTCTTCCGGTTGTAGACTAAAACGTCGTCAATGAAGTCAGCTTCGGAAAAGATTCCCTGTGCGCCGGGACGAATCGCGAGTGTGATGTTCGCGTGAGGCAACACGCGCCTCAGAGCGCGTAGCGCGGGGACGGTCATGACGGAATCGCCCACCCAATTCGTGCCCCGCACGACGACTCGCTTGATACTTTCAGCGTCCACGTTCGTCATTACAGAAGCACTTGCAGGCCATGGTCAACCCCGATCTCGGGTCGCCAGTCCAATTCCTCAGTGACGCGCGTCGTGTCGGAAACATACCGCAAAGGCACTGGGGCAGGCAGTGCGGGATCTTCTTCTATCACTGGTTCGATCTCTATCATTGCACCCACTCTTCTTATGATGTCGCGCAAGCTGACAGCGTTGAGACGGCCGCCGCCAAGATTGTAGAGTGCATAGGGAATCTTCGATTTGATAAACGCGCGGCAAGCGCGAGAGAAGTCGTCGACATAAAGGATGTCGCGAACCGGATCGACTCCCGCCGGCATGCGAATGGGTACGCGACGCTTTATCGATTCCACGTAATGCGTAATCACCCCGGGCGAATTATTCTCTGACGGGCGGGCGAACACGGTTGAAAGACGAAAGATGCAAGCACGAACATCGCGTTGGTGCGCATAGTACTCGACGTACCGTTCGCCGATTAACTTGGACCACTCAAAGGCCGATTGCCCGCAGTAAGCCGTGCTCGTATCTTCCGCGACTTCTTCTTTGCCCTCGGCGTGGCTGCCGTAAACGTCCTTCGTAGACGCGTAGATAAAAATCGAACCCGGTTTCATGTGGCGAATGATGTTCGCCGTTCCGTGTGCGTTAGTGCGGAAGCACTCGCCCGCGCCGTCAGGATGCTTGTCGAAGTGTGCGGCGAGGTGAATGACGGCGTCGTAGTCTGCCACTCTCTGCGCCGCTTGATCGTGTCGAACGTCTAAAAATGTACGTCGTGAGAAGTCCTCGGCTGAGAAGAACTGGCGTACGTACGTACCCAAATAGCCGCTGCCGCCGGTTACGAGATATTTCATCGAGTCACTTTCAGCCCGTTATCGCCTTCTGCCACCGTGCGCCCACGCGCCACAGCAGTGAGTTTGGTCAACGATTCAGCGTTGCCGATCGCGATCAGCATGTCGCCGCCTTGAATCCTTGCTTCTCCACTGGGATTGAAAACCAGCTCGCCGTCGCTGCGCCGGATACTGACGATCACGATGTTCAGTTCAGAGCGAATGACCGTCTCACTGAGTTTACGCCCGACGAGCGAGGAGCTTGGCACTACTTCGAGTTGCTCAAACCCAAGCTCGAGATCGTTCGCGGTGACGGAATCAATAAAGTCGCCCACGGCGGGTTTTGTCAAAGCCATCGCCATGCGATGTCCGCCGATGATCGTCGGCGCCACGACTCGGTTCGCGCCTGCTCTGATCAGTTTACTTTCCGCCTGTTCTTCCGCGGCGCGAGCGACGATGTGAATTTTTGGATTCAAGTCTCGCGCGGTCAAGACGACATAGACGTTATCGGCATCGTCGGGCAGACACGCAGCCAGTCCGCGGGCGCGTTCGACGCCGGCTGCGCGCAAACTCTCCTCGAGCGTTGCGTCACGCGCAAGAACCGGGATGCCAAGATCCGAAAGTGCTTCTACCTTCGCCGGGTCACTTTCGACAACGAGGAAAGTTTCATTCGTGGTCCTCAGGCTGCGCATCAAATGCGATCCGACGCGGCCTGCGCCACAGATGATAAAATGATCTTGCATGTTGCTCATTTTTCGCGCACTGCCATAACCAGAAAACAGTTCCGAGTGAACAATCGACTGCACCGTAGCCGTCAAAGCATAAAGCACGACGCCTACGCCAATCATCATGAACACTACGGCGAAGGCGCGACCCGCACGCGTGCTGGGCGCCAGATCGCCGTAGCCCACTGTAGTGAGCGTCTGGGCCGTGACGTAAAGACTGTCCAGTATAGACCAGCCTTCGAGCAGGTGAAACACGACAGTGCCGAGTATGATTGCGCCCGCAACAGCCATGAAGATCAGGCGCATTCGAGCACGGCTGGGGAGAAGGAAACTCAGACGAGGTGCTAGACTCATACACAGAGAGTGGCATCAAAGTCACTCAAGGCCTCAGCGGGAGGCCAGCCACGTTAGCGAATGTGGCCACTACTGTCAAACAAAACGTCGACAGAACCGCACGGAGAATGATACGTAATACAGGATCACGGCTGTAAATACGATCTATGCCAGTACGTTATCCACCAGAGAATCAATACCCCGGCAAAACAAATCGTGATCCCCGTAATCCGCGGGTCGTTTCGTACGTGGAGTCTCGCCCGGGCTTCGTGCGACGGTGGCGTCGCCGGTTGTTCAGTGCGCCGATAATCATTCCCGTCGTGTTTGTTGGCGCAATCGTACTCGGGATCCTGATCTACTACTGGACCGTCTTTTCCGGACGCATCGACAACCTTCTCGCAGGCGAAGTTTTCACTCGAACCGCCGGCATCTACGCCGCTCCCAAACAACTGCGCGTTAATGAATCGATCTCACAAGCAGACGTGTTGGCTTTTCTGAAACGAGCAGGCTACGTCGAGAAGGGCCAACAGGCAGACACTTCTCGCGGTCGTTACGCCGTAAACGGAACGGCTGTCGACGTCGAGCCGAGTGCGGCTTCGAGTGTTGATGGCGCCAGGCAGTTTCTAAACGTGCGGATACAGTTTAATAGCTCCGGCAAGGCGATCAGTTCACTCACGGATCTTGACGGTCGCGGTTCGATCCAGCGTGTTTGGCTGGAGCCGGAATTGATCAGCTCAGTCACCGGCAGCGAACGCGCCAAACGAAAAGTGATCGGGTTCAGCGATTTGCCGCCGCACCTGGTCAAAGCGATCACAGTTACGGAAGATCGTTCCTTCTTCGAGCATTACGGCGTAAACATTCGCGGCATCATCCGCGCTTTTATCAGGCGCTACGATACGGACCCCAACTCGCCGCTTGCGCGGCAGGGTGGTTCGAGCATCACGCAGCAACTCGTCAAGAACCTTTTGCTCTCGCCGGAACAGACGTGGCAACGCAAGGTCTCTGAAGCCTACATGTCGATCATCCTCGAGACGCGCCTTCGTAAAGAAAAAATCTTTGAGCTCTACTGTAACCAGGTTTACATGGGCCAGCAGGCAGGTTTTTCGATCAATGGTTTTGGCGAAGCGTCCAGCGCCTATTTCAATAAGGACGTAACGAATCTTTCGCTCGCAGAATCCGCGTTTCTCGCCGGGCTGATCCGCAGCCCGAATCGCTACAACCCGTATACAAAAATCGATACAGCGACAGCACGCCGCAATCAGGTGTTGGACTCGATGGCCGAGGCTGGAGCAATCACGCAGGCTGAAGCGACAACAGCCAAGGAGACACCGCTTCAGGTGGTTCCAGCGAAGGGCCGCATCGACGTTTCAGACGCACCATACTTCGCCGATTACGTGCAAAATCAACTCGGCGACATGATCGCCGGCGCTCCTGAACACCTGCGTATCTACACCACTATCGACATGGACCTTCAGCGCGCTGCATATGCGGCGTTGACCAAGCAGATGGCGGCGCTCGATAAGATCCAGTCAAAGCGTTTTGAGCCGGGCACATTGCAGGCGGCACTCGTGGCGATGAATTCGAAGACAGGTGAGATCGTGGCGATGGTTGGTGGTCGTGACTATGCGAAGAGCCAGTTGAATCGCGCTACTGACGCTTACCGGCAACCGGGTTCGGTCTTCAAGCCGTTCGTCTACGCCACCGCTTTGAATACCGCGTACGATCCGGTACCGCGTGTGATCACGCCGGCGACGACGTACATGGACGAGCCAAAGACTTTCACCTTTGATAACCAGGAATACTCGCCCGGAAACTTTGGCGAGACTTACAGCCATGAACCAGTCACGCTGCGCGACGCCCTCGTCCATAGTTTGAACGTCATCACGGTTGAAGTCGCGATGGAAGTGACGATCGGGCGCGTAATGAACCTGGCCGCAAAAGCAGGCTTACCAAAACCGTCACGCTCGTATCCGGCGATGGCACTCGGAACGAGTGAGGCAACACCGCTGCAAATCGCTTCGGCTTACACGGCGTTTGCGAACCTTGGAACACGAGTCGCACCGATTGCCATTAATCGTATAACCACCGGGGAAGGCGTCACGATCGCTGCTCCAACGGCGCAAAAGAATGAAGTGCTTCGGCCTGACGTCGCGTTTGTGATGACGTCGTTTATGAAAGACGTGGTGAATCGCGGCACCGCTTCGAAGGTGCGCGCGCGCGGTTTGAAAGAAACCCTCGCCGGGAAAACCGGAACGTCTCGTGATGGATGGTTTGCCGGTTACACTCCCAACCTTGTGTGCGCAGTGTGGGTCGGCTTCGACGACGGTTCGCAACTTGGTTTGACCGGGGCGAATTCAGCGTTGCCGATTTGGGCCGACTTCATGCAGGTGGCGCTTGCGGAGCATCCGGAATGGGAAGGTGACTGGGATGCGCCTCCGGGAATTGAAGAGATTGACATCAATCCAAAAACAGGCGCGCCGACAGCACCGGGCGACGAGGTGAAGCGGTCCGAGTATTTTATCAACGGCACTGGTCCAAGCCGCGCTTTGGATACGGTCACTGACGAACCGACGCCGGAGGAACAGCCGTTGCCCTCACCTCATACCGATATCCCCATAGACCAGGCGCCAGTGCCGATTCCGTCGCCGTCGCCGTCGCCGCGCAGAGGGGCGCAGTTACCTGACAGCACTCTGGAAGGAACGATCACGCTGGATATCGATCCGACGACTGGATTGATTGCGGTCGAGACTTGTCCCGTGATTCGAACGAAGACCTTTGTTTTGGGCACCGAGCCGAAGAAGTACTGTGGGCCGCAGTATCATCAACACCGGACGATCGAGCCCGTGCGTCCGCGAGTGGTCGGGACGCCACAACCGTAATTAGCCACAAAAAGGCACAAAAGGCACAAAAAGGGGTTGCGTTACTCTTTTGTGCTTTTGGTGCCTTTTTGTGGCGAGATCAGTGCGGTGTTGAGCGTCTCGATTGCGAGTGCGGCTGCGTGATGTTTTCTTGAAGGCAGTCCACCAATGGCGCCCAACAGATCCGCACGTGTCAATTGCTTCGCCTCGCTGGTTGTTTTCCCGGTAATCAGCTCAGTCAATACCGATCCGCACACGAGTGTCGGCGGACAGCCGTACGCAAGGTATCGCGCTGTTTCGATTCGATCGTCTTTCACGATTAACGAGAGCCGCAGGCGATCGCCGCAGACAGGATTGATTCCTTCTTCGACGACAGTGGCCTCGGGGAGTTCGCCTGCGTTGCGAGGATGCGCGAGATGATCTTTGAACTGGGCCGAGTAGGGCAAGGTAGTTATCGGCTGGCAAGAGTCAACGGAGAAAGCGCGCGCAATCTCTCGACTGCACGAACCAAGACCGCAAGCGTGTAGTCGACGTCCTCGTCAGTATTGTCCTTCCCGAAACTAAAGCGAATCGAGCCGCGCGCGAGTTCATCGTCAACTCCGAGCGCTCGAATCACAGGTGAGGGCTCGAGCGTTCCCGATGAACAAGCCGATCCGGTCGACACTGCGACTCCTTCGAGATCGAGGTTGATCAGTAGTCCTTCGCCTTCGATGAAACGAAACGAGATGTTCGACAAGTGGGCCAGGCGGCGCTCGCGATCCCCATTCATTACCACATCGCTGATCCGACTTCGCACTTCAGCTTCGAAGCGATCGCGCAGCGCGCGGTCATGCGTCGATCGTTCTGCGAGTTCCTCGCGCGCCAGTTTGGCGGCTTCACCAAACGCCACGATCCCGGGCACGTTTTCAGTGCCGGCGCGGCGCTCGCGTTCCTGGTGTCCACCAACATTCTGCCCGTGCAGTCGCACACCGCGGCGGACGTAAAGCGCGCCCGTGCCTTTCGGCGCGTACAGCTTGTGCGCCGACATCGTAAGCAGATCGCAACCCAGTTCGTCGACATTCAACCGGAGTCGTCCGGCGGCCTGCACGGCATCAGTGTGCAACCAAAGATGTCGTTGGCCCGCTGCTCGTTTCTCACGCACGAACGAACCGATTTCACTTACCGGTTGAATCGTGCCGATTTCGTTGTTGGCGAGCATGACGGTGATCAGCACGGTGTCAGGCCGGAGCGCCGCGGCAACGTCTTCGAGACGCATGATGCCGTTTTTGTAAACAGGTAGGCGCGTTACTTCCCAACCTCTTTTTTCCAGCTCAACACAAACACCCGCGACTGACGGATGCTCAATCGCCGAGGTGATCAGGTGACGGCCGTGCGCGATCGAAGCTTCACAGAGGCCGCGGATTGCAAGGTTGTTGGCTTCAGTGCCACCCGAAGTGAAGACGATCTCGTTCTGCTTCGCGCCGATCAGCGACGCCACTTCACGCCGCGCGCGATCGATTGCCGCGCGTGCCTGCTGGCCGAAACCATGAACGCTCGACGCGTTTCCGAAAGTCTCGACTACCGCACGGGCCATCGCCGCCGCGACACGGGGATCGACGGGCGTGGTGGCGCTATTGTCCAGGTAAACTCGGCGTGCCGGCATGAAAATCAACTCCGATGCCGCCAACCTCTTGCGCGAAATGTGGCATCTGAAAGGGCAGTTTGCCATAAAGAGGCACAAACTGCACAAAAGGTGATAGCATTCGACGTTGCTAAGGTTGGGCTCTCCCAAGACACTACGCCTTTCCCAAGGTCGTAAATTTTGGAAGGACACGATATGAATTCTCTTAAACTTCCCCTCGTGGTTTTATTGAGCGTGTGCGTCAGTGGTCTGCTCGCCCTCGTTCCTGCCGCCGCACAGGGACAAACGACCGCCCTCGAGCGGGGTTATCGCACGGGTTATTCAGACGGCTACAACGCAGGCTTCAAGGACGTTTCCGATGGCGCGGCGCGCGATTATAAAAGCAAAGAGGACTATCAACACGCCGACCGTTCTTACAACGAAGCGTGGGGACCGGTAGAGGATTATCGAGACGGTTACCAGCAGGGATTCGAAACCGGCTACGCGGCGGGTTTCGAACGCCAACCGTTCAATTCAAATCTTCCCGCCGGGCTGCATCGAAGAGGCAATGCTGGTTCTGTGCCGGCCGATGCGAATGCCAGTACTCCAACCAACAGTTCAACTAATACAGACGTTCAGAACACTCCCGATACCGCGGGCGCGGCGGCTGGCCCGCTCGCCATTCCACGCAACACGATCCTCGCGCTCGAACTCTTAACGCCGCTCTCGACTGATGCAAGCCAGCGTGGCGATCGACTGCAGGCGCGTGTTATCGAGCCCGCCGAATTTTCGGGTTATATCGTCGACGGACGGGTCGCGCAGGTTAGGCGGCCGGGAAAAGTTAAAGGCGTGGCCGAACTGCAATTAGCATTCGATCAAATCCGTTCGACTGACAATCGCACTGCGACTCTGCACGCGGAACTCATCGAAATAACTCCGATGGGCGCGGAAAACACTGAGATCGATTCTGAAGGTGGAGTCAGAGGACGCGACTCGACGAAAGATGATGCCGCTAAGGTTGGAGCTGCATCAGGGGTCGGTGCGATCATCGGTGCAATCGCCGGCGGCGGCAAAGGCGCTGCGATCGGAGCGATCATCGGCGGCGGTGCCGGCACCGCTGGAGTCATGACCCAACGCGGTAAAGACATCCGGCTCGAACGCGGGCAGCATTTGAAGATTCGTACCTCAACTGATACAAGCGCGTTGTGACAACCAGACGCAACACGGTCAAGAAGACGGGGAGAGCGGGCAACCTTCTCCCCGTTATTACTTTGCTCACCGACTTTGGTACCGCTGATTATTTTGTCGGCGCGGTCAAGGGCGCCATTCTGTCAATCAATCCAACCGCAGTAATCGCCGACATCACGCATGAAATTCCGCCGCAGGATCTGGAAGCAGCGGCGTTCACGCTGCTCGCTTTCTACGCGACGTTTCCGCCCGGCACGATCCACGTTGCGGTGGTCGACCCGGGAGTTGGATCGACGCGGCGGCCGATCGTCGTCAGCGGCGGCGAACAGTTTTTTGTTGGACCAGACAACGGGATCTTCACTTACATCTACGATCGAGAGCCGGCGCATCAAGTATTCCACGTCACCGCAGAGAAATACTTTCGACAGCCGACGAGCACGACCTTTCACGGGCGCGACATCTTTGCTCCTGTTGCCGCGGCGCTTTCAAAAGGCGCGAAGCCGAAAGCGTTCGGCCCTGAGATAACCAACGCAATTCGACTCGACAATCCGCTAACGCCCGTGGTCCAAAACGACGGCAACATTGAAGGACGGATCATTCACATCGATCGTTTCGGCAACTGCATCACCAACATCACGTGCGACCTTCTTGCAGACGACCACGCGACGCTGTTCGTCAAAGAGAAACCGATCACCAATTTCCGGAAGTTTTTCGGCGAAGACCCCACCACCGAACTCTTCGCCATCTGGGGCAGCGCCGGCTTCCTCGAGATCGCCGTAAACGGCGGCTCCGCCGCGCTAACCCTCGGAGCCAAACGAGGCGAACCGGTCGTCGTCCAGCGGCAAAGAAGCACAAAAAGCAGAAAATAGGTTGAGTGAACCTTTTGTGCTTTTTGTGCTTCTTTGTGGCGTTCAGCTATTGCGCGCGGACAGCGGCTTCCTTCGGCACGGTTGAGGACATGTAGTAGCCTTGCCGCGAACTCACCTGGAGCTTGCGGTTCTTGCCTTTGTCATCCTTCGCCTTCACGCGCACCTCGAGATTGTGCATGCGGCCGTCGTCGGTTTCACTTTCCGCCAACTGGAAACCGAGGCTGTAACGCGCCGTCAGGTTGCCGATGATCTTCGACAAGCCCGTACCGTAATCTTTGACGCGTCCCACCTTCACCGCTTCACCACCCGATTGTTGCGCGAGGTACTTGGCGCTGCCGTAGAGACTCATGCCCAGCCAACCTGCAACCGGTTTGCCGACTGGCAACAGAAACTTGAACAACGTGCGTAGCTCCACCGTCAGCGAGTTGAAAATGACGTTGCTCCGGATCAGGATCTGTTCGGTTGCATCACGTTCTTCGTAAAAGATCGGCGCGATTCCGTCCGACACCCACACGACTGAAGTCTGCGAGTTTGGTCGCAACTCTTCCGCTTTTTTCGTGGCGTCGCGCACTGCCGCCACCATGTCGTAGACGTCGCCGAGATCTATCGTCACAGTGCCGTCCTTATTCGTTCGCTTCACTAATACACTTCCGTCGCGTCGCGTTTCGCGCGTCACAGTACCGCCATTTTTACCCTTGATAACTTCAGTGTGCACGATGTCATCGGGCTTGCCTCCACTGTCGTCGGTCTTCTGTGACGCTGCTTGAGGCGTTTGACCCTCGCTCGGCCCACACAGCGCAGGCACGCGCGCGAGCGCGGCGGCGAGCTGCGCACGATCGCTCGTGAATTCAGTGAGCCAAACCCGCTGCTCGTCTTCGGCAACGTCCATGGCGAGGATCGCGACTTCATCGCCCGGAGGCAGTTTTGCGAGCTCGTCTTCCATCGCTTTGAGGATCTCCGGTCGTTTGAGGAAACGGCCGGCGCCGTCTTCGCGCAGATCGAGAATCAGAATGAGTGCGAGTGGTTTGCGCGCCTGACCTTCGCGCGTGAAGTAGGTAATGCTGCGCGGCTTACCCTCGTCGAGGACCTGGAAGTTGTCAGGAGCCAGATTTGAAATGGGAAGGTTCGTCTTCTTGTCTTTCACGAGCGCATCCAGAAACACGACGCGCGTTTTGATCTTGATCGTGTCTTCAACTTCCTGAGCGTTGACTGAGAAACACGTTAGTGGGGCAAGGATGACAAGCAGCAATAGGTATCTACGCATAACTCTACTCCTGATCGTTAATCGTCGCTTCGTCGGTGATCGCTTTACCGGTGCCTTCAGGGTCCCGCAATAAGACCGCGAGGTTCTTCGGAGAGAGCGTTACCTGGATCACTGTGCCATCGCGGTCGGCGATGGTGATCACGAGGACGTTGAATTTCTCACCGGCGCTTCTGAGAAAGATGTAAGTCTGTTCTTCACTCTTCACGGAGAGCGTTTGGATCAGTGGAATCCACGTTTCAGTCAGTGCACCGTTCAGCGAGGTGCGAAACTTCATTAAGTCGCCGTCGAAGTCCTGGTCCTCAAAGACTGCCAGCTTGATACTGCCTGCTTCGGCAATCCGTTTCGCCTGACCACCTTTAATCCGCGCGGCGGTCGTCCCCACCTTCATCCCCGCCTTCGCGAGAAACGGAATTCCCTGGTGCTTCACGCGGTAGAACTGTTCAATCATCTTCACGACTGAATTGAAGTCGTCGTCTTTCGCGTGCACCACACTCGCCGACGCCAGAGCTACCAACACGATTGCGCAGAAGATCTTTTTCATCGAGATCCTCACTTCTCGTCGTTCTTCGCCTTTGGTTTGTTTTCGATTCCCAACTCAGGGACGCCAAACTGGCCTTCGAGTTTCGCGAGCTTGTCGAGATCTACCGGGCCGACCAGGTTGACGACGGTAAGCTCTCGATCGTCGGTGTGCACTACCGCAAGACCGCCAATCGTCTCGCCATTCAGCAGAAGGTAGACTTCGAGGTTGCCCTCTTTTCGGCTGGTAACGTTGACGAGTCGCGACCAGCCGGGCCCGCGCAGTTGTGTGCGGATCGAATCGAGGTCGGCGGCCGTGTACTGGTTGTCGAGATCAAACTCAAAGCTCTTGACGTAGATCCCTTTCAGATTGCTGACGAGCTGCTTGACCTCTTTTTCATCCGCGTCTTTATCTGACAAGACTTTCACCGCCAGGCGCATCAGCCGCTCGTCGATATTCACGTCCACGGTCTGGCTCGCCTTTGCAGCGAGGTGATCGAGACTGCTCATTTGGAGTCTTGAATCCTGAGCTCGCGCCACGAGTGCGGTGGCGGCGATCAGCAAGACGACCAGCAATGGCGTTTTGATGTTGATTTGGAAGAGTGACTTCATAAGACTGCTCCATTCATCCGATACGATGTTGATTCTTGATCTGGTTTGCGGGCGTTGTGCTTGTCTTGCGATGTGCGAGAATCAACTTCTCAGTGGTCACCCGCAACGCAACCATCAACTGTTCTTTCGCGGCGAGTGCTTCTTCACGCTCGCGCTGTTTCAGGGCCGAAGTGTTATGACGCCGCTTGTTAACTGCGACGATCGAGGGTTCTTTGATAGCGCGCTTAGGCGCTGGAGTTGAATCCTTCACGACACTCGGTGCAACTTCTTCAACTCTCGCCGGAACCTGTTTGGCTTGTTGTGGCTGAGACTCTTTGCCGGTGCGTACCTGAATCCAAACGCCTGCCGCGAGGAGGGCCACCAGCACGGTCGCGGCTATGGCCAGCAAGGGAAAGTAATTCCGGCGTCGAGCCGGCGCCAGAGCGCGTGGAATCACGAGCGGCTTGGGTTGATAACGCAACGTACCGAGGATCTCTTCGAGTTCCTGAATCTGCGGATCGGGCTGGCCGCTCTTGTCCCACAGGTAATCTTCGTTCATAACGCCTCCATAAATCCGAGTCGCTCGCGCAGGAGCTTCATGCCTCGATGCAGGTTGACTCTTACCGATGCGGCAGTGAGGCCGGTGCGGGCGGCGATCTCAGGCCCGGTCATTCCCTCGACCAGTCGCAGGACCAACGTCTCGCGATAAGCTTCCGGAAGATTTCGAATCAGTTCGAGAATCTCTTTTGCTTTCGAATCCTGCGTGTTGCTGCCGCCAATCTCGTCATTAAGCTCGACGGTCGCTTTCGACCGCCGGTGAAAATCGACCGCACGGTTGCGAGCGATCATCGCGATCCACGGGCCAAACGCGGATCCGTCGCGCAACGTGTGAAGTTTCTTGAACGCGTGCAGGAAGATGTCCTGCACGAGGTCATCGACTTCAGCTCGCGGGACGCGCGCCAGCAGAATGCCGTGCACGAGCGGCGCATAAAGTCCATAAAGTTGTGCGAATCCATCCCGGTCGCCTTCCAACACGGCCCTGACGAGCACCGCTTCCACCGCCGTCGCTTGCGTATGCTCGGCGGCGGCGTCTACCTGGGGGTTCATCAGAAGCATGTCGAGAGTGGCGGACATCGGATTGATAACGTCGATTAAGACGGGAGAGAGGACGAGACTGTTAACAGGATTAATCCTGGTAATCGTGTAATCCGGTAAAACTGAGTTTTGGCGAAGGCATGGCCGGATTTTCTTCCGAAGTCAGCTTCAGAAGTTCCGGCGTGGCCGAAAGCCATGAAGTGCGCCAGATAAATAACGTGAACAGAGCCAGCGCAATCGTACAAGCCACGCCGCCTTCGAGGCCGTAACTGCCGCCGGTCAGCCATGACGGACCCGCATCAGTTGCTCTGAGGAGAGGATTAGACGCAACCTTCCCGCCGCTCACCGGAATTCCAAACAGCCAACCCATCGCCCAATTCCACGACCAGTGCGCTCCCAAAGGAAGCCACAAACTCCGCGTGCGGAGGTAAGCGGCAGCAAGCCAGACGCCGGCAAGTGCGGTGTTTATAAACGTCGCCCCCGGTACTACATTCGGATTTAATAAATGAACGAGAGCAAACGGCACGGACGTTAACAACACGCCCAGCAAAGCCAACCGCGCGCGCGACAATGTTTGCAGCGGGTAACCTCTGAAGGCTGCCTCTTCCGCCAGCGCCGCTACGAACAGCAACACGGTTGAGGCAAGCATCGACTTACCGATGGATGTTGTTCCCGCGTCGCTGAACGAAAACTTGAGTCCGCCTGCCATCATCGCAATTGCCACGGCAACGACCAGCGCGGCGACGCCGATGGCGAAGCCGATGAGGAGGTCTCGTAACCAGCCTGTGTGAAGCGTCAGGCCAAGCGATCGCCAGGGCAGTGCTTCAAACAATCGCGCGCAAAAATATCCGGTGCCGAGCGCCGCAACCGACAAACCAACCCGGTAAATCATGTCAAAAACAAAGTCCGAGTGAGGTATTCGCGGTACCGTGCCCACGACTACGGCGTAAACACCTCGCAAGGCCATCGTTATGAACATCGACGCGGCGATGAAAGCAAAGACGTAAAGCAGCAACCGCCATCCGCTGCGCAGCCGGCCCACGTCGTTGATGAAGATTTTGTCCATTGGGGCGGCAAATTTTAGCAGTAATTAACCAAGGATTACCACGGATGAGGACGCGGACCCCTCTGTGTTCATCCGCGGTGATCAGTGGCCCCTATGCTAAACTTCGACCAACTTCATGAGCGACAATCGCGATAACCGTATTCACCGCCGGCGCCGTATTTTGCTGTGGGTTTTGGGTGTCACGGTGGTGCTGTTGCTCGCGATTATTGTGTCGCAGCAACTGTGGCTTTGGACCGTCGTCCGGCCTGACACGCCCGCCGACGC
>DASSEB010000213.1:0-7803 GCA_035696765.1 Pyrinomonadaceae bacterium | reverse complement strand
GCGCACTGGCTCAGTGTGTGGTCACAAACTTCCGGAAGGTCTGCCCGAGTCAGCGAAGTTGCCGGAACCGCTCTTCACTCCTTCGACGAAAGCTGAAGTGGGCCATGACGAGAACATCACCGAAGATCAAGTACGCGAGCTCATTGGTGAAGAGAAGACTGCGTTACTGCGCGATACGTCGCTGCGTCTCTTCTCAGAAGCTCACGACTATGCGCGGCAGCGCGGCATCATCATCGCCGACACGAAGTTTGAGTTTGGATTGGACAAGAATGGTGAACTCCTGCTCGTTGACGAAGTGCTGACACCTGACTCCTCACGATTCTGGCCCGCTGATGAGTACCAGCCCGGTCGTTCACAACCCTCGTTCGATAAACAGTTCGTACGCGACTATCTCGAGACGCTCGATTGGGACAAGAAGCCGCCGGCGCCGTCGATACCCGATGAGATAGCGGCCGCGACCACCGCTCGTTATTTAGAAGCCTACAGGCTGCTAACCGGAAAAGAGCTTTGATGCGGACCCGACTCGAAAGCCTCATCGACGAAATGCTCGAAGGCCACATCCTTCTCGATGAGGCGCTCTGCGAATTCGAAAAGCTCTACATCAAGAAGGCACTCGCCAAAAACAACCAACACCTCTCGAACACCGCCGTCGTGCTCGGCATCCACCGCAACACCCTCGCCAAGCGTGTGGCCACCTACAAACGCCAAGATACGCCACCAAAAGCCACAATTCATAAAAAGAGTTTTTCGAAGACCGCTTAGCCCCTCTCTCTTTTGTGCTTTTTGTGCCTTTTTGTGGCTAATCGTCCGGGTTGACAAGCACCTCTTTGTAGCTTTATTCTGGCACTCTCAATTATAGAGTGCTAGAGTTTTCATAATCCAAAATCTCAAACTTCAAGACAAGTCTGAAAGGAGACTTCAGGTCATGGCAACGAACATCAGGCCTCTTCACGATCGCGTCATTGTGAAGCGGATCGAAGAGGGCGAGCAGGTGCGCGGAGGCATCATTATTCCCGACACTGCCAAAGAGAAACCGCAGGAAGGCGAAGTCGTCGCGGTCGGCGAAGGCAAATATAAAGAGGACGGCACCCGCCAGCCCCTCGACGTGAAACAGGGCGATCGCGTTCTGTTCGGAAAATACAGCGGCACTGAAATCAAAATTGACGGCGAAGAGCTTCTCATCATGCGCGAGGACGAGATCGTCGGAATTCTCGAACGCGCCGGTGCGGCTAGCGGCGGCGGCAGCAAGAAAGGTGGTAAGTAAAGATGGCAAAGCAAGTTATTCACGGTGAGGACTCGCGGGCGGCGATTTTGCGCGGTATCAATCAACTCGCCGACGCGGTGAAGATTACCCTCGGCCCCAAAGGCCGGAACGTTGTTATCGACAAAAAGTTTGGTTCACCCACGATTACTAAAGACGGCGTTACCGTAGCCAAAGAGATCGAATTGAAAGACTCGCTCGAGAACATGGGCGCTCAAATGGTCCGTGAAGTCGCTTCCAAGACTTCCGATGTTGCCGGCGACGGCACGACCACCGCTACTGTTCTCGCGCAGGCGATCTTCCGCGAAGGCGTCAAGACTGTTGCCGCGGGCGCAAATCCGATGGCACTCAAGCGCGGCATCGACAAGGCTGTCGAGCGCGCGACGGAAGAGATCAAGCGCCTCTCGAAGCCGGTCAAAGGAGATGCAATCGCGCAGGTCGGCACCGTTTCCGCAAACGGCGATCAGACCATCGGCAACATCATCGCCGAAGCGATGAACAAGGTCGGCAAAGACGGTGTGATCACCGTTGAAGAGTCGAAGACGATGGAAACTGCACTTGAAGTCGTCGAGGGAATGCAGTTCGATCGCGGTTATCTCAGCCCCTACTTCGTCACCGATCCCGAGCGCATGGAAGCAGTGCTCGAGAATCCGCTGATCCTCATCAACGAGAAGAAGATCAGCTCGATGAAAGACCTGCTGCCGCTGCTCGAGCAGGTTGCGAAACTCGGCAAGCCGATGCTGATCATCGCGGAAGACGTTGAAGGCGAAGCACTCGCAACGCTCGTGGTGAACAAGCTGCGCGGCACGCTCAACATCGCTGCCGTGAAGGCGCCCGGATTCGGCGATCGTCGCAAGGCGATGCTCGAAGACATTGCGATTCTCACCGGCGGCAAAGTCATCAGTGAAGATCTCGGCATCAAGCTCGAGAACGTCAAACTCGAAGATCTCGGCCGCGCCAAGAAGGTCACGATCGACAAAGACAACACCACGATCGTCGAAGGCGTCGGCAAACAAACCGACATCGAGGGCCGCGTCAAGACGCTGCGCGCGCAGATTGAAGACACGACTTCCGACTACGATCGCGAGAAACTCCAGGAGCGACTCGCCAAGCTCGTCGGTGGCGTGGCAGTGATCAAGGTTGGTGCTGCTACCGAGACTGAAATGAAAGAGAAGAAGGCGCGCGTTGAAGATGCAATGCATGCTACACGCGCTGCCGTCGAAGAAGGAATCGTTCCGGGTGGCGGCGTCGCGTTGGTAAGGGCCGCGAGAGCACTCGAGAAATTCCAGGTTAACGCGAACGGCGAAGGCGATCCTGACGAGCAGATTGGCGTCAATATCGTCCGTCGCGCGTTGGAAGAGCCGCTGCGCCAGATCGTGCAGAACGCTGGTAAGGAAGGCGCCGTGGTTGTCGAGCGTGTTCGTACTGAGAAGAACGAGAACATCGGCTTCAACGCCGCAACTGAAAACTTCGAGGACCTCGTAAAGGCTGGCGTGATCGATCCTGCCAAGGTGACTCGCACAGCTCTTCAGAATGCATCTTCAATCGCCGGCTTGATGCTGACGACTGAAGCGATGGTTTCTGAAATTCCCGAGGACGAAAAGGGTGGTCCCGCGATGCCGGGCGGTATGGGCGGCATGAGCGGCATGGGCATGTAAGCCGCGGATTCTCACAGGTGAACACGGATTACATAGTTAGTTCTATGTAATCCGTGTCATCCGTGGCTAAGATTTCTTCTTCCGGAAGCACGTCTTCCAAAATCTCTTCCAGCAGCTTCGCCGACACATCGAGTGCAGAAATGATCGGGTGCGCCGACGCGTGTTCCTTGACGTATCCCTTCGCCACGTCCTGCGCAAAAGCCAACGCCACATACGCCCGCGCGAGGCGACGACTATCAATGTTTCCCCAAAATGGTGTGCTCATGTCCAAAGTCTCACCCATTAAGAAATGCCCTCATCAGCATTGACAAAACAATCGCTCCACCCGCAAGCGTAAAAACCCACTCGACGACTGGACTCCGTCCTCCAAATATTTTGCGGCAGATCACCATGCCGCCTTTCCATCCGTCGAGTTGATAGAGAGGAACCAGATTCCCGATGGCGAGTGCGAGATTGATTACCCCAAAAAGCGATCCCCATGAGAGTGCGCAAAGCACCAGGTTCATTCCAATCCCCGCGCCCAGCACAAACAACTGCTGCAACAGCGGTCGACGTTGTAACGCGCCCATATCCATTTGCACGTATGCGCCGACTGGAAACAGACGAAGCTGGCAATCAACCTTGTTGATACGAACTCCGCAAAGTCTCGGTCCCCAACCAAATCCCGCCTGCTTGATCGGAACAGCGCAAACACGCGCGGCGAAGTAGTGGCCCAGTTCGTGAAGCACGAGTGCGGCGAAAGAACTCACGACGGCATTGATGATGAAGATGGTCATGTTTGCAGGGTTAGCGCAACAGCAACGAAACTTGCTTCTCCAATTCCTTCAAACAGCGCAGCTCAGTCTTTGCCGACTGCAAGTCTGATCGAACATCGAGAATCAAATAGAGAAGGGCGCAAGTGATCACGATTGCTTCAAAAATTCCGACGCTGCGATACACGATAGCCAGCAAGAGAAACAGAGACGTGAGCGCGCAAATGTAAAACCTGATCGTAAGCATCGTGATTTCAATCGAGCAGAAAAATAATTCTGTTAATGTTCGAAAGCGAGCAGACGGCTGCCTTCGATCGCAGCATAGTGTCGCCTCATTTTTTCTCAGCAGAAGAATTAAACATGTAATGATTGGTGTCTTCCAATCATTGATGATCAAGAAGACCACGTGAAGGAAAGCGATCCGAATTCTAGACGGCACGTCCAAATGCTGGACATTTACGTCGTGAACAACAATTTTTTCCGCGATTTCCAGAGGAAATGTGAAGACTAGACCAACTTCAGGAATGGCCCCTTAGTTGCCAACACTTCACGGATTCGCATGTCTGATTAGTAGCAACGATGGCTGTTCGAGTTAGCAACATCCTGAGCTTTACCCAAAACCGTTAAGGTCTCGACAGTTCTCTTTTCATTTCGCCATACAAACTACCTCGGTTCGCCCCCCGTGGAGGCACGAGTGCAACCAGCGAGGTACAAAGATCAATCGGTTCGTTGTTTGAGACGCCGGCTCAAGGATTTCGGAACCGCAAGTCGTTTAGCCGTTTTGTAGTTCCAGCTTCCAAACGAGTACTCCCGATGCGTTCCTGCGCAGAACTCCGTCGAAGCACAAACTTGAACCGCTGAATTCTACCCCCTACTAAGGAGTTTTGACTTAATGCCCCTAGCTACTCCCACGGCGTTCGATGGCTGGTCCACCAACCATTCGAGTAACCACAGGGCCGCGACAGCCCTCGACCAGAAGGAAAGTTCCCGCACCTCCCGCACTCCCCTTCTGATCGGCGCATCGCCGGTCATGAAAAAACTTTTTTCCGTTATCGAACGTGTAGCACCCACCGATGCTTCAGTACTGATCACGGGCGCGACTGGCACGGGCAAAGAGTTGGCCGCCCGCGCCATCCACGAATTGAGTCCGAGACGCGATGGCGCATTCGTCGACATCAACTGCTCCGCCATTCCCGAGACACTGATCGAAGCAGAGCTCTTCGGTCATCAGCGCGGCACCTTCACCGGCGCGCATGAGAATCGCAGTGGTCTGTTTGAAAAAGCCTCAGGCGGCACGTTGTTTCTCGACGAAGTCGACGCCTTGAACTTGTCGGCCCAGGCGAAGTTACTTCGCGTTTTGCAGGAACGCACTGTGCGGCGTATTGGAGCACGCGCAAATATCGCGATCGACGTGCGCATCATCTCCGCCACTAACTGCGATCTCGCGCAGGCAGTTGCCGAGGGACGTTTCCGTCCTGACCTTTACTACCGGTTGCGAGTGCTGCCGTTGCACGTGCCCGAGCTTTGCACACGCGGTGGCGACGTGCAGTTGCTGGTCGATCATTTCCTGCGTTTGAAGTCAGAGAAAAACGGCCAGGCGTTCAGGAAATTTACGGACGAAGCGATGCGCGCGCTTTGCGAGTATCCGTGGCCCGGCAACGTTCGCGAACTCGAAAACACGATCGAATACGCACTGGCCATCGGTATGGACGAGGAATTGGGAATCAACGATTTGCCTCCCGAGATTCTGACTGCGCAACCGGAGGCGAGTGCGGACGATTTCAGGCAAGTGCTGCAGGCTTACATGAACGACATGGTGCCGCTCGCCGAGATCGAGAAACGCTACATTCTCTCGGTATTGCAGCAGTTTGGCGGAAACCAGGTGCGCGCCGCGGCCGCACTCGGAATCGATCGCAGCAAGCTCTATCGCAGGCTCAAGCAGTATGGCGTGATGGCGGTCAGGTTCTTGCAGGAAGAAGACCTGGACGGTATGCAGTTGCTCTCGCGTAGCGAGGACGCAGGGACGCAACGCGGCCGAACCTTCGCTGCCACGACACGTCACGGTAGTTAAATTACTCAGCCCCGACCCGCGTTTAGCAATCACTCGACAACTGCTCGCCAGCGAGCAGTTGTCGCCAAACAGCGCAGCAGCAAAACCACCAGGGTTAACAAATACTCAGTCTTTCTCCGAGGCATATAGGTTGCTGCGAGCCGCAATTTAAACTTCCCGGCTCAAGGAGCATCATGAGAAAGACACGATGGTTGCTCGGAACGGCGCTTGTAATGCTCTGCATCACTGCGCACGCCCAGACGGAAGTCTCGCCGCAACTCCTGCGGAACAACGACGTCCTGCGCATGGTTGAAGACAAGATCCAGCCGGAAATAATCATCAGCAAGATCCTGACCTCGCCCTGCAATTTTGACGTGTTTCCGCCCGTTTTGCGTGACCTGCGCAGACGAGGGGTGCCCGAGAAGGTCCTGATGGTGATGAAGGTAGTTCCGAACGGCCCGCCCGGCCTGGCCGACGTTGATTCGAAGCCTGCGCCGCCCGTCCCTCGCGTACAGATTCCGGCAGGCACGCTCATCGAGGTAGAGACGTCGACGGCGACTTCCTCGGCAAAAGCTGTCGCGGGAAACTCGATTACGTTTCTGGTAACGCGCCGCGTTTTTGTTGGCGATGTATTGGTAATCGAGCGAGGCGCGGTTGCGCGGGCGCGAGTTGTGAAAGCAAAAAGTGCGCGAGCGTGGGGCCGTGCCGGGATGTTGGCCTGGGAGATGGAGTACGTAGTTGCAGTTGACGGTACTCAAATTCCCATCGCTCTGAACGGCAAACAGAGTGGCGCAAACCGAACTGCCGTCGTTGCCAGCACTGCGCTGGCGACGGGAGCTCTGATTTTCCCCTACACATCCCCGGTGGCATTGATCTGGGGACTGAAGAAGGGCGATGAAGCGGTGCTTCGTGGCAGCAGAGTGTTTGCAGCGAGTGTGAAAACTGGAACTGAAATAGCCGGCATTCAGCCCCGACCGGGCGGCGTAGTATATCGCGATAGAAATACCGTGAAAGCGAGCGCCGCCCCACCCACTAAGACAAATTTCGAGCAAGGCTTCGGTCGAAAACGATCGAACCGCTCCAATTAATCCTTCAAATCTCCCAGCCACAAAGAAGCACAAAAGGCACAAAAGTCTTCTGTGCTTCTTGTGCTTTTAGTGGCTGAAATACTTTTGAGGCAAAGGTTTAGTTAGCGTGATTCAGCGACCTGGCTGAGTACCCATATCCAAAGCAGCAGGATATAATTGACCCATTAACCCTCCACAGCCTTTCCCATGTGGGAGTTCGCCTTTCCTACATAGGAACTCGCCTTTAACATGTAGGAACTCGGCTTTCCTTTATCGGAACTCGCCTTTCCCATGTAGGAACTCGCCTTTCCTTTATCGGAACTCGCCTTTCCTACATAGGAAGTCGCCGTTCCCACATCGGAACTCGGCGGACCTGGATAGGTATGCGTGAATCCCAGTTATCTTTTCCGAGCTCCCAACTTCTATTTGCTGGGTGAGGACAGTAACTAACGAACTGCCGAATCTAAGGAAGACTGAGAGCCCTGGTTCCGAAGCGGGATCCGCAAGGCTCTCAGTTTATCGACCGTCAGCTTATCTTCGGCGTCTAGCATCGCATCCTGCTCAGTACGCCGGTTCTGTTTGAGCATCAGAACATATTAACTGTACTTGCTTGTACTTCTTTTCCGAATCAAATAACCGCGACTTCCACTGTAACGACAACGATCGTCGAGCATTAAACAGGGCAAGAGCAGAATCACCCTATTGCCTCCTCGGGCACCGCTCTCACCCTGTCAGAGCACGCCCAGACAAACCCCTTACCGCGTCCGTGCGGCGAAAGCGGCAAGTATCTATCGTAACGTTACCCTGTCTGTCAAAAACTATTAATAAGTTAGATTTTTGCGGAAAGAAGCGCCTCCCATGATGCGGCGAATACCCGCCATCCAACTCCGCAACTAGGATGCCGATGCGTGCGAGATCCTGCACCTGGAACTCGGACCCATCGACTTAACCCTACTCGGCCTTGTCGTGCACGTGGATCGAATCGTGATCGATATATCTGCACAACCGGGACCGG
>DASSEB010000212.1:0-3335 GCA_035696765.1 Pyrinomonadaceae bacterium | reverse complement strand
TTGTAGATGAGGAGCACTCCGCGGCCTGACGTTCTGAACAAATTCGCGGGGTCACAAGGATCGGGAATTTCACGAATGTCGAAGCCTTCACCCTCATCCTCGACGGTGAAACTCGCTTCTTTCGGTGACAATTCCGCGGTGATCTTCAATAACTTGGTCGGATCGTTCTTATTTCCGTGTTTGACGGCGTTGACGAAGGCTTCGTCGAGCGCGACGAAGAGATTCGACCGATCCGGTCTGATCAAGCCAAGCTTCGCGACACGTTCCTGCAGATACTCCAGCACGCCATTCATCAACGCCAGATCGCTGGGAAGTTCAAACTCAATCTTTTCGTGAACGTGAGAAAGAATCGTGGGATCGTCGACGTAGCGAAGTTTATGTGAAAGAGTTTGCTCGACGATTTCGCGGAGCTCGTCGCGGTTGTAAGGCAGCCGCAGGTAGTTTGCGGCGCCCATTTTGAAGGCTTTAACTTCGTCTTCGGAGAGATCGCTGATGATTAAATCGAAGCTGTCGAGGTCGTCGCGACGGAGTGCCTTTTCTCGTTTGGCGATCACTACGATCTCATGACCGAGGCTTCCGAGGGCCTGTTCGAGAACATGCAACTCATCGTTATTATCCACGATGAGAATCCGGCGTTTTTCCATCAAGCTCCAATCTAATCGAATTTGAGGAGAGATATCGATTGGCTGTACGAAAATCTTTCGCCACGCGTTCGAAATATATCAGAAAAGCCGTGTAAGATTCATGTTTCCTGTCAACGAATGGCTAAACACGGAAAACTACAGACCTCGCTCGAATACGCGGCGGCCAGGTCGACGCTGGCAATGCTCGGTCGATTGCCTCCTCCGGCGGCGTTCAGTATCGGGCGCGCGATGGGCAAAGTCGCTTACGTTCTCGCTCGCGATCTCAGGCGAACAGGCGCGAGAAACCTTCGTCTCGCTTTTCCCGAAAAGACTGATGAGGAACGAGCGCGGCTCTTGCGCGAGTGTTTCGAAAGCCTCGGCCGCGAACTCGGATTGTTCAGCCAGTTATCGACGAGACCACGTGAAGTACTCGAAAGCCTGATCGAGGTGCAGGACTTCGATCGCTTGCTGGAAGCGAAAAAAACTCATGGCGACAAATTGATTTACTACACCGCTCACTTGGGCGCGTGGGAGTTCACGAGTTTCGGAGTCTCGCTATTTGGGCACCCGTTCAGCTTCCTTGTGCGAAGAATCGATAATCCGCAGATCGAGCAGCTCGTCGATCGTGTTCGCTCGCGGTTTGGTAACAAGACGATCGACAAGTTGTCTGCGGGTCGCTCGATGCTGAAGATTCTGCGCTCAGGTGAAACTGCCCTCGGACTGCTGCCCGACCTGAATACACTCGACGACGAGGCGATCTTCATCGACTTCTTCGGCGTGCCGGCCGCGACGAACTTTCTTGTCGCCAAATTCGCTTTGCGAACAAACACGCCAATCATTCCATTTTTTGCGCCGTGGTGTGAGGAAAAAGGAAAGTACCTGCTCACTGTCGAGGAGCCGCTTTCGATTGAACGGACTGACGACGAAGAGGAAAACGTGCGGCGGTTGACAGTCGCGATGACTGAGCGCATCGAAAACGCGATCCGCCGTTATCCCGGGCAATGGCTCTGGATTCACAAACGTTGGAAAACCCGCCCGCCCGGCGAGCCGAGCATTTATTAACCACAGATTTGCACGGATAACACTAATCTGCCTTATCCGTGTTGCTCCGTGAAAATCCGTGGCCCTATACTCGCTCCACTAATGCAGGCTTCTGTCGAACACGGATTCTCCCACTCACGCGTGAACCGCGCGTATGAGTTCGCCGACCTCTCCGACTACTCGTTCAAAGATCGCCTCATGATCCGCGCCGCCGATCTCGTGTTTTACCTCCTCATCAACCTCATCGGACTGACAGCGCGTTTTGAAGTAATCGGTTGGGAGAACCACGAAAAAGCTGAAGCAAACGGCGGCCTTCCGATCTACGTCTTCTGGCACGACCGCATCTTTCTGACGACTTACTGGTGGCGCAAACGGCGCATCGTCGTCATGACGTCGCGCAGCTTCGACGGCGAGTACATCGCGCGCTTCATTCAGCGATTTGGATACGGAGCAGTTCGGGGCTCGAGCACTCGCGGGGGCGTGGGCGCGATCGTCGAAATGGCGCGTCTAATGCGCGCCGGCTGCACGACTGCATTCACGATCGACGGTCCAAAAGGTCCGCGCTACGTCGCGAAAATGGGCGCGGTGCTGCTGGCGAAAAAGTCGGGTCACCCGATCGTGCCCGTGACGATGGCGCTAAAGCGTTACTGGACGACGCCGAGTTGGGACTTATTTCAGATTCCGAAGCCCTTTACGCGCGCGCGAGTTTACGTGGCGCCGCCGATTTACGTCCCCGCGGACGCCGACGAGCAGACACTCGCCGCCAAACGCGACGAACTTCAGCAAGCCCTCGACCATCTAAACCGGCTCTCCGCAGCTTACACAGAAAAAGTCCGTGAAATCGGATGAAAGGTATTGAACTGATGAAATCCATCTTTGCTTCTGTTTTGTGCGTGATTCTTCTGGGTGTCGGAGCCAGCGCGCAATCGCAGCTCAAAGCGCCCACCGAACCCGTCATGGACCGCTTCCTGCGCTACGTGAAGATCGACACGCAATCGCAGGAAGACCAAACGACGACGCCGAGTACGCGCAAACAGCTCAATCTCGCCAACCTGCTCTCAAAGGAACTCACCGCGCTCGGCGCGCAGAACGTGCGCGTCAGCGAGTTTGGCATCGTCTACGCTATGGTTCCGGGCAATCTGCCGGACAACTCGAAGGTGCCCGTCGTCGGCTTCATCGCGCACATGGACACTTCGCCGGCAGTCTCGGGTGAAAACGTTAATGCAGTGATTCACAAGAATTACCAGGGCGGCGACATCACGTTGCCGAAAGATCCGACTCAGGTGATCACGGTTGAGAAGAATCCGGTGCTGAAAGGGTTGATCGGCGACGACATCATCACCGCAGACGGCACGACACTGCTCGGTTCAGACGACAAAGCAGGCATCTCCGAGATCATGACGATGATCGACACGCTGCGCCAGAATCCGCAAATCAAACACGGCACGCTCGCGATCGCTTTCACGCCCGACGAAGAAGTCGGCACGGGTATCGAGAAGTTTGACGTGAAAGGTTTCGGCGCGAAGGTGGCTTATACAGTCGATGGTGAGGAACTCGGCGAGATCAGCGATGAGACGTGGAGCGCGCGGACCGCAACCGTCACATTTCAGGGCAAGAGCACACACCCGGGAACTGCCAAGGGGATCATGATCAATGCGATGTACGCGATCG
>DASSEB010000211.1:0-2514 GCA_035696765.1 Pyrinomonadaceae bacterium | reverse complement strand
AGTGGTTTCATTTCGCGCGTCGTGGTGACGCAGGAGTTTGAGAACCCGTTCAAGGAAAAGATCGAGGCGGTCTACACTTTTCCTTTGCCGCAGCGAGCGGCAGTTGACGACATGACGATGATCATCGGCGAACGAACGGTGCGCGGAAAAATTCTTCCTCGTGAAGAGGCGGAAGCGGTTTACGAGGCGGCGAAGTCGAGCGGGCAAGTGGCCGGCCTGCTCAATCAGGAACGCCCAAACATCTTCACGCAGTCAGTCGCAAACATCCTTCCCGGCGAACAGGTGAAGATCACGATTAGCTACGTCGAGAATCTGAAATACGAGAATGGCGCTTATGAATTTGTGTTCCCGATGGTTGTCGGTCCGCGTTACATCCCCGGCTCACCTAACGGAGAACAGCGCGGCAACGGTTTTGCCCAGGATACGGATCAAGTTCCCGATGGTTCTCGCATCACGCCAAAGATGGCTCCATCCGGCATGAGAAGTGGTCATGACATTTCGCTGGCAGTGACGCTCGACGCCGGTCTGATCGTCGATAACGTCGAATCGAAAACTCACCCGATCGACATTGAACGTCCGGACTCTCGCAGCGCGCGTCTTCGTCTCAAGGAAAACTCGACCATCCCGAATAAAGATTTCATCCTGCGTTACGACGTTGCGGGGCAGGCGATCCAGGACGCGGTGTTGACGCATCGTTCCGAAAAGGGAGGCTTCTTCACGATGATCCTTCAGCCCCCCGAGCGCGTAACCGCGGCAGACGTCGCGCCAAAGGAGCTGGTGTTTGTACTCGACACGTCCGGCTCCATGAACGGCTTTCCGATCGAGAAGGCGAAGGAGACGATGAAGCTCGCGCTCGACGGTCTCTATCCGTCGGACACGTTCAATCTCATCACCTTCGCGGGCGACACCCACATCCTGTTTCCGCAACCGGTGCCTGCGACCCGTGAGAACCTTAGAAAGGCACAGGACTTCCTCAATTCACGTTCAGGTTCAGGCGGCACTGAAATGATGACGGCGATCAAAGCCGCGCTCGACCCATCCGACGATCAGTCGCACGTTCGTATTGTTTGTTTTATGACTGACGGCTTCGTCGGCAACGACATGGAGATCATCTCAGAGGTCCAGAAGCACCAGAACGCGCGCGTGTTTTCATTTGGTATCGGAAGCTCGGTGAACCGGTTCCTGTTGGACCAGATGGCCGAAGCGGGACGAGGCGAAGTGGAGTATGTTTCTTTAAATGATGATGGATCCGCGGCTGCACGTCGTTTTCACGAACGCGTGCGCAATCCACTGTTGACTGACATCTCGATCGATTGGAACGGCCTGCCGGTGTCAGATGTTTATCCCGAACGCATTCCGGATCTCTTCGGAGCCAAGCCCGTGATTCTGACGGGACGTTTTACCAGTGCCGCTCGCGGGACGATTCGTCTGAAAGGGAAGATCGGAGCAAACGATTTCGTACGAGAGATTCCAGTCGACTTTCCGGAGACGATGGCGTCGCACGACGTGCTGGCATCACTCTGGGCGCGCCGCCGAATCGACAGCCTGATGGGCCAGGACTACAGCGGTGCGCAGTCGGGCAATATTCGACCAGATTTGAAACAGACGATCACGCAACTTGGAATTGAGTATCGGTTGATGACGCAGTTTACTTCGTTCGTCGCTGTGCAGGAGATGATCGTGACTGACGGTGGTCAACCGAGACGAATTGATGTGCCGGTCGAGGTGCCGGAAGGTGTTAATCGTGAAGCAGTGATGGGGAGAGAGGTAGGCAATTCGGGTTTTATAGTTCCGGCCAATACGGTTGGGCAGTTTATGATTGGGAAGCGCGCCGCTTCTCCAGCGAGGAAAGCAAGGGGCGCCGGCGGCGGTGGCGTCGGTGTGGCCGATAGTGCGAGCGCCGGAAGACTGCCGGCTCCGCAGCCAAGTCAAACGCCCGCAGCTATGCCCGAAAGGTTGGAAGCGGCCAAGTTGCTGGAGGACCAGAAGCGCGAGCGAATTCAAACTAAAGTACATCGCTCAGTACTCGCGCTCATCGAGCGCGTGAGAAGAAAAGAAGCTGTTGCAGGAGCGGACGAAGCTTCGTTTGTGCAAGCGAATAAAGCTACGTTGCAGGTGTGGTTGACAGACAAATCAGACGCAACTCGCGCGAAGCTGAAAGAGCTTGGGTTCGAAGTCGTAGCTGATCCCACAGCCTCGAGGTTGATCATCGGTCGTCTGTCGATCGATAAGCTCGAGATGTTGGCGGCGTTGGATTTTGTAAGGTACGTGGCGCCGCAAGTAACGAAGTAAGCCGGGGATCTTCACGGACAGACACGGATCGGAAGAAGTAAAAAATCTTTTCGATCCGTGTTTGTGCGTGTAATCTGTCGGCTTAATGCCGGTGGTGATGAAATTTGGTGGGACGTCAGTCGCTGACGCTGCCGCGTTTGAAAATGTTGCGCGCATTGTTGCGGCGCAGAGCGGTGCGTTGCCTGTTGTCGTCGTGTCGGCGATGAGTGCAGTGACGGACAG
>DASSEB010000210.1:0-12890 GCA_035696765.1 Pyrinomonadaceae bacterium | reverse complement strand
CCCGCGAGCGCAAGCTAACTTGATGTTTCACGGCGTCCACGGGTTCGATTCCCATACGGGACGCCAACGCCTCCGGTAAGATCCCATGCTTTAAAGAGAGCGTTCCGCCAAATTACTGGCTCGCGTTCTGCGAGAAAGACGAGACCGTGAAGTAGACTCTTTCAATGAGGTTTATTTCCAATTTAACGAGGCATTTGCCGCAAAGCTTCGATTTCGTTTAACCAACTTTGAATTAAACAGCCTGAGACGTAATCAGGTCGGCTGCTTTCTCAGCAATCATAATCGTTGCGGCATTTGTGTTTGCTCGGGGAATCGACGGCATAACAGAAGCGTCAACCACTCGCAATCGCTCTACTCCTCTGACGCACAGTTGAGGATCGACGACCGCCATCTCGTCTACGCCCATTTTGCAAGTGCCGACCGGGTGAAAGTAGGTCTGCGCATTCTGTCGTACATAAGCCACAAGATCCCGTTCGGACTTCACTTCAGCGCCGGGTGTGGTTTCAGCACCCGCAAGTGATGCAAAATCCGGCGCTGCTACGATCTGACGGGCCCAACGAATTCCGTCAACCAGGACGCGCATATCCTCGCCCTCTTCATCGCCGCAATAGTTAGGTTGAATGACTGGCGGCTCCAGCGGGTTTTTCGACCTCAGCGTAATTGCACCTCGACTCTTCGGTTTTAATGCTGCAGCACCGATCGTAAAGCCATGTTGCGTTGGCTTGCCCAATCCCTGGTCCAGCCACAACAGAGCCATAAGTAGAAGTTGCAGATCAGCGGCCGGCGAATCAGCGCACGTGCGGAGATGCGCAAGCACATCAACGCCACTGCCGCACAACATACCTCGACGTAGGAGCATATAACGAGCGAGATTGTTCAGTGATTTCGCTTTTAGGAGCGATACCGGTTTGTTGCTCAGATATCGAACGGCCACAATCGGATGATCTTGAAGGTTCTGACCCACACCTTCGAGTGCTTGCACCAGTTTGATATCGTTTTCCCGAAGGAGTTGCGGTGGCCCAATGCCAGACTGCATTAGCAAAACAGGAGAATTCACTGCCCCTGCCGAAATGATTATCTCTCGATCGGCCGTAATCTCTATCTCGCTTCCGGCGCGAAGGCATGCCAAGCCGCTCGCTTGACGCCCAGTGAAAAGAATGCGCGTTACGTGAGTATCAGTCCAAATGTCGAGGTTGGATCGGTCCCGTGCAGAGGTCAGATAGGCATTTGCAGCACTGCACCGCCTGCCATCCTTTTGCGTGAATTGACAATATCCAACGCCTTCAAGATCGTTGGCGTTAAAATCAGCATTTTTCGGAATGCCCAAGCTGATGGCGCTACGCAGAAATGCGTCCGAGAGCGGATTGGGCTCCCGGACGTCGGACACGCATAATGGACCACCCTCTCCGTGAAATTCGTTCTCGCCGCGTTCGTTGTTCTCTGCTTTTTTAAAATACGGTAGTACTTCATCGTAACTCCAACCGTTATTTCCATTCGCCGCCCACTCATCAAAATCAACGCGGGCGCCACGTAGGTAAATCTGAGCGTTTATCGACGAAGATCCACCGAGAGTCTTTCCACGTGGCCAGTAGATTGTGCGACCGTCTAATTGTTGCTCTGGAGCTGTCTCGTAATTCCAATCAAGTTCACTCTTGAACAGTGAGACCCAAGCAGCTGGAATTGACACTTCGCGACGCGAATCGGCTGGGCCAGCTTCGATGAGTAAGACCTTTACGGTGTTGTTAACTGACAGCCGGTTCGCCAGAACACATCCAGCCGAACCTGCGCCAACAACTATATAATCGTAGCTGCCGGAGTTAATCATCGGGACATTGCGGTCAGCGACATTCTACCGTTGTCGGGAAGATGCGGCTACTTTGCCCCCATCACATTCGCTTGATGTCTGCGCCCGCGTCGATGAGAGCGCCGACCCTCTCTTTGGCCGGACCAATTGGAAGTCACGACGATCAAGCGTGAGAACGCCGCCGTCCAACAGGCGCTTGGAGCGGACTAGCCGGTGAGTAACCTTTATTCGTAGATCGCGAGCGAGCCGCTCAGGCCCAGCGTTCGGCGGCTGAAACTTCGTAAGTCTATGAGTCTGGAGTAGCGCTATGAGAAGAGTACTTGCCGCAACGATTATCTGCTTCTGCGGTGGAACAGCCTTCGCACAGTTGCCAACCGCCGAAGCGCTAGGAAACCGGGTGGACGCGCTTGCGATGCAATTACTCTCGCGTCACACCGCCGGAGTATCGGTCGCTGTGGCGCGTGATGGGAAGGTGGTGCTCGCGCGCGGCTACGGCCTGGCTAACCTTGAGCACTCGGTCGCGGTAACGCCCGAGACGGTCTTCCACATCGCGTCGATCTCCAAGAACATCTTAGCCGCAGTGATCCTTCAACTGGTTGACGAAGGCAAGCTGCGGCTCGACGACGACGTAACGAAGTATGTGCCGGAGGCGCCGACGCAGGGGAAACATGTCACCGTGCGCCAACTTCTCGATCATACTTCCGGCATCTACAGCTTCACCTCACTGCCCGACGCTGCCAACAACGAGCGACTCGAACTAACGCACGAGCACGTGCTAGGGCTGATCAAAAACAAGCCATTGGAGTTCGAACCGGGTACTCGGTGGCGCTACAACGACTCCTCCTTTTACATTGCGGGCATGGTCGTGGAGCGGGTGACGAAGCAGGAGTACGGCGCATACGTGCGCGAGCACGTCTTCAAACCGTTGGGAATGAGTTCGGCCTCACTATGCTACGCGCGCATGGTGGTGCCCCATCTGGCGTCGGGCTATGAAGTGGAAGGCGACGCGCTGGTCAACGCGGCATTCGTAAGTTGGAAGTTGCCTTTCGCTGCGGGGGCTATCTGCGCCACCGCCACCGATCTCTTGAAGTGGGAGGCGGCGCTGGATACCGGACGCGTTCTCACCCTGTCATCACTGGCACTTTTACGGACGCCCACCACGCTGGCTGACGGGACGAAGATCGACTATGGATTGGGAACGCGTCTGGGATCGCTCGACGGTCACCGGATGCTTGGGCAAACGAAAGGCGAGGGCGGGTTCCGCACGGTCTTGGAGTCGTTTCCGGATGACAATCTGACGATCGTGATACTCGAGAATATGGGAGATGCCGGATCGCCTGCGCCTGTAGCGATAGCCGCAGACATCGCGCGGGCCGCGCTTGGACTCAAGGAGCCTGCCGTGCTCGACCTACCCGTGCCCAATGCAGAACTCGCGGCGCTCAGCGGAAAGTACGACTCGGACGAGGGCCCTGTGGAGATCTTCGCCCACGATGGAAAGCTGCATTTTCGAATTCCTGGCAATAAGACCGAAGGCGTATTGCGACGACAATCCGAGAACGTGTACGCGATTAACGACAACACAGAGGCTCGCTTCGTGATGAGGGGCGGTCGCGCGGAGTGGTCTATGGTGTACATCGGCGGGCTAATGCTCGACGCCAAATACCGTGTCAACTAACTCGCCGCCGAACAAGCGCTCGCAGCGGCCTCGCCTTGAACGGGCTTCTTTGGAAAGTTGCGGTGGATATCAAGGGTCACTTCCGTGTTGTTCGAATACTGTAAGGGATAGAAACGTTGACATTGATTAGCGTCAACACGTTTGCTATGCAGCAACCTGTCTAAGCATTTCCATTCCAATCAATAATCTGGTTCCAACTCGGAATGCTTTGGGACGCCAAAACTATCGATCACTTACACGAAACCGGTTTTCACCGTGCGCCCAATAAGCGTCCATTAAGCTAACGCCGCCTTCGTCATCACGGTTCTCGCTTATCATTGACCCGAACTCACGTTTTCTTGCTCAGCTTTTTCACAAACGTTGATAGCTCTGCGAATGATTCTGCGTAGAGGTCGGCGGGAAAACGCTGCCGCAAATTTAGATCGCGGAAAGCCTCACCCCCGAGTACGGTGGCGCCATTGATCTTCTCGATGATTTTACGTAATTGTGCATACTCTGCCGTTGCCCGATCCAAATCAACAATGGATCTTGCTGAGATACAGACAAGATCAGGTTTTTTCCGGGCCACCATATCGCTCAGTGTAAACAGCGGTGTGTTTGGTCCAAGATTCGAGATGTCCCACCCTTCACTCTCAAGTATTATCTCAGCCATGTGAACAGGTAGCTCATGCAAGTCTCCTTCAATTCCACACGTTACACCCCTCAAACCCGTCGCGTGTTCCGGCACAACGATGCCTCGTAGTTTCTGCAGCGCGCCGATCATTACGCGCGTCGACAAGTGTTCGTCAGCTATCGTGATTGTTCCGTTGAACCAGAGATTCCCCACGCGGTGCATGGCATTCGTAGCCGTCTCATCGAAGATTGCGACGAGCGCATGGTTCTGCAGATAAGCATCAATGAGTTGAGCAGCAGCTTCCGCTTCATTGTCACTCAACAACAACTCGCTAAAACTTTCGGCCGAAGGCAACCTGCCGGAAACGATTTTTGTCCCGGTACGCTTCGCCGGCGATAGAAGAGCAGGCGCGATGCCCTGCTCGCGCCGCAATCGCGCGACGCTCTGAATACTAAATCGCCTGTGACCACCCACAGTCTTCTCGGGAAGTAACAGCCCACTGTCAGCCCAGCGCTTCACAGTCGCCTCACTAACTAGCAACAGTCGGGCGACGTCCCTGGTAGTCAGACTGGCGGTGGCCTTCGCTTTCACTCCCTTCATGTTCGAACCATAACAAAATCGCTTATTTCGTGCAAGCTAATCCTTGGTTTCTCACCGTACTTGACAGATTACAGAAGTCTAGGTACAGTGAAATCGCTCAATTCGCTCAAACAAAACTTTGGATCGAGCGCGAGTTGAAACAGCAAACCAGATCCCTCGGGGAGGGGCCACAACAAGGAGGAAAGAGGGTTAACAATGAAGTGTAGTAAATCGATGGGAAGAACAATCATTGCTCGTGTCGCACTGTTGTCACTGCTTGCCGTAATTGGAGCCCAACCGCTTTCGGCGAGAGTTGAAGTTCTGGGAGAAACCGCCAAGCCGGACAACATCGTCGAGACTGCGGTCGCGGCTGGTCAGTTCAAGACTTTGGCAGCTGCGCTGGAAGCGGCTGGTCTAATTGATGCTTTGACGGGTGAAGGCCCATTCACGGTCTTCGCGCCTACAGATGAGGCTTTTGCAAAACTCCCGGCCGGCGCTGTCGAATCTCTGCTCAAGCCAGAGAACAAAGACAAACTGAAGTCCATACTTCTCTATCACGTCGTACCGGGAAATGTGACCGCAAAGCAAGTGATGAAATTGAACGGCCGCACAGTGAAAACGCTCGAGGGCGGCTCGATCAAAGTCAGCACAGTTCATGGCGTAAAAGTTGACGCCGCCAGCGTGACGAAGACGGATATCCACGCTTCAAACGGTGTCATCCACGTTATCGACACCGTGCTGATGCCAAAGATGTGAATGTTGATGTTTCGCGTAAAGGTTTCGAGCAAGGGGGGTGATGAGAGGAGGGTGGTGTCCCTAAAAAGACCGCCCACTCTCTTCTCGTCGGTTAGCTTCGACTTACGGGGGAATTGATGACCGCAAATATTTTCTTACTGGCCATCCTAATGTTTACGGGACTCGCAACAGTAGCGCTGGAAGCCCGAAAGGATGAACTCGAGGTGGTCCAATCAGTCGACCTGACGCGTTACATTGGCCGCTGGTACGAGATTGCGCGCTTGCCGAATTCATTCCAAAAGAAATGCGCCGACACAGTGACCGCCAACTACACGATGCGTGAAGACGGAAAAATCGAAGTCATTAATCGGTGCCGTAAAGCCTCTGGTGAGTACACTACGGCCAAGGGCAAGGCAAAAATTGTAGATAAGAAGACTAATGCCAAATTGAAAGTGACGTTTTTCTGGCCCTTCTATGGTGATTATTGGATTCTGGATCTTGGCCCAAACTATGAATACGCCGTCGTCGGTGAGCCTGGTCGCAAATATCTTTGGATATTGAGCAGGTCACCCAGGATGGACGAAGCACTCTTCCAGCAGTTACTACAAAAAATGGCGGCGAAAGGCTTCAACACTGAGATGATGATTAGAACTTCGCAACCGAACACCGAAAGCGGCAATGAAGTCACTCGCTAAATTCGTGCACAGGGTCGGAGTTACGGCGTCTTCGTCGGTATGAATGCTCCGGCCAGCACAAGTCGCACGCACATCAGGCCGATCCAATAAATGGCCAGTCCCACAGGGATGGACCAGAAGAAATACACCGGTAAAAATTCACGGCGGCGACATGGGTTCCATTCCGAAACACGGAACCGTTTCCTGGCATCGGCTAGACAATTGGGACGCAGAGCTAAGTAGATTTTCCTTGCTCGATGTTCAGCAAGGCCCAACATTTCAAATAGCGGCCTTGGCCCACTATTCCTGATCTTCGGAATATGATTGCCAGGGTGGGATGTGTCCCGTGGAGTCTAATGGTCCGCGTAATTACGATGCTGCCTCACCGCCGCCGCCGGAACTTTGCAGCCAAACCGAGCAAGCCGCCTCCGAGCAACAGTATCGACATTGGCTCGGGCGTTTGGACGTCGGGCGTTTGGAAGTCGTAAGTAACGCTCTTGAACATGAAGATTGGATTTCCATTGGAAGAAAGAAAAAAGACCTGGAGGTTAAGAGTTGCAATGCCGCCACCGATCAGATCAACAGTAAAAGTCGGAGGCTGGGAACTGCCACAATTGGATTGACACAAGAGCAATTGACCCGAAAAGGAAAAAGGGCTAGTCAAGGTAAGGTTCGACGTGCTGTTCGGCACAGTAACTGGAGGGCCGCTTAGGATGAATGTTCCTCCCAAACCGATGTTAGGATAGAAGGTGCCATCAATGGTGGCGCTGTGAAAAACGCTCGAACCGGCGAAAAACCCACCGACGCCGACGGTTGCGCCGCTCACGCAGGGAGTGCATGACATCTGAGGCTGGGAGCTCCCTTGCTCTCCTCCACCGCTTACGGCAAAGTTCAGTCCAGTTAAATTGAAAGATGGGCCGCCACTGAGTCCCGCGACGGAAAGCGTACCGCTGGTAATTACAAGTGGATCAGCGGTAGCCGTCGCAGGCGCCAATACAGCGATCATTAGTAGAGTGGCAAATACGTAGAGAGTCTTGGACATACAGAACTTCCTTCCCTGGGCTAGAAGGCGAAGTCATTGACCAGTCGCCGCTTTATAAATGGGTGAATGCTTATATATTCCGTTGAACGCTCTGCTGTCAAGGATTACGCACTCGATACCGCGCCTTTCGATTACTTTCCTTGCTGACTACCTTGCTATCCATGCCGCAAGTTTCCTTTGACCTCCTGTAAATCGCTTCTCTTTTCACGGCGACAACACGGGTCGAGCTGCCGAGCAATCTGTATTCCTAGCTACTCACGTGAGCATTGGCATAGCCAGGAAAATGCACTAGCATCTGCGCATGAAACAAACTCAACAAACTCCTCTCGTATGTACATTTCTCTTCCTGCTTTGTTTCTCCGCACACGCGCAAACCGCACATCCTGAGGACGGAAAAGTCATAGATGGTGTGTACTACAATTCATTTTTCAGTTTTGCTTTCAGGTACCCGAAAGATTGGGCTGTTCACGACGAAGAAATTAACGAACGCATACGAAAGCGCGCCAAGGAAGAGGCGGTGAAGTCTGGCGTACCGCAGGTGGAAGCATACCTTCTCTTTACCGCTTCTCGTCACCCAAGAGGAACGCCCGGCATCGCTTTAAATCCTACTATTCTCATAATTGCCGAAAACATCGCTCCTGTACCGAGAAACTATACCGCGAAAAATTATCTGCTAGAGGTCCGGCCAATCAAGTTGAAGGAGGGCGCACAGCCACTGCTAAAGGAGCCTGTTGAATTCCGTGTCGCCGGTTTTAAGTTTTTCCGTGACGACTATCGTGCCGAGATCAAGGGTGTCCAGACCAGACAGGCCATTTTCGTCTACGTTACCAAAGGATATGCCGTTGCATTTTCCTTCGCCGGCGAGGATCAGAAAAGCCTTGATGAGATGGCAAAGGCCATGGAAACCTTACTACCTGTAGGGGAAGGCAGTGGAATAGGACCTGGGCGCACGTTAGAACGCCAGCCAAACTAAATACACGTCCAACTAATTCATATTTCTCCTCACTCACCGCTTAAACCCCGGTCCATCGTGGATTCTGGTTGACTTACTTTAAGTATAGTGATAAATAGCGGCCATAAAATTGGCGTCCTTTGATTGGCCTAGTCTAGAAAGCGATGCCTCGCCTTTCTATCCTCGACCTTTCGATGGTTCTCTTCACCGCAACGGCTTTCGCAAGGAAGGAGCAAAGCCAAGCTATGGAAAATCCTGAAACGTCTGTTGTTAAAATCCCGCCTCTCGTAGGACAGCATCTTTTTCTCGACAAGGTCCTCTGCGACGGAAGGTATTTAGACGACTTTCAAGCGAGACCTGAAGAGGTGGCGGACCTGCTTTGTGTTCCGATTACGCCCGTCATGGCGAACGAGATCTCGACTACGCCACTCAACCAATTTTTGCCAAGCCTGTACCAGGCAAAATTCGGCTTGCAGGTTCCGCAGCGCAGGTCGCCCATCGTCATTCTGATAATCGTCGTTGTGATCGCGGTCGTAATCGTGCTCGTTATACGGAGAGTAGCAGCCGGTGCTTTGATTAGGGACCACTCACCTTACAAAGATCTCAAGCTGTAACTCCGGCCTCGATGTCGGTCTAACAAGCCGTATTTAAAACGCGGGCCTATATCTTCCCTGCAAGAGAGGTCATGGCCTCATCACGCTCAATCGTTCTACCTGTACTCCCGCCGGTAACACCCCCGCCGCACGAGCAGTCATCTGTTTACCGGACCACCAATTCGGCTGGAAGTCCAAAGGTCTTGCTGATCAGCATGCCATGGGCTTCGCTTACAGAACCGTCGCTGGGCCTGGCAATCCTCAAAGCGAAACTTTTGGAGAATGAAATTCCCTGCACGATCAGGCATCAGAACATTTTCTTTCTCGAGTACCTTAAAGCCGAATCCTACGACGCGATTGGAGCGCGCTGGGGATTCAATGATTTCCTGTTCACTAAGACGCTACAAGACGAAGTCGTCCCTGAGCAACTTGAAGCGCTGGTGGGGATGGTCCATAACAACTATCGCTTACTGGACCTACAGGGAAGTGCTCGCATCGAACCGGAGCCTTTCATTGAGTACGCGTTGAAAATACGTAATGAGGTAGTGCCGAGATTTCTCGCAGACTGCATGAGAGTCGTCGATGAGAGCGATGCCACCATGATTGGCTTCACTTGCATGTACGACCAAACCTTCGCGTCTCTCGCTTTAGCTAAACTGATCAAAGAGAAATATCCTGAGAAGTTAATCGTGTTCGGCGGGTATGCGCTCGAAAGGCCGGTGGGTCCGCAGATTTTTAGCTCTTTTCCTTTCGTCGACGTAGTCGTATTTGGTGAATCTGAGGAAAAGATTGTGCCGCTGGCCCAGGGCTCGGTCGAGCGGGACAACCTGAGGTATATACCAAACATTCTCTTCCGAGACTCAGAAGATCGTCTTCATCAGACTCCTTCCGTTTCCAAGCCTATTAATTTGGACGAGAGTCCCATTCCCGAGTATGACGATTTTTTCAGCGACGTCGCCGAACTAAAGTCGAACCATCAAGTCGAAGTTGAGGTTCAAACGCTGCCCGTCGAAAGTTCGCGAGGATGCTGGTGGGGACAAATATCTCATTGCACGTTTTGCGGAATTGATGATGAAACGATGAAGTACCGCTCCAAGTCACCGGAGCGCGTGAAGCTAATCCTGTCGACTCTCAAAGACCGTCACGGCCCTCGAGTGTTCCGCTTCGCAGACTACATTTTACCGAGGCAATACTACAAAACACTGCTCCCGGAATTGGCGGAAGACCCCTCGAAGTATTTTCTTCACTGGGAAATGAAGGCCAACGTGAAATGTAAAGACATCGAGATAATGAGTCTCGCGGGCGTCGTCGCGGTGCAACCTGGGATCGAGTCGTTTTCAACCTCTGTATTGAAAAAAATGTCCAAGGGCGTTTCGGGAATTCAGAACGTCTACACGATCAAGACGCTGATGGAGCACAACATCAGCGTTAATTACAATATCCTTTTCGGGTTTCCGACTGATGCTCCGGGCGAGTATCGCGAATTAATCAATCAGATACCATATCTGTATCATCTCATTGCTCCTTATTCTTACATTCCTGTACAGACCACGAGGTTTGCTCCGTTGCAGACGGATCCGGAGCGCTTTGGAATAACAAAACCCATCGTTAGTGAGCGCGCATACGACATGATCCTCGCTCCGGACTATCGTCGCCGCATCGGTTTCGATCTCAACAACTACTGCTACATATTTGAAACTCCGTACGAGTACGATCCCGATTGTGCAGAGTTATACAACGTACTGGTCTATCAGGTGTCGCACTGGATTCAATTACACGAGGCACGAGAACCGCGGTTGTCGTATGAACTCACGGAGTCGGGCATCGAGTACTCCGATTCTCGTTACGACGAGAAACCTAAAGTATGGAAATGGAGCCTGGACCATGCACGAGTACAGGATGCACTTTCACAGCGAATCGTGACGCGGCCCCAACTTACTCTCGAACTTCAGGACGAGATGGAAACAAGTACAGTAGCTGAGATTCTGGAAGATTTTGTTCTAGAGCGGCTGATATACCAGGAAGGTAATCAAATTGTGGGCCTCGCTTTCCCGGCAACGTGTTATAAGAGATGGGAGGAGTTGAGAAAGCAACCGCTCCTCGAAAACTCAGCCTCGGACCGGGAAATCACATCCGTTTCCATTCCAGAATGATTCGCCACAAAGAAGCACAAAACGCACCAAAATCACGGAAATCCTTACGTCTTTTTTTGTGGCTGTTTCTACTGACGAGTTCCCTGCTTGTCTGTGGCTGTAGTACTGCCAAGGATATTGGTAAGACACTGGGCGAGCTGGCAGTGGTTCGCGCTGAACTCATCAAGAAGTTTGGTGAGCAAGATGTGAATTTACACGTCAACACCTTCCAAAATCGGACCAGTATTTCGGTTGCATACGTCAACTCACCCCTCAACGAAAAGTCTTCGGCAGAACGTGCAAAGCGGGCACAGGAAACCGCAGAAATCGTCAGGCAGCATTATCCCTCCATTAAAAACATCAGCGAGATCTGGGTTGGGTTCATGCGCGTTACAACTCGTCTGGTGGTATTTCACTGGTCTGAGATGTTCGACATACATGGCTTTGACAATGAAGCGCGAGCGTTTCGTGATCCGGGTGTCGCTCCTCCGTTGGATTTAAGTCGACCAGTGGTTCGTTACCTGCCAAGTCAAAAGGTAACCGATATCTCAAGCAGTGGTATCCAGCTCGAAGGAATACCAGAACGGGGCGTGACTGTTGTTCCGCATTTCGCAGTTTTGGGAGACGTCAACAAGACCAGGCCAACGCCCCCGAATGAGGTATCGCTGGATTTTGCGGCGTTCTCTGATAAACCGAAGTTTCCAGATATCACGAAGATCGGTTTCATTGTAGATAACAAGGTGGTCTATCAAACCGAAGGTCAGTTCTCGACCTCGAAAATAGCGGATAACATGTACAGTGAGTTTTTGTATCTCAAGATACCCAGTGCGGTGTTTCTTAAAATTACGTCAGGCAAGAAACTCAAGATCAAGCTCAACGAACATGAGTATCCGCTAACGGAGACTCAGATCCTTCAAATCCAACGGATGTCCGATTACCTCAGGTGAATGAACTCAACTAATCGGAGTTGGTCCATGCGGGTTACCTTCGTTGATCCTTAAGCTCCGGGCGAGCGATACGCAGCAGGACTTGAGTGCCGGCGTCCAGTTTAATTTCTTTTTTATTGCTGCTGAACACGGTGACTGCTGGAGGCGCAGTCAGACGCCATGACAGCGAGAGTCCGGAAAAACCAATTGCGCCCTGCGACTCCGCATTGAGTAACAGACCCTTACGCATCTCACCGTTTATACGTGCTGCGCCGAGGGTTGCCGTCGACTCGACTTTGCCTGAAGGTGACAGCTCTCCCGGGCGCGGAGCGGCGGTTGGCCCAACCATTTTAGGTTCATTGGAGTGCATCATACCGAAGGTGGGATCGGATGAAAGAGAGCTCTCCTGACGGGCCGCTACAGCAGCGATAATTCCCTGCAGAGTGATCTCTCTTCCGCTTTCTAACATGGCTTTGTCAATCACGATTGCAAGTATCGATTGCTCGCTTCCTTTGCCCTTCGTTGCAAGCTCAACTATATGTCCGACTACCTTCGAGCCGCTGGGAATAACGACGATTCCGTCAACTACGACATCACTGACTGTTCGGAGAGTTAACTCTTGATCGAGGCTGGCGCTCTTGGTCTCGATTCGTGTGACAAGGATCGCAAATATGGTGCTGACGGCCGGCTGATTGCTCCCGGATGCAGATTGCTGAGGCTTGGCCCAACCTACCCGCAGCAAGTGGTCGGAAGCAGTGTATCGTTGCGCCGGTGTTACTCCGGACGCGATCAGGAAGATTGCCAGAGCTAAACTTCGCATTGCGGTCCTTTCCACAAATCAACCGAGAGTCATGTTTTCTCCGTCGCGAGCGATTTCCGGCTTTTCACCGAGTCCATGAAGTGGCGCAAGGCGAGCGCTAAGCAGCCTATTGTTGTGCCAAACGCGAACTGTGAGTTTTTGCAAATCCTAGTTAGGAATTCGGAAAGGACAACCAGGAACCACCGGTTCCTATGTGGGTCCTGTGAAATCCTGTCTCGGTCCTGTGAATTCCTGTCTCGGTCCTGTGAATTCCTATGTGAGATTTGGCATTTCCCATGTGGGTTCTCGCGATTCCTACATGGTAACTACGAAACTTCATATAGGAATTCGCGGTTCCTAAAAGTA
>DASSEB010000209.1:0-3810 GCA_035696765.1 Pyrinomonadaceae bacterium | reverse complement strand
CATCTTTCATCTGCTCGATAATCCGCGCTTCGAACTGCTGCGCCACGACGTGACTGAGCCGATCCTGTTGGAAGTCGATCAGATCTACAACCTCGCTTGTCCCGCGTCGCCGGTCCACTACCAGTACAATCCGGTCAAGACCGTGAAAACTAACGTGATGGGCACGATCAACATGCTCGGTCTAGCCAAGCGTGTGCGCGCGCGGATCCTGCAGGCGTCAACGTCGGAAGTTTACGGCGATCCGGAGCGACATCCACAGACCGAGGACTACTGGGGCAACGTCAATCCGATCGGCATTCGCTCCTGTTACGACGAAGGTAAGCGCCTCGCCGAGACTCTGATGACTGACTATCACCGCCAGAACAATGTCGACATTCGTATCGCGCGCATTTTCAACACGTATGGACCACGCATGTTGGAAGACGACGGGCGCGTCGTTTCAAACTTCATCGTGCAAGCGCTGCGAGGCGAGCCACTGACGCTTTACGGTGAAGGCGAGCAAACGCGCTCGTTCTGTTACGTCGACGACTTGATCGAAGGGCTGATTAGGCTGATGAACGTCGAGGATTTGCACGACCCGGTGAATCTCGGTAATCCGGGCGAGTTCACAATCAAACAGCTCGCGGAAGAAGTCATCAAGACTTGCGGATCAAAGTCCGGATTCACTTACATGCCTTTGCCCGCTGACGACCCGCACAAGCGGAAGCCCGATATCACGCGCGCGCAGACTGCACTTGGCTGGAACCCGACGATCCCGTTGCGCGAGGGTTTGAAACGGACGGTTGAGGATTTTCGAAACAGAGTAAAAGTCTAATTTGAGGATTCTTCTCCTCAACCAGTGCTTCTACCCTGATGTGGTTTCTACAGCACAACACCTCACCGATCTCGCTACCGCACTCGTCGCACGCGGGCACGACGTCACAGTCATCACAAGCGATCGCGGCTACGACGATCCGGCAAAGCGCTTCCCCCGCCGCGAATACTTTTGCGGCGTCAGGATCATTCGCATCCAGTCGTTGTCGCTGGGCAAAAAGAGTCGCTGGAGGCGTGCTTTCAATTTCGGAAGTTTCCTGCTGCTGTGCACGCTTCGTTTGCTAACGCTTCGACGTTTCGACGTAGTCGTCGCGCTCACATCACCACCACTCATCTCATTTCTCGCCGCACTCTTTGTAAAACTGAAGGGCGGAAGTTTCTGTTTCTGGGTGATGGATCTCAACCCTGATGAAGCCATCGCGGCCGGATGGCTCGATGAAAACTCCCTCACAACCCGAGCGCTGCAACGCATGCTGAACTACAGCTTTCACGAAGCGACACGCACGATCGTGCTCGATCGTTTTATGAAAGAGCGGGTGATTGCAAAGGGCGTCGATGCTGCGACGATAGCAATCGTGCCGCCGTGGGCCCATGACGACAAAGTCGGTTATTCAGACGCGGGCAGGGAAGCGTTCCGTCAGCAGCATGGGTTGGCCGACAAGTTTGTCGTGATGTACTCCGGAAATCACAGTCCCTGTCATCCGCTCGACACGCTTCTCAATGCAGCACTGGCGCTCGAAACGCATTCGGAAATTGTTTTCTGCTTCATCGGCGGTGGCAGCGAACAGGTGAAGGTGCTGGCGTTTGCTTCGCAGCATGGGCTGAAGAACGTCAAGTGTTTGCCTTATCAACCGCTGCGCGATCTCTCAGGCTCGCTGTCGGCGGCGGACCTGCACGTCGTGGTGATGGGCGACGAGTTCGTGGGCATTGTCCATCCCTGCAAGGTCTACAACATCATATCGATCGGCGCGCCGGTCCTGTACATCGGACCGCAGCCAAGTCACGTCACTGACATCGCGTCGCAGCACGGTAAGTTTTTTCTCACACGGCATGGTGATGTTGAAGCCGTGACAGCAGCAATCCTCGAATCCATGCAATACCAGCAGCGACAGCCAATCTTCTCATTTTCAAAGCAGACGTTACTGCCGCAGTTCATCGGTTTGATCGAACAGGACGTTCAGGATTTTTCAAAATTGACAAGCTTGAGTCCTGCAAATCCTTCGCAATCCTAAAAATCTTTCAGGAGAATCAACTTGAAAACGTACTTCGCGTTGTTCTCATTGGCGACGGTGGCCTCCCTCGTTACCACACCACTCATCAGGCGACTCTGTCAACGATACAAACTACTCGACCTTCCGCTCGACGGCCGGCGTATTCACCGCAAGGCTGTCCCGCGACTTGGCGGCCTGGCGCTCTACTTCTCATGCCTGACCGCGCTGTCGCTGTTGCCGTTTGTCGACAACCTGCTGACGCAGACGTTGAGTGGTTTGAAACCAGAGTTTCTGACGTTGTTTGTGCCAGCGACCCTCGTGCTGCTGCTCGGCGGATATGACGATCTAAAAGGCACGAACGCGGTCGTGAAGTTTGTGGGGCTCGGCCTCATCGCGACGTTGTTCTACGCAATGGGTGGCCGCATCGATGCGCTGTCAATTCCTCTCTTCGGCTCGGTGCAGTTGCCGCCGCTCTTCTCGTTCGTTATCACCATCGTTTGGCTAGTCGGCATCACCAACGCATTCAACTTGATCGATGGAATGGACGGCCTCGCGTCCGGTGCCGCGCTCTTCTCGTCGCTCGTTATTCTCGGCGTTTCGATCTCGCAGGAACGAACGTTGATGATCGTCGTCTCGCTCGTGTTGTGCGGCGCACTTGCCGGATTTCTACGTTACAACTTCAATCCCGCGTCGATTTTTCTCGGGGATTCGGGATCGCTGTTCACGGGTTTTCTGCTCGCGGCTTTGTCTGTGCTCGGAACGCAAAAAGCTACGACTGCAGTCGCGATCGTAGTGCCGATTCTCGCGTTCGGGTTTCCGATGGTCGACACGGCGATGACGATGGGCCGGCGGCTGCTGAGTCGCAAACCTGTATTTCAGGGCGACACCGAACACATACATCACATGCTTTTGGCGCGCGGCTGGTCACAGAGGCGAGCGGCGCTGGTGCTTTACGGTGTCTGTGCGCTCTTTGGCCTGGCGGCGCTGATATTTCCCGCGACCGGATCGAAGCTCACCGGTTTCATGATGTTTGTGATTTCAGTGGCTGTGATCATCGCAGTGGGCCACCTGCGCTATCACGAAGTCGATGAACTGCGGGCGGGTGTGAAGCGCACGGTTGGTGATCGCAGGTTGAGAGTGGCGAATAACATTCGCGTCCGGCGCGCGGCGTTAGCGTTGTCCAAGGCTTCAGATCTGCACGAGATGTTCGAAGCCACGCGCCACATGCTCGACTGTGGTGAGTTTACTTTTGCGAATGCTCAGGTGGGCCAGCCTGGACGCCGGGTGTTCTGGTCGTGGTCGGCAAACGGTGACGAAGGCGCCGATCGTTCGCCGTCGGAATGGAGCTTTCGACTGCCGCTGGTGAAGGATGGAATCGAGTGGGGCTGGGTGAATTTTTATCGCGGGTTCGATGCGGAGCCGCTGCTGGTTGACACGAACTATTTGAGTGACCTGTTTCGGCGTGAGTTTACTGATGCGACGGCGCGCATCTTTACGGTTCACGAGATACAAGTAGGCCACACAGAAGCACAAAAAGCACACATGGCGGTCGCTGATTTTTGAGGCAGATGCTGAGCAAGGGAATATTCGGCGCGCTGGTGGCTTTGATGGTTACGACCGCCATTCCGTACGGCACGGTCGAGCCGTGGTGGAAGGCGGCGTTCGTTTGCGCGGTGCTTGCGATCAATATCGCCGCGATCGTCCAAAGCATGGTCAGTGGCTCTTATCGCGTTCCCGGCGGATCAGTTTTACTGCCGATGCTGGCCCTGACCGCACTCGCTTTTGT
>DASSEB010000208.1:0-29940 GCA_035696765.1 Pyrinomonadaceae bacterium | reverse complement strand
GTAATGTGATAAGTCGTCGCGCCGGCGTTCTCGCCCGCTGCACGTGTGTAAGTGGCAGTGACGTTGTCCGCGCCGACGAAGTTTGAGCCGCTCCCGGTGGTAAGTGGCGAAGGATCGGCGTCACCGTAGGTCTTGCTCGCCGGATTCGTGGTCCAGGTCGCGAGGCGTTTGTTGATGGTGAACTCGGCGCCGGTGTTGGTGATGATGTAGTTGTCCAACGCTGCGAGTGGTGTGGCGCTCAGCGTGGCAGTAATGTGATAAGTCGTCGCGCCGGCGTTCTCGCCTGCGGCACGTGCGTAAGTGGCAGTGACGTTATCAGCCGCGAGGAAGTTCGAGCCGCTCCCGGTGGTAAGTGGTGAAGGATCGGCGTCACCATACGTCTTGCTCGCCGGATTTGTGGTCCAGGTCGCAGCCCGCTTCTTGATTTCGAAATTCCTGGAAACGAAGGTCAGATTGTAGTTGTTTCCTCCGTTGCCGTCATTGATTGCGAGGGTGCCGATCGTGATCGCGTAGAGTCCCGCGTTTTCGCCCGCGACACGGCTCAGCGCGCCGGTGAACGCATCGGGAGAAACAAGCGATCCGTTGGTGATGGTGTAAGCAAACGTGGGATCAGCGTCACCGTAGGTCTTGAACTGACCGGAATCCGCAGTGACTTCGATTGCGCGCTTATTGATGGTCAACGTGCCGCTACCGGAACTAGCGTTGAAGCCGGTGCCTGGCGTGTAAGCGGCTTCAATCGTGTACGGTCCGGCATCAGTGCCGGCAGGCAGTGCATAACTCACGCTCGCCGCACCGGCGACGACCGTGTTGTCGGTAGTTGCCGCGCCGATCGTCGTTGGTCCCTGTTTGACTGTGAACGTAACCGAACCGTTGTTGACGGCCGGTCCACTTGCGGGAGTGACCGTCGCGTTCAGTGTTACAGACGTATTGCCGTACGTGGCATTTGCATTCGCAACTGTTGTCGTGGTGTTGACCGTGCTGGCGTTGACAACCAGAGTCAGCGTATTGCTCGGAGTCGCGCCGGGCCCCTGGCATCCGGCAGAGTTAGTCGCTGTTACCTGGAACGTGTACGTGCCCGGCGCTGTCGTCGCAGTGGTCGTAACACTCAACGTCGAGACCACACTTGCTCCCGTCGTCGTCGCGGGGTTCGTGCCAAAGATGGCCGTCGCTCCTGCCGGAAGGGCAGGCGTGACGCCGAACGTAACCGTGCAAGGAGTGGTGTTGCCGCCGACCGTGAGGGTTACGTTTCCATAAGTGGCCGTAGCACCCTGAATCACCGTTGCCGTAGTTGGTGCTGCGACTGCGATAGTTTGCGGATTAGCATCCGTCATCGTCGTCTGCGCCGTTGCACCAGACGTCAACCCTCTCGCACCGACGATGAACTTCATGTCGAGATCGTAGTCCATCACGAGGTAATCGCCGGTGAAATTACCGTTCGCATCCGCAGTCACATCGAACCCGCGTTCCTGCGGCGTGTGCGGATCTTCGTGGATCTTCACGCGCACAACTTCTCCGGCCTGAAAACCACGACCCGAAATATGCGCAGTTTCACCCGGCGCGTAGTCCATCTTGTCGGTGCTGATTGAAGCTGCTGAACTCGCGAGAACGCTGCTCGAGCCGAGCACTGTGCCACTGCTGTTCGCACCGCCAAGCACGAGCGCCTGTCCGTTCAACTCAGTGATGGTGTGACCCGATCGATCCAACAACGAATCTGTCTGCCCGTTGTGAAAGAGTGCCGAACGCGTTTGCGTATTCAGAATTTGGCTGGACAGGGCTGCGCACGTGTCGCCTTCGGGTAGTACGTGAGCATAACCGCCGAAGCCCTCATAGACTGGATCATAGAGTTCCATCGAGCCGTCATTGCTGCCGCCGATGATCTGAACTTTGCCATCGAACAACACACGCAGTTGGGCGCTCACGCGGGCTACTTTCAAGGCGTTGCCGACCGTCGAAAACGCGCCGGCAGGTGTATCGAAGATTTCACCCGAAGCGACCGCGTTGCCGCCCGCGTCCTTACCACCGACAATCAACACGCGCCCGTCCTGAAGCAAAGCTGCGGAGTGCAGCGAACGCGCCACCGCCATGCTTCCTGCCGGCGAAGATGTGCCTGCCGCGACATCAAGAATTTCAGCACTTCCACTCGCATTGCCGCCCGCAATCAAAATGCGGCCGTTCGCAAAAAGCGTTGCGCTGTGTCCTGCACGGGCAACGCTCATTGACGGACCACTCGTGAAGGCACCCGAGGCCGGATCGAAGATCTCGGTCGTCGCCAGCGCGCCTGCGCCGTTGCGTCCGCCTGCGATCAGAACACGACCATCACCGAGCAGTGTTGCCGTGTGATCGGCACGCGCTGCGCCCATATTCGCGGCTTCTGAAAACGTGCTCGACGAAGGATCGTAGAGCTCAGCTTGATTCAGTGTTCCATCGCTGTTCTCGCCACCTGCGATCAGCACGCGACCGTCGGACAAACGCGTCGCGGTGTGACCACGACGAGCAGTTAACATCGTTGAGCTCTGCAACGGCGCTGCGGCTTCCGCTTCCAGGGCAAGAGAGTGACTGGCCAGTTTGGTTTCGGGTGCGCCGCTGATGATCGCTGCGGCGCCCGCAACCAGTTTCTGGCCAAGTGAGCGGGCGGAAGAATTAACGGAAGCCAGCGCCGTCGCGGCGACAGCCACTAGGCTAAGCAGAAGTGTTATGCGAATTGTCGTGTTTGAAAGCAAACGGGTCCGAGAGGTCGGGCGGTTAGGGGACATCATCTCTTCGAAACTCCTATGGGAAGTGAACAAATTACTTGACGGGCGCGGTCGTTCACTGGAACAACACGCCAGCCAAAGGCCTGGGCTACAACCTGTCTAACTGGTTTTTACAAAACTCCGGAAAGAGGATTAATCCGCACGGTGGCCCCAATCCTTGTACGCGAGAGGAACAAAACTAAACTCCGCGATTCCAGTTTCGTCTGCGGCGAAGACTGCAATCGACAGGCCAGAATGCGGAGGAGCGTGTCGGGTGAAACATCTTCAAGGGTGGCAGAAACTTAGCTGAAATGATGGACCAGGTAATAAAAGATGTTAGTCACTGAGGACTGCTCACTGGCGAGCAGTTGGGCGATGATACAGCTAAAGCATTCGCCACAAAGAAGCGCAAAGGCACAATCAAAGAAATCCTTTTGTGCTTTTTGTGGCCTGAATCGTTTTGAACAGAAAATGAGAGGGCTCAGACTCTGCCGAGCCCTCTTCGGAAGGACCGGTCGGGTAGACTACCGGAAACCGCCCTCTCATTAACCAGTCTCCAGTGATCTTCGGTTGCCTTCCAAACGCGGGAGCCAAGTTCTGGGCCTCAGTTGGTCCCGCGTCTGCGACTGATGGTCGCAGTTCATGATCGAAAGCACTTACCACGCTCTTATGGCCGTGGTTGATCTTTTATTTCAATGGATGCCGGGCCCTCACCCGAGCTTATGCAGACGCCTGCTTCACAGTCTGGGCTGCGCGTGTGCGAGGCGATTCGATCAGAGCTTGAACTACCTGGGCTACCTGCGATAACGGCTTTGGCTTTCGCATGAAAGCATCAGCTCCCGCAGTGCGAGCTGCTGCTTCGACTTCCGCTGAACCATAAGACGTCAGTACTACAATGCGCGTGTCGGGGCTTCGTTGATGGGCGAGTTTTATAATGTCGATCCCGTCGGGGTGGTGCGTCATCCCCAATCGGAGATCCTGGATAATGACTTTGTAATCGGTGACTTTGATCAGGCCTTCCGCTTCCTCGATCTCTCGAGCTGTATCCACCTTGAATCCATGCCGCGAAAAGTATTCCCGCATGGAAAAACAGATCGACTCTTCATCATCCACCACGAGCAGATGCCGGGAACCGTGTTCGGCGCCATTGCTGTTTGCGCTTTGTCGTTCGCGACGGAAAAGCTCTTTGAGGCGCCCAGATGCCTTTTTCAAATTCAGCATTTGAGGTTTCGAATTAAAACTTTTCGATTATGAACATATTGCAAAACCACGACAACGGAGGACATTGCCCATTTTTCTGGCAGTAATTTAGGGTTTTCGAACGAGAAATCGTGGCAGGATCCTGCCACAGATTACAGGATCAGCACGGACTAGCGCCGAATAAAAGTGGTGTCTTAATTTGGATTCTCTGTGCAACCTCTGTGTTCTCTGTGACTCTGTGGTCGTAGAAACTCGAGATACAACAACCACAGAGTCACAGAGAACACAGAGGTTGCACAGAGAAGAAGTTCAAACTAAGAGACTACCCAAAAAGTATCGTCCTTGATTGTGCGTTTTGTGCTTTTTTTTGGCAGCCGTTCACAGTGGGACGCTGACTGTCTTCAGGATTTCGTTCAGGACGGCTTCTGCTTCTTCACTGCGGCGGAGCGACGATGAGAAACGCGAGCTCACTACGATGCGGTGAGCAAAGACCGGGACCACGAGGCGCTTGATGTCGTCGGGAATGCAGTACGTTCGGTCCTCGCCGAGCGCCAGCGCCTGCGCCGCGCGAAACAGCGAGAGCGTTCCGCGCGGGCTCACACCCAGATCGAGCATCTCTGACTCTCGCGTTGCCGCCACGATCCGCATCAGGTACTGAACCAGCGCGTCGTCTACAGAAACAGTAGCAACAGCTTGTTGCAGTTCGACCACTTCCGGCGCGGTCATCACCGGCTCGAGATCGTCCAGCGGATCTGCATACTCGCGATCGCGCAGGATGCGCTGTTCGTCGGCCGGTGCGGGATATCCGATACGCAAGCGCAGCATGAACCGATCGAGCTGCGACTCAGGCAACGGATAAGTTCCGTGATGCTCGATCGGGTTCTGCGTTGCGAGAACGATGAATGGCGCCGGCAGATTGTGAGTTAGCCCCTCGACCGTCACGTGTCTTTCAGCCATCGCTTCCAGCAGCGCCGATTGCGTCTTCGGCGTGGTGCGGTTGATCTCGTCCGCCAGCACGACGTTGGCGAAAACAGGACCAGGCTTCCACTCGAACATGCCGCTGTGCTGGTTGTAGACGGAAAGGCCGATCACGTCGGACGGCAGCAGATCGGAAGTAAACTGAATGCGCTGAAAACTACAATCCAGCGCGCGAGCGAGCGCGTGGGCCAGCGTCGTTTTGCCCACTCCGGGCACGTCCTCGACCAGCAGATGGCCACCCGCAATCAACGTGACAATCGCGAGCCGAATCGCTTCGGGCTTGCCTTTAATGACCGTTTCGACAGCCTGCTGCAGCCGCTCGATCTGCTCGACCGCGTTTGCGCTGGTTATCTGTTCGCTGCGGATTGTTTCGAGATTACGCATGAATTGCCTGCATTCTACATGCTAAGAGCACGTGTCGCACGAAAAAGTTGGCCGCAGCCGCAATGTGATCTTGGCGCATTACTGTAGTAGACTAAGGCGCGAATGGAGGCCCGGCAAGCGTCGCAGAAACCGGAACTTGCGACTGAAAGCTACGTGTAAAAGCCGGGAAGGAGAGCTTTTATGAAACCCCTTAATGATACTAAAAAGAACCAGCGCGGCTTTTCGCTTATTGAGTTGATGATCGTTATCGCCATCATCGGCATACTCATCGGAGTCGGCATCGCCGGATATCGATCCGCTATCAAAGCTGCAAATGAGGCGGCGGCAGTTAAGACTCTCCGCTCCATCGCGGAGCAACAGATGCTCTATTACAACGCTCACCAGCGCAGCTCGTTTGGAACGTTTGAGGAGATGCGTAAGGAGAACCTGCTTGACAGCCGTTTTGACGGCACGACTCCGGTGGTCGACGGTTACGTGTACACGATGAAGGTTATTCCGAAGTCGACCTCGGCACAGCCGGGTTATTCGATCAACGCCGACCCGCAGGTGCCGACCGGCGTCAGCGCCACCGGGAAGAACTATTACTACGTCGACTCAGACACAAACACCATTCACGTCAATCCTAATCAACAGGCGACCGCCACTGACCCTCCGATCGGTCAGTAGCGACAAAAAAGCACAGCAGCAAAAACCACAAAAGGCACAAAAGGCACGAAATCCTTTTGTGCTTTTTGTGCTTTTTTGTGGCTGAATGGTTTTGGGGCAAGCGGGGTTGTGGACGCTGAAGAAAGTGTATGGGTGTAAGTAAAAGCGCAGCAGCCAAACGGTAGAATCAGGATCGAAATGCGTGAGACGTTACTCAGCTTTCTTGATGACTGTATCGCGCGTGGCGAGGAGACCGCCGTTGTGCACTGGCGCGGACTGAGGAGCTCGCGGTGGTCCTACGCACGTCTCGCAGCTTGCGCGTTTCAGTTTGCCCGTGAACTCGAAGCGCGCGGTATCGGCGCGGGCGATCGCGTGCTCTTTTGGAGCGAGAACAGTCCGGAGTGGATTGCGGGTTTTTACGGCTGCCTCTTGCGCGGAGCAGTCGCAGTGCCGCTCGATCTGAAGTCTGCACCCGACTTTGCGACAAGAGTGCAGCAACAGGTCTCTGCCAAACTGCTGCTCGCGGATGAGGCACAGCCACAACTCGATCTGCCGCGATTAGCGCTGAACGATCTCACGAATGCAGTCGCTCGCCACTCGGACAAACCTTATTCAGCCGCCGCCGCGATTAAACCTGACGACCTCGTCGAAATCGTCTTCACCTCCGGCACGACCGCCGAGCCGAAAGGCGTGTGCCTGACACATCGAAACATTCTCGCCAACATCGCTCCGATCGAACAGGAGTTCAAAAAGTACGCTCGTTGGGAACGGGTCGTACATCCGTTACGCTTCCTGTGTCTGCTGCCGCTGAGCCATGTGTTTGGCCAGTTGATGGGGATCTTCATTCCGGAGTTTCTCGGCGGCGAAGTTTATTTCCGCGAATCGTACAAACCTTCCGAGATCATCGCGGTGACTAAAAAAGAGGGCATTAACGTTGTTGTAACCGTACCACGCGTGCTCGAGACGCTGCGTGAAAAAGTCATGAACGACCACGCGCTGAGTGAGGCTCAACTGGCCGCTGCTGAAGATCGTCACTTTCTACGAAACTGGTGGGCCTTCCGCGATGTGCATCGTCGATTCGGCTGGCGCTTCTGGGCATTCATCAGCGGCGGCGCCACTCTTGAAAGTGACACTGAAAGCTTCTGGCGCCGGCTCGGTTATGCAGTGATTCAAGGATACGGCATGACGGAGACGGCATCGCTTACAAGTCTGTCGCATCCGTTGCGCACGCGCCACGGCTCGATCGGAAAACCTCTCCCGGGGCAGGAGCTGAAGTTGAGCGAGAACGGTGAGATCCTGGTACGCGGCGACAGCGTCTCGCCCGGATATTGGGGCGCAGGTATTCAGCGGCTCACTGACCAGCATGGCTGGATTCATACGGGCGACATCGGAGAAGTTGGCCCACAAGGCAACATCTATTTTCGCGGCAGAAGCAAAGACACGATCGTCACCGCGGCGGGTCTGAAGATCTATCCGACCGATCTCGAGACTGCTCTCGATCGCCAGCCGGAGATCAGAGCGAGCGCCGTGATCCCGCTTAACGGCACCGAACCAATGGCGGTGCTGATCCCGCACGATAAAGAGTCGGATCTCAACGCCGCCGTGCAGCGTGCTAACGAATCGTTGGCAGAGTTTCAGCGCATTCGTCATTGGCTGGTCTGGCCCAGGACAGATTTTCCTCGCACGGCAGGCACGAGGAAGATCATGAAGGGGCAACTTGCAGAGGCTGTAAAGACAATGCTGCCCAATCATGAAGCATCGCACTTTGCGGCAGCGGAGAGCGCTCCACTGCCGTTGAGTCTTCCTGTGATCAACCGGATTGCGGGCGCGCAAGCCGCCCGGCTGGACGCATCAGCAAGACTCGCTGACGATCTCAAGCTCGACTCGCTTGGCAGGGTTGAGCTGTTGAGCGCGTTGGAGGACCAGTATCAAATCGAACTAGACGAAGCGGCTATCACTGAAGCGACGACGATCGGCGACGTCGAACGCATCGTTAGCCAGAGAACAACTGAGGCAACTGCGTATCCGTATCCGAGATGGGCGACGCATTTCCCAGTGACGTGGATCCGCGCGATCGTCTATCACCTGTTCCTTTTGCCGCTCACAATGATCATGTGCCGCGTGCGCGTGATCGGCGTTGAACGGCTTGCTCATGTCAAAGGCCCGATGCTGTTCATTTCCAACCACGTCACCGACGTCGACGCGGCGCTGATCCTTTCAGCGTTGCCCGTACGTTGGCGTTCACAGTTGGCAATCGCGATGCAAGGCGAGATGTTACGGGATTGGCGTTTCCCCCCGGCAGCGATGGGATGGTTTGCGCGTGTGAAATCAAAAGTAACGTATGCGCTCGCCGCGGGCCTCTTCAATGTTTTCCCTTTGCCGCGTGAGAGTGGATTTCGGCAGAGCTTCGCCTATGCCGGTGAAGCAATGGATCGCGGCTGGAGCGTGCTGATTTTTCCGGAGGGAACGGAAACGAAGGACGGGCGAGTGCAACCGTTCCGCGCGGGTATTGGACTGTTGGCGTCAGAACTCCGTGTGCCTGTTGTTCCGATCATGCTGCGCGGGCTTTTCGAATTGAAGCAGAAGCGACAGTTCTTCGTTCGCCCCGGCACGGTGTCGGTTAGTTTTGGAGACCCGGTCGAGTTTTCAGGAAGCGAAACACCCGCCGAGATCACAAAAGAGTTAGAACGCAGATTTGCCTTGCCTCAAAAGCCTTTCAGCCAACACTTAACTTGAACCATAATTGGCCCGCTAACCCGTTCGCAATTAATGTTGAATTCCGAAACCGCTTGAGGTCCTGGAAGCGGAAAAGAAAGGACACTACATGTCAGCCATTGAAAACCTGAGCGATGAAGCGCAGAGTTTGGCGCGAGTTCCCTTGTTTCAGCGTCTCGAACCTCATGAGCTGGAGGATCTGGCCGAGGATGTGGAACAGGTTAATTACAAAGCCGGGGAAGTTATTTTCCATGAATATGACACCGGTGACGCCCTGTACGTTGTTGAGGAAGGCTCTGTCCGTATTTGGGTGACTGATGAAGATGTACAGCAAGTCACGCTTACGGAGTTGGCCCCAGGTCAGTTCTTTGGCGAACTGGCAGTACTCGATCGGGGCCAGCGTTCCAGCAGTGCATCAGCCATCACCGATGCACACCTGCACCGGCTGAGTAGTGACAACTTTCAGAAGTTCTTAATGGCACATCCTGACTGTGCCATTGACGTCATTTGTGAGATCGGCGCACGCCTGCGCCAAACGAATTTACTAGTGGCTCAACGTGCATCGCGAAATGTAAACGAAGTCATGGAGGAGCGATATACCGTTGGACAACGAGTTGCTGATCGAGTCGCAACATTCGGTGGGTCGTGGACATTCATTTTCATCTTCGGCGGAATTTTACTGATATGGATGGCTACCAATACGCTTCTACTGGCGCACTTCGGGCGTGGGGAAACTGGCGCGCAATGGGATCCGTATCCCTACATCTTGCTGAACCTGATGCTTTCGACCCTCGCTGCGCTTCAAGCGCCAGTGATCATGATGTCGCAGAATCGTGCGGCAGAGAAGGACAGGCTCGCGGCTGAGCAGGATTTCAGAGTTAATCTGAAGAGTGAGTTAATGCTTGAAGAACTGGTTCGTAAGCAACGTGAGCGCGATGGACAGATGGATAAAATCATTCGCACGCTCCAGGTGACTCAGGCGCCTGCGGAACGTTCATCTTAATTCGTTGCCCTTACTTCGCTAAGAGCTGATTTTGTGCCTTTTGTGCTTTTTGTGGCTAATCCTGCTTGTGCTAACTTCAACTAACTCGCTTCGCGGCGCTGCTCTGCAATCGTTCGCTCGCGACGATCGCGCGTTTGTGCCATCCGCGACCAACCTCACCGCCATTATCGGCAGCCACGACTTCAAAAATGAATAGCTTGCCTTCGCGACCGGCGTAGCGTGCTGTCGCCGTCACTCGCGCTCCCGCAGGTGTGGGCGCGGTGTGATTGATATCGACCGTTACACCAACCGACAACTCACCTGGTCCAAGCAGAGGTTTCAGCACGCGCGAGGCCGCAATCTCCATCAACGCAACCATCCGCGCTGTTGCTAATACTCGCGGAAACGCGTCACCCGTTTCGATCGGCAATGAGCTCGCGAGATCGTCAGCACCGACGATCAGTTCGGCGGTGGCTGTGGCATTTAACTCCGGTTCGTTTTGTGTAGGCATACGGACAGTTCCTTATCAAACCGCAGCCTCATTATGCAAGGCAGGAAGAAACGCAAAAGGCACAAACGATCAGCCGAAGCCGGCGTTTGTGCCTTCGCGCCTCTTGGGGTGTGAAAGCTATGCCTGCACAACCGACAGAATATTTCCTGCGGGGTCTTTGAACCAGGCTATCTGTGGTCCTGGACCACGAAAGATTCCACGATTGTCTGTCTTGATGTCGGGGAGGTTGTAGTGTTCAAGCGTCACTCCCAGCGCGGCGAGTTCGTCGACTGCTTCTTCGATGTCCTTCACTTGAAAGTTCAGAACGGTGAAAGAGGCCGCGGTGTGATTTGGCTTGGGATACAGGAATACCGTGTTGTTACCGGTATGAAGTTCGAGCCCTTCGTGTGTTTCGGAAACGTCGAGTCCGAGCGTTTCACCATAGAATTCTTTTGCCTGTTGCAAATCGTTTACAGAAAAACTGGAAAACGACTTCGCTGCCTTGAAAAGATTCGACACTTTTCTCCGGCTTGGAGTCGCTGCTGCTTTCGCTGTCATTACAGATCCCCTTTCAAAATGATTGCATACATTAGACCACGCGAGCCTTGCAGGCGTGTCGCAGTTCTTCGATCTCGTTGTTATGTTTCGATGGCGGCAGGATTAAACAACAGCGGAAAGAATTGCCCGTCGATTTTCTGTCCTGCCGGAACGGGCGGGACGCCTTCGAGCAAGGGCGCATCAGATGCGGAAACAACTCCATCGCGGAATGCGTTGATTACCACCGCGCGGCGCGGTCGCGGAGTTTCGTTCGCATAAGAACCGTGGACCATCAACGGATGGTGAAATGAACAATCGCCGGCCTTCAGCTCGATCGGCACTGGCTTGAACTCCTCCCGCTGTGGCGGCGTCAACGAATCTAGAACGGCATCCATGCGATTCGCAAAACTCGCGCGGGGCAAGAGTTGCCAGCGATGGCTGCCAGGCACGTAATGCACGCAGCCATTCTCTCGAGTCGAATCATCCAGGCCGATCCAGCAGGAGATATGGGCCACAGGAGTTGTTCTGGTCCAATAGGAGTAGTCCTGATGCCAGATCACTACGCCGCCATGATGCGCAGGCTTGTAGAAGATCTGATCGTGCCAGAAGCGCACAGGCCCTTCCAGCAACTGCGCCGCCGCAACCACGAAAGCAGGGTTCCACAACAGATCGTGCAACCCGGGTGTGATGCGCCACGCGCCAAGCGCATGAAACAGTATCTGCGCCGGATCTGCTGATTCGTTTGCGTTGAACTCGTAGAACAGACTGTGACCGGGATGCGAGGGATCGACGAGTTCTGCCAGTTCGCCGCGCAGCACCTCGAGCTGATCGTCGTTCAGCATTCTGATGCCCGCCAGGTAACCGTGCTCTCTGTAAAAACTCACTTGCTCGTCCGTGAGCCGGTAACGTTCCCAGTCCGTGAGCCTGGGGAAGAGTTCGGTAAGCGGCCTGTGATAACGAGACAGATCTTCGATCATCAATCCACAGATTACACAGATTCCTGTTCCTTTATCCACGACTTTTACGCGTTAGGTAGATGAGGAATTGAAGGAGGTTTACAGAATGCTCGACAGATATAGCTATCAATCGGCGCTGGCTGCGTCGGAAGTTATTCACTGGCGCATCGAGGACATCATCGGCGGTGAGAAGCGGCTCGATTTCCACAAGCCGTTTATGCCCGAAGCGCTGGCCCAGACTGAGCCGCTGGGCTTTTTGACAAAAGAAGAGAAACGAATTCTGAACCAGATCAGAGGCAATGCCTACTTGTGCATCTTCGGCCTCGTGGAAGAGTTTATTTTGCCGTTCGTTTTGGATCACGCGCGTCCACAGTTACACGGAGACGACTTCCGCGTGCGCGCGCTGCTCCAGTTTGCAGGCGAAGAAGCTAAACACATTCAGCTCTTCAAGCGTTTTCAGAAGGAGTTTAGAGAAGGCTTTGGAACGGAGTGCGCGGTGATCGGTCCACCTGACGCTGTTGCGACTGCCATACTGGCCCACGATCCTTTGGGCGTGGCGATTACGACGCTGCACATCGAGTGGATGGTCCAGGCGCACTACGTCGACAGTATCAAGGACGATCGCGAGCTCGATCCGCAGTTCAAGAGCCTGCTCAAACATCACTGGATCGAAGAGGTGCAACACGCGAAGCTCGATACTTTGATGATTGAAGCGCTGGCTGCGAATCGTAGTGAAGAGGAGCGCATGCGCGGAGTCGAAGAGTACCTCGAGATCGGCGGCTTCATCGACGGCGCGCTGAAACAGCAAGTGGAATTCGATCTCAGCAGCTTCGAGCGGGCGGCTGGCCGCACGTTGAGCGAGTCTGAGGGAGAAGAGTTTCGCCGCGTGCAACTGCGTGCGAATCGTTGGACGTATCTCGGCAGCGGGATGACGCACGAGAAAGTACTCAAGACGCTCGAGCGGCTCACGCCGAAGGCGCGTCAACGAATCGAGAGTATTTCACCGGCGTTCTGCTAACGTTTATAAAACAGTTTCGCGCAAGGGCGCGAAGTGCTCAAAGGCGCAAAGGAAGAAACAAGATCTCTCCTTTGCGCCTTCTTTGCGTCTATGCGGCTTTGCGCGAAACGTCTTGTTCAGCCCTTGGTTGCGCGAACGTGAAGTGTCAGTGCGACGTTGTCACGAATCAAGTTGTCAGCCGCACCCGCATAGTTGATTCCAAAATCTTTCCGGTTGATGGAGAAAGTGCTGTCAACGGTGGCGGTGTCGGGCGTTACGGCAATCGTCGCGGGGAACGTTACCGACTTCGTGACGTTGTGCATCGTTAGATTACCCGTGACAGTGTGAGTGGCGCCGTTCTCGCCGCCCGGTTTAATTGCCGTCGAAACAAACGTCACCTGCGGATACTTGGCCGCGTCAAAGAAGTCGGCCGTCTTCAAGTGTTTCGCCAGACCGTCTGAATCTGTCTGCACACTATCCACGTCTATCGTGATATTGACGCGGCTGTTTTCCGGAGTGCCGGCGTAATCAATATGTCCGGAAAACTTTCCAAACGAGCCATGCTCACTGCCCGTTACTTTCGAACCTATAAATTCGATTTTCGAATTCTGAGGCGTAATCTGATATCTCTGTCCCTGCCCGGCTGCGGTCTGCGGCGACGCCACTTGCGCCGCTTCACTCGTGACCGCCTTCGTTTTATCAGCGGCCGGATCCGAGCAAGCCGAGAGAAACATCAACCCTGAAAGAATTGTGACCCCAATTATGATCCGCATCTGCACTTCCTCCTCTATAAGTTACAATCGCGCGCATGTCTTACGACATTGCAGTTGTTGGTGCGGGGGTATTTGGCGCCTGGATCGCGCACCAGCTTAGCTTAAAGGGGGCGGCTGTCCTACTGCTCGACGCGTATGGACCAGGAAACAGCCGGGCAAGCTCCGGTGGCGAGTCGCGCATTATACGACTTGGCTATGGTTCAGACGAAATCTACTCACGCTCGGCACAACGCTCGTTCGTTCTCTGGCAACACCTGTTTGAGAGCGTCAATCAAAAACTCTTCGAGCCGACCGGCCTTCTCTGGCTCGCTCGCGAGCACGATCCGTATTGCGAGGCAACGCTGGCGACGTTACAACGCATAAACGCGAGATGCGAAAAACTGGACCACGATGAACTGGTCCGGAGATTTCCGCAATTCGATCTTGCCCCCGTCCCGTGGGGAATCTTCGAAGCGGACGCGGGCGTTTTACTGGCCCGTCGCGCCGTGCAGGCAGTCGTAGCACACGCGCGCGCCGGCGGCGTCGAATACCGCGGGGACGCGATCGCGCCTCCGCAGTCCGCGCCGGGCAAACTCAAATCGATCCGCACGACTTCCGGAGTAGAGATCGTCGCCGATCGTTTCGTGTTCGCGTGTGGGCCATGGTTGCCCAAGCTGTTTCCCGAGTTGCTCGGCGAGTTGATCCATGTGACGAGACAGGAGGTTTTCTTTTTCGGCGTTCCGCCTGGAGACGCTATGTTCAGCCGCGGCGCTCTGCCGACGTGGCTCGACTTCAACGATCTCGTTTACGGAATGCCGAATTTTGATGGACGTGGTTTGAAGGTGGCTATCGACGCACACGGACCGGAGTTCGATCCCGACAGCGGCGAGCGCGTCGTTTCGACGTCGGGATTGAAGGCTGTGCGGGAGTATCTGGCACAACGAATACCGCGGCTTGTTGATGCGCCGGTTACTGAAACGCGCGTTTGTCAGTATGAGAACACGTCGAACGGAGATTTTTTGATCGACCGGCATCCGGAATTTGAAAACGTTTGGCTCGTGGGTGGTGGATCCGGGCATGGATTCAAACACGGGCCGGCCGTTGGGGAATACGTGGCGGGGATGATTTCAGGGACGGTAACGTTGGAGCCGCGGTTCAGTCTCGCGTCCAAGCAGAAAGTACGCGAGCGGAAGGTCTTTTAGCCACGAAAAAGCACCAAAGGATTCTCCTTGTTTGTACCCACGAATCCTGTCGTAGAATGACTCGCAATGAAAATCTCCGTCGCGATGTGCACTTACAACGGCGCCGCGTTTCTGCCGGCGCAGTTGGAAAGCATCACTGCGCAATCGCGAAACCCGGACGAGATTGTCGTTTGCGACGACGGCTCAACCGATCAAACTAAAACGCTGCTCGAGAATTTTGCGCAGACATCGTCGATTCCCGTCTCGCTGACATTCAATCAACAAAACCTCGGCAGCATCAGGAATTTCGAACAAGCAATCCGCTTATGCAGCGGCGACGTTATCGTACTCAGCGATCAGGATGATGTTTGGCATACGGATAAACTCGAAAAGATCGAGCAGGCATTTAACACGACGCCAACGGCAGGACTCGTTTTTTCCGATGCCGAAATCGTCGACGAAAACCTGGAGCCGCTGAACCGCCGCATGTGGGACGAAGTCGGTTTCGACGCGCACAAAAAAAACCTCCTCCGACAGGGCCGCGCGCTCGAAGTGCTCATCACCGGTTGGACCGTCACCGGCGCAACAATGGCGTTCCGTTCCGAGTTTATGCGCCTTTCGCTCCCTATTCCTGAACGAATCGCGATGATTCACGATGGCTGGATCGCGCTTACGATTGCCGCCGTCGCCGGCGTAGTGCCCATCGAAGAACCTCTGATCAAATATCGCCAGCATGCGCAACAACAGATCGGCGCTCCCGGGCAAGCGCAAAAAGCGGTCGACCAAGCGGGTCCAGTGCAGGCGCTGCGCCGCCGCAACTCGAGCGCTGACTTGCACAAGATCCTGACAACACTCGAAGAGCGTCTGTTAACGCAGGGAAATTCTTACGACACTCGGAAAGCGCTTTTGTTCGCCGCGGATTATTCGTTTCACCTGAACGTGCGCGCCAACCTGCCGCAGAATCGATTGAATCGTGTGCCCAGCATCTTGCGCGAGTTGCTAACGCGGCGTTATCACGAATACGCTAACGGCTTCAAGAGCGCCGCGAAAGACCTTGTTTCCTGAACCATGCCGTATGACGTCTCGATAATCATTGTGAATTGGAACGGCGGTTCTCTCTTAACACGCTGCATCGAAACTATCGTCAGCTCCGCTCCCAAAGCAACTTATGAGATCGTCGTCGTCGACAACGCCTCCGAAGACGACAGCATCGCGCAACTACGCGCGAACGAAGTCGCCGCACCGATGATCGAGCGCCGGCAACTCCGGATCATCAACAACGCCGACAACCGCGGTTTTGGCGCCGCTAACAACCAGGCGTTCGCCTTGACCGATTCGCCGTACTTATTTCTTCTGAACTGCGACACCGAAGTCCGTCCCGGCTCGATCGACACCTTGATCGAAAAGCTGAATTCGAACCGTCGCATCGGCGCATGCGGGCCGAAGATTTTGAACTCCGACGGCTCCGTGCAGGTCAGCGCTTACTTCAATCCGCCTCGAGCCTGGCACACGCTGCTTTCGCAGCTCTGGCTTTATCGATTGCTTCCGCGGCGCATTCGCGGCGAGTTGTTGTTGGGCGGGCACTGGGACCACGATCGCGAACGATGCGTGCCGATGCTCGGCGGGGCCGCGTTTATGGCGCGGCGCGAGATGATCGAACAGGTGGGCGGATTCGACGAACGCTTTCACATGTACGGCGAAGACAACGAATGGTGCTGGCGAATCACGAAATCAGGCTGGCGTTTGTTGTTTGTTCCGGACGCGGTCGTGGTCCATCACGGCGCACAGAGTTCGATCAAGCGCTGGTCGGACGACGAACGTATGCGAGTAAAAATGACGGCAGGATTTAACTTCGAACACCAGGCATCGCCACGTTGGCAACTCGCGGCGAACCAGTTGGCAAACTACCTCGTCGTCAGCGCGCAGATCGCGGGCCGCAAGATGCTGGGCATCGAGCGGCCCGAACTAAAACTGATCAGAGACATGCATCGCGAGCACTTGAAACGCAGCTTTGCCTCAAAAGTATTTCAGCCACAAAAAAGCACTAAAAGCACAAAAGGAAAGCCCTGCTAAGGCTTCGCGGTCGAGTTGTAATCTTCGAGCAGCTTTTGCGCGCGAATGCTCGGACTGATCAGCGCCAGCTTCTGTGACCAGTCGTAACCACTGAACACGCCCACCACTTCCGCGTTCGAGTTGTAAACAGGACTACCCGAGAAGCCGTCGCGGCTGTCGATCTTCACCGACCAATATTCCTGGTTACCGAGCATGTAGTTGCCGTAAAAACTTCCGTGACTGACGACTTTGTCGCCATGAGGCCGCGCAATCAGAAACAGCGCGTCGTCTTTGTTCGGCGCCGTTTGAAACACCGGAGCTTTTGCGTCCTTCGCGTTGCGGCACATCTCGAGCAACGCGAGGTCTGCTTCCTTGTCGACCTTGATCACCTTGGCGCGACAGCCGTCCACGAAAACTTTCACCGCCAGCTCATCACTCGGCTTGAACCCGAGCATCACTTTCTTGGTGGTGCTGAGGTTGCCGGAGATTACGTGATAGGCAGTCATCACCAATCCATTGCCTACCAGAAATCCTGTCGCGTATCCGTTGGGGCCGACGTCAAACAAAACGGAAATGGCCTGCTCGAGCGGGTTCTGACTCTTCTTCGAAAACTCCAGTTCCAGCGACAACGTGTAGCGCTCTTGTTGCTTGAGGATCTTGTTGCTGTTTCGCTTCTCGGCGAAACAAACAGGAGTCATCAGAAGAATGGCGGCGATACAGGTAAGGCTACAAAGCTTACGCTTCATCGTGACCTCCTACAGGTTCGGTGGGTACAAACGAGACTACCGCTTGTTTTGAACTCTAGAAAGAATTGTTCGGGAACAAAGACCGGAGCATTTTATGGCGCGAGTTCCGGATACGCAATGTTTTTGCTGCCGGGCGAGCGGGAATAATCGTTTGAACGTGTGTAGCGGCTATTTCGGAAGTGTTCAGATTTGTTTCGGGCCGCAGAAGAGTTTCAACCTACCGATGCCGTGCGTTGCTTTGGTTCATTGATGCGAGTGTAATCAGGATGGAGATAGACGATGCGTCCGCCGACGATCGTCGCTACCGCCGCGCCAGTCATCGAGCGTCCGTGAAACGGCGTGTTCCGGCTCTTCGATTTCGATCGATTCACATCAAACACCCACTCGAGTTGCGGATCCAGAAGCGTCACGTCCGCGTGCGCGTTTGGCTTGAGTGACCCGCGATCCGCAAGTCCAAAGATTCGCGCCGGGTTCGCAGCACACATCTCCACCACGCGCTCCAAATCGATCACTCCAGCGTGCACGAGATCGAACGCCAGCCCGACAGCCGTTTCCAAACCGGTAATTCCAAACGGCGCCTGATCAAACTCCAACGCCTTCTCATCGAGATGATGCGGCGCATGATCCGTCGCAATCGCATCAATCGTTCCGTCTTTCATCGCTTCGAGAACAGCATCGACGTGTTCCCTGCTCCGCAAAGGCGGGCTCATCTTCGTGTTCGTGTCGTACTCGGCAACGGCTTCGTCGGTAAGTGTCCAGTGATGAGGAGTCACTTCACACGTTACCGCCAGACCTTCGTTCTTCGCGCGTCGCACAGCTTCCAGCGCTCCGCGAGTCGAGACGTGCGCGATGTGAACTTTTGCTCGCGTTAATTTCGCCAGCACACAATCGCGAACTGCGTCGACTTCTTCCGCGGCCGCAGGCATTCCACGCAAACCCAGGATCAACGACCAGCGTCCCTCGTGCATCACGCCGCCCGCGCTGAGCGACTGATCCTGGCAGTGATCGACGACAGTCAAATCAAACCCGCGGGCATATTCCATCGCGCGCCGCATCATTGCGGAAGTCGGCACCGGTCGCCCGTCATCTGAAACCGCAACGATGCCTGCATTTTTCATCTCGCCCATCTCGGCGAGCTCTTTGCCGCCGCTTCCCTTCGTGACCGCGCCGATCGGAAAAACGTTTGCGAGTTTTGCTGCCTGGCCTTGCTCGATGATGAAACGCGTCACCGCGGGATTGTCATTCACAGGATCCGTGTTCGGCATCGCGCAGATGCTGGTCCAACCACCTGCGACCGCCGCCGATGCGCCGCTCGCGATCGTCTCCTTGTACTCCTGACCCGGTTCGCGCAAGTGCGTGTGCAGATCGATAAAGCCCGGCGCGACTATCAGTCCGGTCGCGTCGATAACGTGCGCCTGTTCAGGCACGGGCTCGCCGCGGTCGAGCAGGCCCACGACACGCCCGTCTTCAATCAACAGACTTCGGCCGCCGGTGTTAACTTGCTGCGCCGGATCGATCACGTAACCGTTTGCAATCAGCAGCTTCATTTGCGTTCTCGTTTTTGCCTCTTTCCTGACGAATTTTTTGCCGCCGGCTCCTCACTTGGACGACCGGCGAGAAGATAAAGCACGGCCATACGCACCGCGACACCGTTGGTAACTTGATCGAGAATTAACGAGCGGCTGCCGTCGGCGATCTCCGAGGAGATTTCGACGCCGCGATTCATCGGACCGGGATGCATGACAATCGCATCGGGGGCTGCACGATCGAGGTGTCGCGGTTGCAGGCCGTAGTGAACTGCATATTCGCGCATCGACGGAAAGAACGCAGCGTCCTGGCGCTCGCGTTGTATGCGCAGGATCATGACGACGTCGGCGCCCTCGATCGCGTCTTCAAAGTGGCGTTCAATACGCAACCCGTTGTCAACAAGCTCCGCAAACTCATCGGGGACGAGTGTTCCCGGACCACCCACGCTGACATTCGCGCCGAGTTTCGTCAGCAGGTAGATATTCGAACGCGCCACACGCGAGTGCAGGATGTCGCCGACGATCGCCACTTTCAAACCGTCGATGCGGCCTTTGTATTCGCGAATGGTCAGGGCGTCGAGCAAGGCCTGGGTCGGATGCTCGTGAGCGCCGTCGCCCGCATTTACGATCGGCGCGTTCGTCATGCGCGCGAGATGTTGCGGCGCGCCGGCGGAGGAGTGACGAATGACGATGCAATCAGGCGCCATCGCTTCGAGGTTCCGCGCCGTGTCCAACAGCGTCTCGCCTTTGCTGACGCTGGAGGTAGAAACGCTGACGTTCACCGCATCAGCCGACAAACGCTTCGCGGCGATCTCGAAAGACGTTCGCGTGCGCGTCGAAGGTTCGAAGAAAAGATTGATGACCGTGCGGCCGCGCAGTGCGGGAACCTTTTTAATCTGGCGTTTTGAGACTTCGCGAAACGTTTCGGCGGTATCGAGCAGGTTATTAATCTCGCCGGCATTCAGTTCGCGAATGCCGAGCAGGTGGCGGCGGTTGAAAGTTGGTTGCATAGTTGGGCTAGAAAAAAGTCCTGACACAAAAAAAGCGGCCCCGCGGCCGCTTCGTTACGCCGTCTCTGACGGCCGCTCGACGATTACCACTCCCTCTTCCTCGTCAAACTCCTGGAGCATCACTTTGATAATCTCGCTCTTCTTCGTCGGCACGAGTTTGCCGATGTAATCAGCCTGAATCGGCAGCTCGCGATGTTCTTTACCGCGATCGATGAGCACTGCTAACTGAACTCGCCGCGGGCGGCCGAAGTCGATCAATTGATCGAGCGCCGCGCGAATCGTGCGACCCGTGTAAAGCACGTCGTCGATCAGGACGATGTTGCGGTTTTCGATGTCGCCGGGCAGGTCGGTGCGATTAACGACGGGCTTCGCGCCGACAGTTGAAAGATCGTCGCGATAAAGTGTGATGTCGAGTACGCCGACTGGCGGGCGGTAGCCTTCGAGGTCCGCGATCTTCGCAGCCATTCGCTCGGCAAGCGGGACGCCGCGACGCCTGATGCCAACGAGGAAGAGATCGCCGGCGCCGTGGTTCTCTTCGACGATTTCGGACGAGAGCCGGGCCAGCGCGCGATTGATGCGCGGGGCATCCATGATGCGGGCCTTCTCGATGAAATCCATGTTCCGCGGATACTAGCAAGGCTGTACCGGATTTACAAGATTCGCACAAAATCCTGTAATCTTGTCTCACTGATGGTCTATCGCTCATTGCTGCGACCGATTCTCTTCCGTCTCCCGCCAGAGACCGCTCACGAATTGGCGCTCCATTCGCTAACTTTAATTCCTTCGAGGTTAATCGCGCGGCGTTTCGACAATCCGATCAGCCGGTTCGGCTTACTATTCCCGAACCCGGTCGGCTTAGCAGCAGGCTTTGACAAGAACGGCATCGCGTTGCGACCTCTCGCAGCGCTCGGGTTCGGTTTCATCGAAGCAGGAACAGTCACTCTTCATCCGCAGCCTGGGAATGCGCGCCCGCGACTGTTTCGCCTTGCCGAAGATCAAGCGTTGATTAATCGAGCCGGGTTTAATAACGACGGCGCTGCGGCGTTTGCGCGTCGGGTCGAGCAGCATCGTCCAGATTGCGTGCTCGGAGTCAGCATCGGCAAGAGCAAGATCACGCCGCTCGAAAAAGCCACGGAAGATTACCTCGCGAGCTTTGAACTCGTTTACAAAGTCGCCGATTACATTGCCGTCAACGTAAGTTCACCAAACACACCTCAGTTACGCGAGTTGCAGCAGTCGGAACAATTGACTGCCCTTCTCTCGGCTCTGCAAGCACGCAGGCTGGCGTTGCAGGAACGTTATCAAAAAGAAGTGCCGCTGCTGGTCAAGCTCTCGCCGGATCTTGAACGCCGAGACCTCGAGATGATCGTCGACGTAATCGAGCGCTTGCAGATCGATGGCATCATCGCGACTAACACGACGGTGAGCCGCGATAATTTGCGAACTGATGCAAAGCGGGTCGCTGCGTGTGGCGACGGCGGGCTTAGTGGAAAGCCTCTCAGCAGCAGATCGACGCGCATGATTGCCGAACTCTATGAGTTGACCAGTGGGCGAATACCGCTAATCGGTGTCGGCGGGATCTTCAATGCAAATGATGCGTGGGAGAAGATCTCCGCCGGCGCGAGTCTCGTTCAGTTGTACACTGGCTTCATCTACCAGGGACCGAACATTGCGCAAGAGATCAACGAAGGACTCGCGAAGATTCTTGCTCGCGAGGGTTTTGCGAGTTTGGACGCGGCGGTCGGATGCCGCGCGAAAAACTTAAACCACGGATGACACGGATGAAAGACAAACTGATTGTTGCACTTGATGTGGAGACGGCTGATAAAGCCCTGGCCCTGGTCAAAGAACTTCATGGCGTGGCCGGGATATTCAAGGTTGGTTCTCAGCTCTTCACTTCGGCTGGACCGCAAATCGTCAGAGACATCGTTGCGCTCAACGCAAAGGTGTTTCTCGATCTGAAGTTTCACGACATTCCGCACCAGGTCGCGGGTGCAGCACGCGCTGCCGCGGAGCTCGGGGTGTCGTTATTTACGATTCACGCCAGCGGGGGCCGCGAGATGATGCGCAGCGCTGTCGAGGCTGTCTCAAATCGGAGCCACACGAAAGTGCTCGCCATCACTGTTCTCACCAGCATTGACGAGAACATCCTTTCCGAAATTGGTGTAACCTCTAGTCCGGCCGAGTCAGTAATGCGGCTCATGAGATTGGCCGAAAGCGCGGGAGTGGACGGCGTAGTCGCTTCGCCACAGGAAATCCAAACGATTCGGCGTACAGTTTCGAATCCGGATTTTCTAATCGTCACGCCCGGCATACGGCCGGCGACGTCGCAGAGTGGAGATCAGAAGCGCATCGCCACACCGGCCGCTGCAATCGGCGCTGGCGCGAGTTACCTCGTGGTGGGACGACCGATAACCGGCGCAGCAAACCCGCTCGAAGCGGCACGCGAAATCGTCGCCGAAATGGAACGCGCGGAAGAACGGAACTGATGAACTATCGCAGCGTGTAAAGACAGGCGCTAACCCGCGATTTGCTCAACTATCAATTTGAAATTATCATGCCACGGTGAATCTCAGCTTGAAACCCCGGGTCATTTCCACGTTAACCGTCCTCCTTCTCGCACTCATTTTTCCATTGTTTGCTCAGGAAAAGGAGGCGCCTGCTGTTATTCCTTTCTCGCAGGCCCCGTACCTAATCGGCGAACGGCTGACCTACAACGTGGCATTTTCAAATTTTCCGAGCGCCGCACACGTTGAAGTCGAAGTCGTCTCACGCGGCGTTCACGCTGGTCGCGACTCGATACAACTGCGAGCACACGTGGAGACAACCGGCGTAATCAACGTCGCTCTGTATGCGATAAACAACGACTACATGAGCTACGTCGATCCGAGCACCGGCCTGCCGTTTCACTCGCAAGAAACGGCGCGCGACGCGCTCAAGACCGCCGAGTCAGCCGACGACTTCAACCAACCCGCGGGAAACGATGCGATTCCGCCGAAGCAAAGAGGCTTTCCGGGGATGTACGATTTCGTCTCTGCTTTTTATCGCGCGCGGGCACTGCCCCTCACGGAGGGCGCTGTCTATGACTTTTCGGTGCATGGTGAGTCGACGAATTATCAGGCGGAGTTGAGAGTCACCGGGAAAGATGTCGTTAGAACAAATGTCGGTTCGTTCTCGACGATCGTCACCCAGATCAAACTCAACAATTCTGACGTCAAAAACATTCGTGTTTATTTTACTGACGACGAACGACACGTTCCGGTGTTGGTAATCGCTCGTGTAAGCGCAGGTGAGGTGAGAGCGGAACTCGCCGGGTCAGAGATTCTCAAGCCGGCAATCGCAACACCCACTCCGACTCCGGCGATTATCACCGCGCCATTGCCTACTCCGACACCAGCGGCGCCGCCCGCATTGAGTGCGAATTTCCCATTCACGATTGGCGAGCAACTCAATTACCAGGTGTTCCTCGGTACGAACAACACCGCGCTGGGTCTCGCGAGTTTTCAAGTGCGCGGACGCTCACGCTATTACGATCGCGACGGTTTGTTTTTGAGTGTAAGCGCGCAGACGACGGGCGCTGCCGGTCAACTCTTCTTCGCCAACGACAAGATCGATTCGTACGTCGATCCGAAAGGCCTGTTGCCGTATCGCAGTGCGATGAATTTAGTTGAGGGGCAACGGCGCTTGAATCAGGTGCTGACATTCAACCAGGAGACAGGGGCAGCGAGCAGTGATAAAGGAACGCGCATCGAGATTCCGGTAGGCACGCACGACTACGTCTCGTTCTTCTACGCACTGCGAACTTTCAATCTCACGCCGCCGAAGCGGAACGCGATCTCGGTCCTGGTAGAGAACGAGCCGAAGACGTTATTTGTGGGCGCCTTGAAGCGCGAGCCGATTCAGTTAGGCGATCGAACGGTTCCCGCGATCGCATTGTCGATAACATCCGACGATCCCGAGCCCGACAAGTATCAAATGCGCATGTGGGTCAGCGACGACCGCCGTCGCCTTCCCTTGCGCTTCACCTGCACCACCCGGCTCGGTCCCCTGCGTGCCGACCTCGCCATCCTCCCGACCGCCCCACAATAGTCGTTCGACGCCCATACATCCTACTGTCCACGTGAATGTTTTGTGCCTTATGTGCCTTTTTGTGGCTATACTCTCTTGTGGCGCTGATCGAAATTGAAATCTATTTTCAACTAGGCTATACTGCCGCCCGTTATGCTGAACTCATTCATCATCGTAATGCGCGAAGGCTTTGAATCCTTCCTCCTCGTCGCCGTTATCCTCGCTTACCTCCGCAAATCAGAACAAAAGTGGCTGAACCCTTCAGTCTACCTCGCGATCGCATTAGCCCTCGCGGCCAGCGGCGGTCTCGCCTACCTGCTCGCAGCCGGTGTCGATGACGCCACCGTCCAAACCATGTTTGGTCCTGTCATCGGCGGGTATGTCAGCCAGTTCTTTGCGAATGAAGCATTGCGGGAAGCGGTCCTCGGCGCGATTGCCGTCGTGATGGTCGGCACACTCGTGATTCACATGTGGCGCACTGGACCAAAGATTCAGCAACGAATGCGCGAACGATTGAGCGCCGTCTCGTCGAACAGTTCGCGCCTCGCGGCTGTCCTCGGTGTGTTTCTGTTTACGTTCCTGATGATTACGCGCGAGGGTATGGAAACGGCGTTGCTGCTGATGCAGGTGAAAGATGCAAACGTCATCAACGGCGCGCTGCTGGGCCTGGGTGCGGCGATCCTCTTTGCTCTCGGTTGGGCGCGTTTTGGTCACTTGATCAACGTGCGGCGCTTCTTCCAGGTCACTGGAATCTTTCTGCTGCTGTTCATGATTCAGGTTGGTGTCTATTCATTTCACGAGTTCGCCGAAGCAGGCTTGCTGCCGAATAGCGACTTCCTTCATGCGGCAACGGAAAAGTTCTCGCCTGATGGTTTGTATGGGAAGTGGTTCTCGCCGATCATGATCGCGATCTGCGGACTGTGGCTGCTGGGTGCGTGGCTGATCGATCGAAGAGCTAACAAAAGCGCGGATGAAAGACAGATTCCACAGATGACTCAGATGAACTCGGTCTAACCTGCGGCTAACATCTTCGCGAGCTCGCGTTTCAATAACTTTCCTGTCGGCCCTTTCGGAATATCTTCGACGAAGCGAACTGTCTTTGGACACTTGAAGTCTGCGAGTCGCGCTTTGCAAAAATCGATGACTTCCTGCTCCGTCGTCCTTGCCCCGGCTTTGAGCACGACCACCGCCGCGACTTCTTCGCCGTAAAGCTCGTCTTTAACTCCGACCGCGGCAGCAGCGGCGATCGCGGGATGCTGGTAAAGCACCTCGTCGATCTCGCGCGGATAGATGTTCTCGCCACCGCGAATAATCATGTCTGACTTGCGATCGACGATGTAATAAAAGCCAGCCGCGTCGCGATAACCGATGTCGCCGGTGTGAAACCAGCCGTTGCGAAAAGCTGCGGCGTTGGCGGCGTCGTTCTTGTAGTAACCCTTGAGAATGTTCTCGCCGCGCAAGACGATCTCGCCCAACTCTCCATCCGGCACTTCACGATCGTCCTCGTCCACGACACGCATCTCGTTGCCGATTGGCACGCCGCACGAACCGGGCCGGCGGCGTTGATCCGGTGGGTTGAAAGTCGAGCGGCAGGTTGACTCCGACAAACCATAACCTTCGACCACCAGACACTTGAACGTCTCTTCGAAACGCCGTAACACTTCCGCCGGCACAGGCGCCGAGCCACACATCGCAAAACGCAACTGCTCCGTTTTTAGACCAGGGGGAACTCCGTCCGGGTATGTGCTCAACAGCATCGACAACATCGTCGCCACTGATCCGAACGAAGTGATCCGGTAGTCGGAAATGATCTGCCAGAAACGCGACGCGGAAAACTTCGGACTCACCACCGTCGAGCCGCCCGCGTAGAGCGCTGACATGGTCGTCACTGAGACGGCGTTCATATGAAACAACGGCATTATCGTGAGCAGTCGATCGTTTTCAGTGAATCCCAACCAGGTGCTGATCTGGCGCGCGTTGGCGATCACGTTGCCGTGTGTGAGCAAGCAGCCTTTGGGTTTGCCCGTCGTTCCTGAGGTGTAGATGATGATGGCGTCGTCTTCTGTGCTGATTTCAGGATGAGGAGAAGACGATGCGGCCGATGTCGCCTCGGCTTCATTGTCAAACACGATCACCGCTTCCGGGAGATGCTCGCGAATAGATTCGAGCACCGGCAGAAACTCGGAATTCACGAGCAACGCTTTGGCTTCGGAGTCTGAGATGACGTATGCGATCTCCTGCGACTTCAGCAGCGAGTTGATCGGTCCCGCGAGTGCGCCAAGCTGCCAGCAAGCGAAGTACGCGATTACATACTCGACGCTGTTCGGCATCAGCAGGCTTACCACGTCGCCTTTCCGCACACCCTTGCCGGCCAGCATCGCGGCAGTGCGTCCAACTGCGGATTCGAATTCTTCGTAGGTGAACCGCCGCTTGTCGGCTTCCGAAAAGAGGAAGGGCTTCTCAGGCGCGTTGGCGACGCGCTGTGTCAACAGTTCAGGGATGCTCATGCTGGTCTTATTAAGCCACAGATGAACACGAATTTACACAGAGTAGATCCGTGTAATCCGTGGCTAATATTTTCCGCCGTGATATATTCCACGCCTTATATGAACACTTATCGCAATTTTATCGGCGGCAAATGGGTCGAATCCGCCTCGAGTCGCACTGCTCAAAACATTAACCCCGCAAACACTGACGACGTCCTCGGCACAATTCGCCAGGCGACCCGCGAAGAAGCACGCTCGGCGGTCGAATCTGCCGCCGAAGCCTTTCGCGGTTGGCGCTCGACGCCCGCGCCCACTCGTGGTCGCATCATCGCAAAAGCTGCGCGTTTGTTGGAGGAGAACAAGGAAGAGCTGGCCCAGCTTCTCACGCACGAAGAAGGCAAAACGATCGCGGAGTCGCGCGGCGAACTCCAGCGCTCGATCAACGTCGCCGAGTTTTGCGCGGGCGAGTCGCGGCGCATGAATGGCGAAACGATTCCTTCCGAGTTGCCCTTGAACTTTGCCTACACGATCAAGCAACCGCTCGGTGTGGTTGCGTGCGTGACGCCGTGGAATTTCCCGGTCGCGATTCCGGTTTGGAAAATCGCGCCCGCCCTGGTCGCAGGAAACACCGTCGTCTTCAAACCGGCATCGATCACACCGGCAACGGCAGTTCGCATCACCGAGCTTTTCGAGGCCGCAGGCATTCCGCCGGGTGTGTTGAATCTGGTGCTTGGCTCGGGTTCGGAAGCCGGCGACGAGATCATCAATCATCCCGCAGTCAAAGCGATCTCTTTCACCGGATCGAATGGCGTCGGCATTCGCTTGTACGAACAGGCGTCACGTCGCGGTGCGAAGGTCCAGTGTGAAATGGGTGGCAAGAATCCCGTCGTCATTCTCGAAGATGCAGACATGGAGCTTGCAGTCGAATCAACGGCGCAAGGTGCGTTCGGATCTTCGGGACAACGCTGCACGGCGACGAGTCGCGCGGTTGTCGTTGACCAGGTTGCCGACGAGTTCGTCGAGCGAATTGCGAAGCGCGCACAGTCGATGCGCATCGGCCCGGGATCAGATCCCGCAACGGAGATGGGTCCGAGTGTCGATGAAAACCAGTTCAAGACCGTGCTCGGCTACATCGACATCGGCCGCGAGGACGGCGCGACCCTGGTTTGCGGCGGCGCGCGCGCGACTGGCAACGGACTCGACAAGGGTTATTTCGTGCAGCCCACCGTCTTCGATCACGTCACACCTGACATGCGGATTGCGCGCGAAGAGATCTTCGGTCCGGTTTTGTCAGTGCTGCGCGTCAAAGACTTTGAGACGGCGATGCAAGTGGCGAACGACACCGAGTTCGGTTTGTCGTCGTCGATCTTCAGCAACGACGCGTCGCGGATCTTCCGCTTCGTCGACGAGATTGAAACAGGCATGACGCACATCAACTCTCCGACGACTGGCGGCGAAGCGCACATTCCGTTTGGTGGCACGAAAGGCACCGGCATCGGCGACCGAGAACAAGGCTCAACCGCCCTCGACTTCTACACCGAGTTGAAGGTCGTCTACGTCGACTACACCGGCCGCAAGCGCGAGGGCAATCTTTACTGAGAACTCTGTAATCAAATCCGTGTAATCTGTGGTTAAAAACGATGAAAACTCTTATCCGTAACGGCCGCGTTGTGACTGCCGTCGACGATTACAAGGCCGATATTCTGATTGAAAATGAACGCGTCTCCGTGATTGGCAGCAGCCTGGATATGGAGACGGACCACGTGATCGACGCCGCCGGAAAACTCGTCATTCCAGGTGGCATAGATCCCCACACACACATGGAACTGCCCTTCGGCGGGACCGAATCGTCCGACGACTTTCGCACCGGCACGATCGCGGCCGCACACGGTGGCACGACCAGCATCATCGACTTCGCCGTGCAGTACAAAGGCCAGTCGTTAATCGAAGGCATCGACAACTGGCACAAGAAGGCGGAAGGCAAGACCGCGATCGATTACGGCTTTCACCTCATCACCACCGAACTCGAAGACAAGCAGATCGAGGAACTCTACACCGCCATGGACGAAGGGGTGACGAGCTTCAAGATGTTCATGGCCTATCCGGGCGTGTTTCTGGTCGACGACGCCACGATCTTTCGTGCTATGTCCGCCGCGGGCCAGCGCGGCGGCCTCATCTGCATGCACGCCGAGAATGGAATCGTCATCAACGAGATCATCAAACGCGCTTTGGAGAATGGCCGCACCGCGCCGAAGTATCACGCACTCACGCGACCAACCATTGCCGAAGCCGAAGGCGTTCATCGCGCGATCGCGATCGCCGAGATGGCGGAGTCGCCAGTCTACATCGTTCACCTCTCCTGCGCCGACGCACTCAACCAGGTGCGGCAAGCTCGCGATCGCGGCATACCCGCGTTCGCCGAAACATGTCCGCAGTATCTCTTCCTCTCGATCGACAACTACGACGAACCCGGATTCGACGGCGCGAAATACGTCATGACTCCGCCGCTGCGCGAGAAGTCGAACCAGGCAGAGCTTTGGAAGGGTTTGAAGATGGACGACCTGCAAGTCATCTCAACCGATCATTGCCCGTTCTGCATGAAGGAACAGAAAGAACTCGGTCGTGACGACTTCACTAAAATTCCAAACGGCGCTCCTGGCGTCGAGAACCGCGTGCCGCTGATCTACAACGGCGGCGTCGTTGAAAACCGGATCAGCTTGAATCGCTTTGTTGAGTTGACCTCGACCGCGGCCGCGAAGATGTTTGGCCTGTTCCCGAAGAAAGGCACGATAGCCGTCGGCTCGGACGCCGATATCGTCATCTTCGATCCAGAGCGCGAACAGACTTTGGGCCTGAAGACGAGCCACATGAACGTCGACTACAACGCTTACGAAGGCAAGAAGATCAAGGGCGTCGTCGAGACAGTGCTCTCGCGCGGCAAGGTGGTGATCGATAAAGGCGAGTTCAAGGGCAAGGCGGGTGACGGACAGTTTTTAAAGCGCGGTACCTGCGTGAATATTTAACCACAGATCCCACGGATAAATTGCGCGCATAAATACCGATGAGAAATTTTTCAACAACGGAGACCACATGCTTGCAGCGATATTTTTAACGCTCGGATTATTGTTTCAAGCACCAGGACAGGCCCGACAATTCCCGAGCCCCCAACCGAGCCCCACACCAACTCCACCAACAAGGCCGCAACCATCGCCAACTCCGGAAGAACCGCCCGTTGTGACGAAGCATGAGATCCGTGTCAACGGCTCCACGATCAAGTACACCGCGATCGCGGGCATGATGCCAATCAAGAACCGCGAAGGTGAAGTCGAAGCGCGCATGTTCTTCACCAGTTATGTTGTCGATCGGCCCGAAGGGACATCACGGCCACTCACCTTCTCTTTCAACGGTGGTCCAGGCTCTGCTTCGGTGTGGCTACACATGGGCGCGATTGGACCAAAGCGCGTGAAGATGAACGCCGACGGCACGATGCCCGCGCCGCCTTA
>DASSEB010000207.1:0-15279 GCA_035696765.1 Pyrinomonadaceae bacterium | reverse complement strand
GTGATTCCCTGGCCCAGGCCCGCGCCGCTGAAAGCAAAGACCGCGCCCGCATCTGCGACCTGTTGATCGCGTGCGGCAAAGTCTACGTTGAAGCGGCCGTAGCCGAATCGCGCTTCGTTCACCAAACGCGTCGAGATGTTGTGCGTGTAGTTGAAATAGAAATTTTGGACGAGACTGGGCACGTCTACTTCGAAGCCCGGAAACGGCGATCCGCCGGATGCGACCGTCGGAAACTGATTGTTGAAACGCTGATTGTCGTAAACGTATCGAAACGAGAGACTGTCTTTTTGCGTCGGCGTCCAATCAATGCGAGTTAAAAATTGATCGTCCGTTACGGGTTGAGTACTGCTGAGCGACGTCTCGCCAAAGTCGATATCCGGCCGTCCGCCGCCGAGAGCAACGGTTGAGATCTCGCGTTGGCCGCGCAGGTTTCCAACGATGTTCAGGTATCGATCGAGATCCGGATTTGCGCCGGCTGGAAACAACGAGCGCAGAGTGGAGAAACCTGATGCAGTCGGCACGCGGACTGTCGCGTCCGTTCCGGAGCGAACAAGATCGCGCTGGTACGTTCCAAAGAAAAACAGTCTGTCCTTTTTAATTGGACCACCGAGTGAAAAGCCAAACGTGTTTTCGACGACGACGGGCTTTCGCGTGCCGTCGGCGCGCTGGCTAGCCGTGAGCGAATTGAAGACGCTGTTGTTGATTACATCGTAAGCCGAACCGTGAAATTGGTTCGTGCCACTGCGCGTAACGACGTTGACGATTGCACCGCCCGCGCGGCCAAACTCTGCTGAGTAGTCCGATTGCAGCACGGCCACTTCGTTGTAGCCGTCACGAAGAATGGGAATGTACGACTGCCCCGCAATGGCGTTGTCGTTGTTGTCGAGCCCGTCAATCAACTGGTTGTTCGCACGCGCGCGCAGTCCATTGACAGAGAATTCGTTTCCCTGGACGAAGCCGCCCGCAAGTGGACCAGGATCGACAACGCCCGGCAACGTGAAGACGATGCTCGCCGGATTCAGCGCGGGCGTCGGCAAGTCCGTGATCTCGCGCTTGCTGAGAGTATTAACGCGAGCTCCGTCCTGCGATTGAAGAACGACGTCCGCGCCCGAAGTCACGTTGACGACTTCGATCTGCGTACCCACTTCAAGTTGAAAATTGGCGCTGGTAGTTTGCGCCGCGGTCACGATCAGGTTTTCGCGACTGAGTGTCTTGAATCCTGTCTGGCTGATCTCGACTTTGTAAGTGCCGGGATCGACTGCGTCCAGACGAAAGGTGCCGTCATCGGTGGAAACGGTCTCACGCGTAACGCCGGTGCCGGCGTTTGTAATCTTGATCACTGCGCCTGCGACGACGGCGCCGTTTGCATCAACAACGTTCCCGACAAAAAATCCTTTGCTTGTTTGTGCGAATGCGCTGCTCGTGAGAGCCAATGCGAGCAGAGCAATAGCTATGAATCTGAAACTGATTCTATTCACGATCGATAACTCCTTAAATTATTAGTTGCGATTGCGCGCGGGCGGCCACGGAGGACCGCCTCTACAAAGGGAGACTTACCTGGCAGACGCGTCGCGAGTCTGTTCACGACGGATCATCATCGATTGTAGGGGCGGCACCGCGTGGCCGCCCGACCTGCGAATTGCGCCCAGCGACGCCCCTCAGCAGCCGCCGACGATTGCGACCCGCGGGCGGCCACGGAGGGCCGTCCCTACAACGTTGTCAACGAGCGTGTAAACAAAGTACCGGCTGCGCTTGCTTGACAGGTTTTTTGCGGCCCAGCAGGCGACGCAGTTTCATTCGCGCCTTGTGCAATTGCGATTTTGAAGTGCCGGTTGCGCAATTGAGGATCTCACCGATCTGCTGGTGCTCGTATCCTTCGAGGTCGTGGAGAATGAAGACGGCGCGATAACCCGGCGACAACTGTCGTAGCGCCTCGTTCAAAGAAATGTGATCGATAAGCGATGTCCCAGTGGTTGCCGCAGCGCCGCTCACAAAGTCGTTTATGGTTTCACTGTGCTCGGTTATTCGTTCTAACCTTGCCGCCGTCTTGCGGAAGTGCATCAACACTGCATTCACAGTCAGCCGGTGCAGCCAGGTGGTGAACAACGATTCACCGCGAAACGTGTTCAGCTTGCGAAAGACCTGAATGAACACCTCCTGCGTCAGGTCTTCGGCCTCGGCAACATTCCGCGTCATGCGGAGGCAGTGCGTGTAGACACGGCGATTGTATGTTCGATAAATCTCCTCGAAAGCCGCCATGTCGCCGCTCGCCGCAAGTTGCACATTTGGATCGATTTCCATCTTCGTTTACTCCAGGGATGGCCTCGACTCACCCCGCTTAAGTCGAGGCCAACCTCTGAATGAGAGCATCAGTTAACGTCACGGCAGATCGGCCACGATTGTGACGGTCTCCGGCGCTCTCAACATCGCCATTCCCACGTTGTCATGAACGTTGCGCACAACGTCGCGTTCGCTGCGTGACTTCAGCAGCACTCGCCCGGTGGTAGCGCCCGCCGGCCAAACCTGGAAAAGGAAGTACTCATCTCCGTAACGATGGAAAACCAGTGTTGCTTTGTTACTGGGAGTGAGTTTGATAACTGGAACGGTGAACCGGTTGATATTCTGGTGTCCATCCGCACTACTGACTCGCACGATCATATCTCCGGCACTTTGTTGAGCACGGCTGAACGAATACTCGCCGGCCTGGAATTTCTTGTTGGCTACTGTGAAATCAAACGGAATGTTTGCGGTTAATTTGTATTCGAGGGACTGCGCTTTCACGGACGTGCCCACTGCAATCATTAACATGACTACGAGCAAACCGGCTTTGACGAATCCCTTTGCAACTTCTTTCCTCATAATGAATCTCCTTACCTTCTTCTCCTATGAATCGCTTCTGATCTACTTACCGTTTCCACGTCTGAGTTATTCCCGTCGAGATCAACTCAAACAATTATTATTCGCAACAGCGCACGACGTGGACGTCGCCCGCTGGACCGTTTCCACTGAATCATCAGGCGACAGTTCGCGTAGCGACTCGTGTAGTCGCTTTCGAGCACGCGCCAGACGCGACATGACAGTGCCTATCGGGACGCCGGTTACAACAGCGATCTCTTTGTAAGAGAGCTCCTCCAGTTCCCGCAGGACCACTACTTCGCGAAACTCGAGTGGCAGTTTTTCGATCGCGTCGTTGATGAGCTGCGTTTGCGCCTTGAGCACCTGCGTCGTTTCCGGATCAGGCTCGCCGGATTGTTTCTCACGCACGGCTTCATCGAAGTCGTCTGAGAGTTCCGGCGACCTGTTCCGCCGCAACCACGTGTAGCAAGTGTTTCGCACAATAGTCAGCAACCATGCCCGAGCGTCCGGCCCATGAAACCCGCCGAAGAACCTTAGCGCGCGTAAATAAGACTCCTGGACCACGTCTTGAGCGTCATGCTCGTTGCGTGTTATCCAGCGCGCCAGGTTGTAGGCGGCATCAAGATGGGGCAAAACTGCTTCTTCGAAATTCATTGCTTTCGACTGCGTCTCAAACCCGCGAAAACGGTTATGCGACCAGTACCGCCAGTCTCTGCTTCGCCAAAGCAGCGCGAATACGCGCCAGATGGTGATAGCTGTGCCGAACGGCGTGGTCTTCAACGATGAACTGGCACGTCAGCGGCGCATTGCTGTTGAGCGATACCGGCGCGGCTCGATCGAGATCCTCGTCGGTGAACTCGCGGACTGCGGCCGCGGCCAGGGCACTGTGGTGGCGAAGCAGTTCGAGTGTCTCTTGTTTCGTGACACCGTCATTCTCCGTCGCATGTTGCGCATTCATCTTGTTGACCACTTCTCCCGTGATCCCTTCGATGGGCTGGCCGCTTGCAAGCGTCTGGGCCAACTCGATCTCGATCGGATACACACTCGCGACGTGATGCACGACGACTCCGATCTTTCGTCCATCTCCAGGTACACGGCTTTGCCACTCTGTCTCCGTGAGCGAGTTGGCGAACGCTTCAAGTGCAAGCGCTCCCAACTCAACCCGGCGGGCCAGGTCGTAACTCCGTTTACTACTCATGTTTCAACCTCCTCATTGAACCGGCTGCGGTTCGCCGTAGATAAAGTCGTCCATCGCGACGACGTCGTCTTTCTCAGAATCGTTTCCGCCCGGCACAACGTTGCCGCTCGTGATTCGCACGCGAGCAATCCGCGCGTCGCGCAAAACAATCCCGAAGAAAGAAAGATTTCCATCGCCCGGCGACGCGGGTACGAAGCTGCTGAACAGCAACTCACCATTGACGCCGTAGTACTCGATCAACGTGCTTGCGTTTCGGTTTCCTTTTTTGCGTGCGGGTCCGCTGCCGTCTGGTTGGTCCACGTCCGTGAAGACTGCGCCGAAGCCGGTTACAGTCGCGGGTACGTTGCCGCCGCCCGGCACGAAGAAATCGACATCTGTGACTTTTCCTCCGATCGCGACGAACAAACGCGACGCGCTGAAAGCACGGAAAGTCGTGCTGTACGCCGGATTATTGAAGAGACCGGCGAGACCTCCGGGCGGGAACAAAATTGGATCGGCACTCGGCGGCGCCTGAACGAAACCCGTGCCGTCAGGCGTTGTGAATAGCGCGCCGCGTGTAACTAAAAACCCTGCAAACGGATTGGCTCCGAGAGTAGTGGTCAGGTTAGTTTTGCTGCCACCATCCCAATTAATTTCGCGATGACCAATGGTAAGTGGACCAGCGTCATTGCCATTGTTTTTCAGGCCCAAAGCAGCGCGATACGCATCGACGGAGCTCTGGATCGAATCTGCTGTTGGCCCAGCGGCCTGGAATACTGTTACCGGAATTGCAGGCGCGTTTGCGGCCTGAATTTCTGCTGTGTCGTTCTGTGCATCAGCGTGGATGAATGGAAGCACCACGAGAGCTGATAACAAGCCCAAAACAACTGCGACTCTAAAAATATTCTTCATGACTAATCCTTTCTAAGTGTGTAGAACGCGTATGAGAATAGAGACACCCGATAAGGCAGTCATAAATTTCCGGTAATTGTGCGGTAATGTTTTCGATCGCCAGACACAAAGAGGCACCGAAAGCGTGAACGCTTTCCGGAAAGTTTTTGTGTTGTTACTTCAGTGCGGGCAGTCCAAGAGTGGCCTGAGTTTGCCATCCTTGCACTAGAAGAGCACAATGGGCCAAACGGGGTGCAGCAGTCCTAAAACTTCCGTAAGTTTTCGGTAACGTTAAGTGAACCCGATTGCGAATGATCAGCGAATAGTCTTCGATCGCTTTTCCCTCGATCTCATCAACGAGTCCCTTTGGAAAGGCTCAGAGGAGATTAAGCTACGGCCGAAAGCATTCGCACTACTCAACTACCTCATCCAAAATTCGGGAAAACTCATCACAAAAGATGAATTGCTGAATGCTATCTGGCCGGAAACATTTGTCGGCGACGCAGTCCTTAAAGTAACGGTGGGGCAATTAAGAGAGGCGCTCGAAGACGATCCGAAGACCCCGCGGTTTATCGAAACTTCACATCGACGCGGTTATCGCTTTATCGGCCAGATTGCGGCGCCTGCACAAAAGCCACAGGCTGACCTGGCGCTCGCCGACACTGCGCAGTCGGGCGCGTTTCGAGTGTACGTGGGCGTCGTCGGGCGCGCTCAAGCCCTCGGGCGAATGCAACGATGGCTTCGCAGGACGTTGCGCGGACAGCGGCAAATCGTGTTTGTCTCAGGCGAGGCCGGCATCGGAAAGACTTCGTTGGTCGACACGTTTGCGCGCATGATTCCTCCCGACGGAAGTATTCGAGTGAGCCGCGGTCAATGTCTCGAGCAATACGGGACTGGTGAAGCGTACTTGCCGGTGCTCGAAGCAATCGGCCGCCTTTGCCGCGAAGATCAACAAGTCACGCAAGTGCTGCGAGCGCACGCGCCGATGTGGTTGCTGCAAATGCCTTCGCTGTTGACTCCGTCAGATCGCGAGTCGTTGAGTCGCGAAATGTCAGGCGCCACGCGCGAGCGAATGATGCGTGAAATGGGTGAGGCGTTGGACGTGTTGACCGCGGAGGTGCCGCTCGTCCTGATCCTCGAAGACCTGCACTGGAGCGATTACTCAACGCTCGATCTAATCTCCTACCTCGCGACACAACGGCAACGTGGGCACCTCATGCTCATTGGAACTTATCGCAACGTAGAGTGGAGCGTGAGCGATCATCCATTCAAGGCGGTGAAGCAGGAGCTGCTCGCGAAACAACAGTGTGAGGAGTTGCCGCTCGAATACCTGACCGAAGCCGCGGTATCGGAATACCTGGCGGTCAGATTTCCGCGACATCGTTTTCCTGCCGGTCTCGGGCGGTTGATACACGACCGTACCGATGGAAATCCGTTGTTCATGGTGAACGTTGTCGACTACCTGTTGGAATCCGGGCTGATCGTCGAACGTGCAGACGGAGCGGATCTAATTGGCGGCATTGACAACTTCGAGATCGGCGTGCCGGACAATATCAAGCAGATGATCGAACGGCAGGTGGATCATCTCGGGCTGGAAAAGAAACTGACGCTCGAAGCGGCGAGTGTGGCCGGAGTTGAGTTTTCAACGCCCGCACTCGCGGCGGGGCTCGAAGAGGATCTGGATGTTGTCGAAGCGCGATGTAGTGAGCTGGCCGCTCAGCGACATTTCATTCAGGACTGTGGTTTTCACGAGTTGCCCACGGGAGAAGTTGTAACACGATACGGCTTCGTCCACGCGCTATACCAAAATATTCTGTATGAGCGCCTACCGGTAGCGCGGCGTGTGCAACTGCACCGGCTGATAGCTGAGCGCGGCGAGGAAGTTTACGGCGAGCGAGCGGTGGAGATTTCGGCTGAGCTTGCGATGCACTTCGAGCGAGGCCGCGACTACAAGCGCGCCATCTATTATCTGAAGCAGGGCGCGGAAAATGCGATTCGCCGGTTTGCGTATCAGGAAGCAGTGAGGCTTGCACGCCACGGTATCGAGTTACTCGGCAAGCTGCCGCAGACGCGCGAACTTTTAAACCAAGCGCTTTGTATGCACCTCACGCTCGGCGTTCCCCTCATTGCTATCGAGGGTTACGCCTCTCCGAATGTCGGCATGGTTTACATGAAAGCCCACGAACTGTATGAGCAGTTGGGTGACACGCCCGACGTTTCCGAAGTTCTGTGGGGGTTGTGGACGTTTGAGACGTTGAGTGCTGAATTGGAAACAGCGCGTCACATCGCGGAGCAGTTTCTACGGCTCTCTGAGCGCCTGCCGTATCCCGGACTCGCGTTGCGCGGCCACTGGGCGCTCGAGATCACGTTCACTCACTGTGGCCATTTCGAGCTGGCGTTGGACCACTACGAGAAAGCACTCGCGCTCTACGATCCGGCGCAACATCGCGATGATTCATTTCTTTATGCGCTGAATCCCGGCGTCGCGATGCCCTGCTTCGCAGGCTGGTCGCTCTGGTGTCTGGGGCTGTCGGATCAAGCCGTGGAACGGATGCAACAAGCCATCACGCTCGCGCGCGAGTTGCGCGAACCGCAGGGACTCGCACACGCATTCCTCTTCGCGAGTGTTCTGTACCACCTGCGGCGCGATCACCGGATGACGCGAGAGTATGTTGAGGCCGTCCTCAACATCACACTCGAGCATGGCTTGGTGCTCTATCAATCCATGGCCACGATCATCCTGGGTTGGACTCTAAGTGAAGAAGGTCGTGTGAGTGAAGGGGTCGATCGGATGCGCGAAGGTCTTGCCGCGCTTGATGCAACCGGAACCGCGCTCGTGCGTCCCCACTTCCTCGCTTTGCTCGCGACCGCCCTGGCCAAAGTTGAACAAGACGAGGAAGCACTCCGGCTGCTGGATGAAGCGATAACGATGGTGAACGGAAATGACGAACGGTACTTCGAGGCTGAACTATATCGTCTCAAAGGCGAGTTGTTGTTCAAAGAGAATCGAGCGAACGCTGAACAGTGTTTACAGCGCTCGCTCGAAATCGCGGAAGCGCAGAAGGCGAAGTCGTGGCAACTTCGCACCGCGATGAGTCTCGCACGTCTTTGCCAGCGTGCCGGTAAACTACGTGAAGTGTACGAATCGTTCACCGAAGGCTTCGACACCGCAGATATGCGAGAAGCTCACGCGCTACTGCATTCAAATGCGCCTTTATCCGCGTAAATCCGCGGCTCAAACCAGCGTCGAATCAACTAGCGCTAAGGAATTCTTATTCTGCACGTAACTCACATCCGTTAGACCAAGCAGACTACGAAGCCTTTCCGCCGGAACATCCTTGATCGGTCCGGGTGCAGGCGCAGTCCCGGGCGCGGGCTGCGGAAACGCAGTCGACAAAGCGGTGTGAAACCTGACGTTCCCTTCCACCTTCTGCATCACCTGATGCACGTGACCATTCAACACGCTGACGGATCCGAAGCGTTTCAGGTAAGAAAGCGCCTGCGCGCTGTCGTCAGTGCCCCAACCCCATTCGGGATAGATGGTCCATAACGGAATGTGCGCGAAGACGACGATCGGCGTGCTGCTCGACAGGCCCTTCACATCTTTCTCCAACCATGCCAACTGTTCCCCGCCTAGTTGTCCAAAACCGCTGCCGCCAAGCCCTGTGCCGCTTCCCTGCTTCAGGTTCAGCACGTTGATGAGTCCGATGAAATGCACGCCGTCATAATCAAAACTCTGCCAGCCCTGGCCCTGAGTTCCGCCACCAAATCTTTCGCGATACAGGCCACCGTCGTCGCTGAACACGTCGTGCTCGCCAGGCGTGTAATAAATCTGGCTTGCTTTCGCAGTCTTGAGAACTTGCGATGCGGTGTCGAACTGTTCCGGCGTCGCGAGGTGCGTGATGTCGCCGGTATGAATCAGGAACGAAGGCTGATCTTCGAGTGCGTTGATCTTGTTGACTGCCTCGGTGAGCGTCTTCGTGACGTCGTGATTTGGGTCCTTGTTGAAGCCGATGTGACTGTCGCTGATCTGTACGAAGCTGAAGCTGCCCTTTCGCTTCGCGCCTGTCACTAACTGGCACGAGCTGAGCACGCCGCCGCTCATCACCCATACGACTCCGGTCCCGGCCCACGCCATGCATTTAAGAAAGCTCCGCCGCTCGATCTGGTTGTTATTTGTTTCGTCAGGCATTGTGCGTCCTCCTTACTCGACGATTATTTTTCCCGTCATCTTCGGATGTAGCGCACAGTAGTAAGTGTACGTACCCGGCTTCGTGAACTCGGTCGTGAAACGATCCCCGGTGTCCAACGCCTTCGAGCCGAAGCGGCTTTCAGTGTCGGTTGCGGTGTGCGGTTCGTCGTCGCGATTTATCCAGGTGACTTTTGTCCCCGCCTTAACGGTCAGCGTTGACGGTTGGAACAGGAAGTTTTGAATAACCACCTCGTTCGCGTTTGCAGTCTCGCTGCTCATCTGCTGCTCGGCAGGCATCTTCATATCGGGCATTTGCGCGGCGGGCGTTGCCATCGCGCCTGATGGCTGGCTGCTGACAACTTCAGCACCGCCAAGACCACACGCGGCAACAAACACCGCGGTCATAATTAGCATCAATGAAACCTTTAATTTTGTAAGCATCTCCAATCCTCCTTCTGTTGTGTGTATCCAGACTCGCCCCGCCGCAAAAAATTCCCGCAACCGCTTGTTGAGCGGCCGGGAATAGATGAGGCGTGTTTGCAGTCTTTATGTTTACGGGCTGAGAGTCCGGAGAACTCCCCTCGAATTAATATGAACTGCGAACAAGCTCACGAACTAATCGACGCCTACATTGATGGTGAACTGGATCTGCTGAGGAACGTCGGGATCGAGCGTCACCTCGGCCAGTGTGAAGCGTGCGGGGCGCAACATCAGGAAGAGTTGAAGCTGCGCTCGCTGATCAAAAGCGGAGCGCAATACTTCGCTGCGCCGGACCTATTGAAACAACGAGTAAAGCAGCACACCAATCGCCTGAAACCGAGAACAAAATCTCGTCCCTGGATTGCCGCTGCTGCGGCAGTGATTCTGGCGCTGTGTGCGTTTTTAATGTGGACGATCGTTTCTACGCGATCGAGAACACGCGCGGATGAACTCGTCGCGCAGGAGGTCGTTTCGAGTCATGTGCGTTCGCTGATGCTCGATCACCTGATCGATGTTCCCACCTCTGACTCGCACACGGTCAAGCCGTGGTTCAATGGGAAGTTGGATTTCGCGCCCGAGGTCAAAGATCTCTCGGCGCAGGGATTCTCTTTGATCGGCGGGCGGCTGGATTACATCGACAATCGCACCGTTGCCGCGCTCGTTTACCAAAGACGCAAACACCCGATTAATCTCTTCATGTGGACAGTTCCCGGCGCGGCTGATGAGCGCGAGCGACAGTATTCACGCCAGGGCTACAATGTTATTTGCTGGACGCATGCCGGTATGTGCTACTGGGCAGTGTCGGACGTTAACAACACTGACTTGCACGAATTTGTGCAACTGGCGAGGCAGGAATAATGAGTTGTACTTCGTCGCCTTCCTCTGTACTGTTGTTGTCCATTTATAGCCATGCGCGAGGCGACTCTGATTTCCAATCCGAAGACTGGCCGCTATGCGTCGCGACGCCGGCCGGTGCAGCAACTTGTCGCGCGTCTCGAATCGCTCGGCGTCAAAGTTGATTTGAAACTCACCGGTGGACCAGGTGACGCCGCGGAAATTGCGGCGCGTGCCGCTCGCAACGGTACGTCCGACGTGATCGTCGCAGGCGGCGATGGAACCATCAACGAAGCAGTCCAGGGACTAGCTGGAACCGATGCACGACTCGCGATCATCCCGCGCGGCACGGCTAACGTGCTCGCGCGTGAACTCGGTCTGCCGCTCAATGATGAACAAGCAATCGCAGTCGCCGCGCGAGGCAAGTCGCGCAAGATCTATCTCGGACTCGCAATCGACGAAACGACGAACAAGACTCGTCTTTTTGTGTTGATGGCGGGGATCGGATTGGACGCTTCAGTCGTGAGGGGTGTGCAACCCTCGTTAAAGAAGCGGATCGGCAAAGGCGCGTTTTGGATTTCCGGCCTTAGTCATTTGGCAACCTGGAACCCGCATCCTTTCACGCTCGAGATCAACGATCAAACCTACACCGCAACGTTTGCGGCGATCGGAAACGGAGCGAGGTATGGCGGCGATCTCGCAATCACGCCCGGCGCGCGCCTGGACGAGGGCGAGTTTGAGGTCTGCATTATCAAAACGACGAGCCGGCTTCGTTACTTGCACCTGCTTTCTTATGCGATGCGCAACGGTATGCCGCGTGATAAACCCGAGGTAACGTTCGTGAATGCAGTGCGCGTCAACGCGCGCGGCGACGCTCCAGTGCAAGTTGACGGCGAACTGCTTGGTCACTTGCCGATGCGCTTCGAGATCGCGCCACACTCTTTACACGTCATCGTCCCCTAACAAGTAAACCCCGCATACTATGGATCAATCCGTAAAAGATCCGTGTAATCCGTGGTTTACTTCCCATTCAGCCACGCAGCCCTGAGTGTTTTTTGTTCGATCGTCGCGTCCATCTTCTCTTCAATCCTGTAATCAAACCGATCTGGCTGGCCCAGGACAATATTCGTCTTGATCGTGCGGCGATCACGCTTGACTGTGACCGGCACTGACTCGCCGGCCTTAAAACGCGCTAGTGTTTTCCGCCATGCGTCCTGTGTTGCCTCTTTTCCTGCTAGCAAAACGATCTCATCGCCTTGTTGCAGCCCTGCATCTTCTGCCGGTGAGTTGTTGCGCACGTTTTCAATCGTCCCGTGACGTGGATCTTCAAACTGAATCGACATCCCGGCACTGTACGGCTCTCTCGCCGGCGACTTCACGAGACGCAAACCCGCGTACGCGAACGCTTCCTCGTAAGGCAACACTTCGACGTCGCGAATATGTCGTTTGAAGAAATCGCCGATATCAAAACCCGCGCGGCGCGACGCCACCCGCTCGAGATCTTCCGTTTGATAGCCACGGCCGCGCAGGTAATAACTACTGTTGGAACTCTTCAAATAAAACTCCTCGTACATGTCGCGCATCACGTCGTCGAGCGAAGCCTTCCCTTTCGCGCGCCCGCGCAACAGCAGGTCCATCACCATGCCGATGAGCTCGCCTTTCGGGTAGTAGCTGATTGACGTGTTCTGAAGATTGGTTGACTGCGCGTGACGGGCACCGTCGATAAACGGAGCTGACAGCGACGACTCCTCAGCGCTCATCAACCGGCTTCCCTGGGCGTTCTCGATGCGCATGATTGTTTCGGCGAGTCGATTAAGATATGTCGCGTCGTCCCACAGCCCTGCGCGTCGCAACATCAAGTGACCGTAATAAGTGGTGAAGCCCTCGGCCACCCACAGCGCGCGCGTGCTTAGCGGGCGCGTGAAATCCCATGGTCCAAGTTCCTGCGGTCGCAACCGCTTCACGTTCCAAACGTGAAAAAACTCGTGCGCGACAGTTCCTAAAGTGTCTTCATACGTACTTTGGTCCGCGAGGGCGCCGGGCTGGATGATCTGAGTTGAAGTCAGGTGCTCCATGCCGTCGCCGGAATGATCGTCGGCGGCAAAGTGCACGAGGAATGTGTACTCTTGAAATTCCGGCGGGCCCCACATCCCCACCTCAGCGCGCACGATCTTCTCGATGTCTTTCACGAGGGCCGCACGCTTGCCGCCTTCGGCACCAAACGAATGGACCACGACGTGATACTTCTTGCCACCAACGTCGAAAGTCTCCTCCGTCCAGTCCGGCGCGATCTCGGTTGGCGTGTCGATCATGATGTCCCAGTTTGGAAACTGCCATTCGTATTGTCCCGGACGTTCGATGCGGCCGTTCACGATCTTCCAACCAGCCGGAGCTTGAATCGTCAGTTTCACCGGATCGGGTTTATGGCCGACGATGTACATGAAAATGGAACCGCCGTTGTAGTTCGCGTGCCTGCTGTCGAGCTGTGAAAATGTGCCGGAGAGGTCGTTACCAAACACTTTGTAAGAGACGTTCAGCGTTGTAGATCCCTGCGGCGCGACGCTCCACGTTTGATCGTCGATGCGTGTCACTGGTCCATTCGCGCGGAACTCCTGGACGTTCTTCGCGAAATCAAAAACCGCATAGCGTCCGGGAGACCACTTAGCCATCTGAAACTGTAGCGGCTTGTCTTTTAGTTCAGCAGGCAGTTCCACTATGATGGCGACTTCGAAGAGATGTGACACTGGCCGCGACATCGAGAGGCGGTAAGTTATCGACCGCAGCGGCGGTTCCTGCGCGAGGGCGGCGCCGCTCGAGATCGAAATAACGGCGAGTGCGATGAGCAATCTGCGGGGAAGTTTTTTCATGGGCCGCTATCTTACAAAAAATCTGTGGATGAATGCCTGTAACTGAACGCCTCTATTATTCCGACTCTCATCTAATAGAGTTTGAAGCTCGCGTCGTCGACGTGACCGATCGCGTCAGCGGCTGGACCGCGATCGTTCTTAATCGCACTGCGTTCTACCCGACCGGCGGCGGCCAGCCGAGTGATACCGGAATCCTGAACGGCTTGCGTGTGGTGGAATGCATCGACGACGGCGAACAAGGCGTGCTTCACGTGGTCCAGGGCATTGCGCCGGCACGCGGTGCGGTCGTGAAAGGACGAGTCGATTGGCCACGCCGGCTCGATCACATGCAACAACACACAGGCCAGCACATTTTGTCGCAGGCGTTCGTCACGCTCTTCAACGCACCGACAAAAGGTTTTCGCATCATGGAAGCGTCTTGCGAGATCGACATTGAGTTGAGCAACCCGACGACCGAAATCATCGAACGCGCGGTCGAGTTGGCGAACAACGTCATCTGGGAAGATCGGTCGATCACGATTCGTAACGTCACGTCAGGCGAAGCCGCGGAACTGCCTTTGCGAAAGGAGCCTGCGCGTGAAGGTGAGTTGCGGTTGATTGAGATCGAAGGTTTCGACCTGACGCCGTGTGGTGGAACACATGCGTACCGGACCGGTGAAGTGGGAATGATTGCGGTGCGATCGTGGGAACGCGCGAAGGGTTTGACGCGGATTGAGTTTGTCGCAGGCACGCGCGCGCTAGCGGATTATCGTAAGGCGAACAAGAGCGCGCGTGAGACAGCAGCCTTGTTCAGTACGGGACGTGACGATGCTCCGCAGGTGGCGGCGCAGATGCTGGAAGAAAACAAAGAGCTGCACCGGCGGGTTCGCGCACTTGAAGAGTTGGCGGCGGAAGTTGAAGCGGAAAAGCTACTGGCCGGTGCTCGTGACGGTGTTGTGATGCACGTCTTTGAACGCCGAGACGCGGAGTCGCTGAAGAAGCTTGCGCACGCACTCGTCAGTCATCCGCAAACGATTGCGTTGCTCGGTTCGCGCGACAAAGATACTGCACGCGTCGTGTTCGCACGTTCGACTGACGCGGTCGGCGATATGAGTGCGTTGATGCGCGACGCGTGCGCGATGCTCGACGGCCGCGGCGGCGGTAGACCTGACCTGGCCCAGGGCGGGGGCAAAAACGTTTCGAAGCTTAGCGATGCCCTCGAAGCCGCGGCTCGCACCGTGCGCACGTAATCCATCCGCAGATTACAGACAACCTGCGTAACCTGTGGATGGCTTCTTACGCCGTCGCCCAGCTGCCTTTGCGGTTGGTCGTTGGTTCGGAGCGAATACTATTTGGTACTTCCCTCAAACCTTCCAGCGTCGCCACCTGTAGCTGATCGAGCGCATTACCGTGGCGAAGATCGAATGCCGGATCGTCTTCATCGACCAACCAAAAAACCGGGCCCCTCGCATCGTTCCCTATTTCAGCCACGGCACTTGCAGGCAACGGCGGCAGCCAGCAGAGCGCAGTTCGCCCATGACGACGTACTCGTCTTTGTTTCGTAAATACTGACAGCCGGGCCTCATGGTTGATTAGAACTTTTTTGAGAGTAGTTGTTTTGTTTACTGTCTTAGGTCGTTACGCCGTGCATGCTTCCAGGCTTGCATTGGAAGCGCACGCCGGGCCTTCTTCCGCCCAGACCTGCACCCTCAGTTGACACGCTGTAACTAGCTACCTAATATGCTAGTCCGCGTGGGGCAGTAGCTCAGTTTGGCAGAGCGCCGCGTTCGCAATGCGGAGGTCAGGGGTTCGACCCCCCTCTGCTCCACCAATAGAATCAACGACTTACGGCAGGGTGGCTACCCTGCCTTTTTCATTTGTCACCGATTCGTCACTTGGTCCAATCGGTTTGGCCAAATTTTCAACGGCTCGACGCTTCGACTCGTCCGTTGCGTGCGTGTAGCGCAGAGCCATTCTGACGTCTGACCATCCGAAGATTTCAG
>DASSEB010000206.1:0-15828 GCA_035696765.1 Pyrinomonadaceae bacterium | reverse complement strand
ATCGATTCCGGTGGGACATGCTGCCGTAGATAGGATCAATAATGATTAACTCGCCTGAACTTTTGCTCCGTCGGTTTTTACTCCACATACCGACTTGTCGTGACGCTGCTTGCCTTGATGAGTTGTCAAATCAATAAGGCACAAATCCCCGTCCGGATGCCAAGTTCAAATATTCTCGTTTTCGAGGGCGCTTTAGACAAACCACGTCCAGAGCTCGGATTCGTGAGTGGCCCCATCCCTGTTTACCGATTGGCGAAGTATCGGATGAACAAAGTTTGTTTGTGAGGGTAAGTTGGACGAAAGCGAGATCGTTGTGGACCATCTGGTCTTTACCAATAAAGAATTTGACGGCATTAATATCAACGATCACGTGTGTATGACCGTAAAAGTCTCAAATAAAATAATTACTCGGTACGATGGCGAAGGCATTCGAAGTCCGTCGGAAGACGTGAAAACTTTTTATCTCGAAAAAGGAGAACTCAAGCCCATCGATCCAGGTAAGACATGCTGCAATTAGGCAAAGACCAACTCAACCGCAGGTTTGGACCGCCAGTTTCTAATCCACGTGAATTGTCGCCGCGCGCCTCAATCGAATTTGCGTGTGTATGGTTCAATACCTAACCACGAAGAGAGGTGTTTATGTCGCTTAAAGCAGTAATGATCATTGTCGGTCTTGGTTTGTGCCTCGACACTGTTCTCGCCCAAACAAAACCCACTAAACCGCGCGCACGTGACCTCGGGATTCCGTTCGATGGAACACCAGCGGCTCTCAATGCAATTACAGACGTCACCGGCGTAGAAGTCGGACAAGTCACTCTAATTTCCGGCGAGGGCAAGTTGGTTCCCGGAAAAGGTCCAGTGCGAACCGGCGTGACGGCGGTGTTGCCGCGCGGCAAGAACTCTACTGATCAAGTTTTCGGTGCGTGGTTCACGCTGAACGGAAACGGCGAGATGACGGGTACGACGTGGGTCGAGGAATCCGGCTTTATCGAAGGCCCGATCATGATTACGAACACACACAGCGTAGGCACCGTGCGCGATGCCGTCATAGCGTGGCAGATGAAGAAGCAGGGCAAAACTTTTCAACCGTGGTCCCTGCCGATCGTCGCGGAAACATGGGATGGATTTCTAAACGACATCAACGGTTTTCACGTTAAGCCCGAACACGTGGCCCAGGCATTGGACGAGGCTGCATCAGGACCAGTGGCGGAAGGCAATACGGGGGGTGGCACGGGCATGGTGGTCCATCAGTTCAAAGGCGGCATTGGCACTTCGTCGCGAAAGTTCGAAGTCGAAAACGCGAGCTATACAGTTGGCGTTCTGGTGCAAGCGAACTACGGAGCGCGCAGCGGTTTGACGATCGCCGGTGTTCCCGTCGGTCGTGAGATCACGGATCTGATGCCGAAACAAGGCCCAGCGGATACGGGTTCGATCATTGTGGTCGTCGCTACAGACGCGCCGCTGTTACCACATCAATTAAAGCGCGTGGTGAAACGTGCGGCGCTTGGCATTGCGAGAAATGGCGGCATCGGCGGCAATTCATCGGGCGATATCTTCATTGCTTTCTCCACTGCTAACGCCGGCGCCGGAAAGGAAGCGAGTCTGGCAAATGTGAAGATGCTGCCAAACGATCGCATCAACCCGATCTTCGCGGCGACGGTGCAAGCAACTGAAGAAGCGATCATCAACGCGATGGTCGCGGCGGAAACGATGACCGGCATCAATGGCAACACGGTGTATGCGATTCCACACGACCGACTGAAGGAAGTGATGAAGAAGTACAACCGGCTCTGCACGAAGAGTCCGTGTTGACGATATTCCTCTGCCACGGATGAACACAGATTCAAACGGGTCAGACAAAGCCATTTGTGACTTTTGTGCTTCTTTGTGGCCTAAAAAGCTTTTGAGGTTCCGCTACCCTTCCAGTTCTTTCCTCTCCAAAGATATACTGCTGGCTACATCTTATTAGCGCCGCAATGAGAGACGCCGCCGGTTCAACCGTTCAAGCCGGTGCGTCCACGAACACCTCCCGCCCAGACACTGCGGCGCGCACGACATCGCCATGTAAGTCGAGGTCTGTCATGAACAGAAGGTTTGATTTAAAGATCATCGTCTTCTTTGCCGTCCTCACCCTATTGCTGACGATCGGGGTCATTGCGTTCTGGGAAGGAACACTACGGCCGCCCTTCTATGCGTGGGTCGACGCACGGTATCCCGGTGACGCCAACGCGGAACGGCGCTGGAATGTCAAACAGCGGGTCGAGCACGTTTTCATTTCTTTGACTGTCGATGCGATGGTCGTAACGCTGCTGCTCCGCGTAGTGCACCGGCAACAGCGTCAATTGCAAGCGAGCGAAGAACGTTATCGCGCGCTGTTTGAGCAGGCACGAGACGGCATAGGCGTCGTGCGCCTGTCAGACCACCATCTGGTTGAAGCCAATAACAAAGCGTGTGAAATTCTCGGTCGCCGGCAGCAGGAGTGTATCGACCAGGACATCCGCGAGCTCTTTCGTAAGACTACTCCAAAAGCAGAACTGGACCAGTTGCTCGCGCCGAACGGTCATCCTTCGCACGAGAGTGAGTTGATAATTGAAACTGCGCAGGGCCAGTCGTTGCCGGTCTCAGTCTCTTTTACTCCTCTCTCGACTAACGGCGACGAGGTGATGATCATGTCGCTCCGTGACCTCTCGTTGCGTAAGAAACTTGAAGCCGAACGAGAAGAAATGCAACGCCAGCTTTACCAGTCTTCGAAGATGGCTTCAATTGGCGAGCTTTCGGCGGGCGTCGCGCACGAGATTAATAACCCGCTCAACGGCATCATCAATTTCGCTCAACTCCTCAAGGATGAAGAAACGCCGCGTTCCGAGTTTGAGCGACAGATGATCGACGGCATTATCGACGAAGGTGAACGCATTGCCAAAATCGTGCGTGGGCTGCTCACTTTTGCGCGTGCGGATACGTACGAACTCACGCAGGCGCACTTCGCCGATTGTATTAAAACGTCGATCGCGCTTTTCGGACGCCAGTTTGAGAAGGACGGCATTACTGTCGAGATCGATCTGGAGAAGGATTTACCGTTAGTGCGCGCCGACGTTTCGCGTCTCAGGCAGGTTGTGGTGAACATGATCAGCAATGCGCATCACGCGCTTAAAGCGAAGCCCGCCGATTCCGTCGAACGCAAGTTGTTCAAAATCACTGCCCGCCGTGCAGGCGACAACATTGTGCGCGTGGAGTTTTACGACAACGGCGTCGGGATCAAACGCGAAGACCTTGGAAAAGTCTTCGATCCCTTCTTCACCACTCGCCGGGAAACGGGAGGCACTGGTCTTGGCCTGAGTGTTAGCTTCGGCATCATTCGAGATTTCGGCGGCACGATCAATGTAGAAAGCGAGGAGGGAAAGTTCACGCGATTCATCGTTGAGCTGACGGCGATTGAAGCGTGGGAGGCTGAATACGTCTAGACACGATAATGCGGTCTAAAACGATCCGTAACTGATATGCCTAACGTTCTACTAGTCGACGACGAACCCAGCATCCGTCTCACGATGGGCGAGTTCTTGAAGCGCGCCGGCTACTCCGTGCTAATCGCAGCGGACTACGACAGCGCCGCCGTGCACAATCCTGAAGATCTGGACGTCGCCGTCGTCGACATCAACCTGACGGGGAAGAGCGGTATCCAGTTGTTACAGAAACTGTGCAACGCCGAAATCTATGTTCCGGTCATCATGATCACTGGCGAACCAAACTTGTCGGTGATACCCGAGATCGTCCGCGCGGGCGCTTATGACTTTATCGCTAAGCCGATCATCAAGGACGTGCTGCTCAATGCCGTCGCGCGCGCAGCGGAGAAGAAGCGCCTCACTGATGAGAAGCGCCGGCTCGAGCAGGAAATCAAACGATACGCGGAAGAACTCGAGATGCGTGTCGCCGAGCGCACGGCCGAACTCGTCCAAACGCACAAACGTCTCGTACAGCAGGAGCGCATCGCCGCCCTCGGACGCGCAGCGGCGCAGGTAGCTCACGAGGTAAAAAATCCCCTCGCGGGGTTGCTGCTGTACGCGCTCCACCTCAAGAGCAAGTCCGACAAGTTTTCGGAAAGCGAAGCTTCGCTGGTAGATAAGATCGTGGATACGATCAATCACCTCATTAACCGGGTCGAGCAGATTCTCAGCTTCGCGCGCCCGCTTAATCTCAACTTGCGACCCGTTGATCTGAAGCAGACCGTCAGCCATGTGCTCGAGCTACTTCGACCGCAGTTAACTACAAACAAGGTTGAGGTGCGTCTCGCGATGGGCCGAGACGAAGCTATGGGGATGTTCGACGAGTCGTCCCTGCGCGGTGCTTTGATGAATCTGATACTCAACGCGATCGAAGCCATGCGAGAGGGCGGCACTTTGACTATCGCCATCGACCGCACCGCTGAGAAGCTTCAACTCGAAATCACTGACACCGGTCGGGGGATTCGCGACGAAGACGCGAAACAGATCTTCGAGCCCTTCTTTACAACGAAGGAGCAGGGGCTCGGTCTCGGTATGCCTTACGCTAAAAAAATGATCGAGCAGCACGGCGGCACCATTTCTCTCAGTAGTCGAGCCGGAGAGGGCACCACTGTTCGCATCACGCTGCCCGCAGCGCGGAAGGAGATTGCCAATGCCTCCTAAGAATCCTCGTAGCCGGATTCTTGTGATCGAAGACGAACCGAGCGTCACGGATGCGCTGCGATTGATCCTAACGGATCTTGGTTATCACGTAGACGCCGCGAAAAGCGGTGGCGAGGCGAAGGAGTTTCTCAAAGGTCCACCATACGACCTCGTCTTCACTGATCTGCGGCTTCCTGATGCCAGCGGCATCGATTTGCTGACTCTGATCAAGAGCGACACGCCTGACACCGAAGTCGTCGTAATGACTGCGCACGGCTCAATCGACATCACTATCGAAGCCATCAAGCGCGGCGCCTTCTACTACATTGAAAAGCCCTTCACGCCGCAGCAGGTGACGGCGTTGGTCGAACGCGCCTTGCAGTTCGAGGCCATCAAGCGCGAGAACCGAAGTTTGAAGAGTGCGTTGATGGGAGACGGCGAGGATTTCGGCATCATCGGCCATCATCCAAAGATGCGGCAAATTCACGCGATCATTCGCACTGCCGCGCCGTCTGATGCTTCGGTGCTGATAGAAGGCGAATCGGGCACGGGCAAAGAGTTGATTGCTTCGGCGTTCCACTTTCAGAGTCCGCGAGCGGAACTGCCTTTCATGCGCATCAACTGCGCTGCCATTCCGCAGGAGCTCATCGAATCCGAGTTGTTCGGGTATCGAAAGGGCGCATTCACCGGAGCTGATCGTGACAAACGCGGACTGATCGAGGCGACAGCGGGCGGCACTTTGCTTTTGGACGAGATCGCCGAGATGCCGATGCACCTGCAAACGAAGTTGCTGCGCGTGCTGCAGGAGCGAAAACTTCGTCGACTCGGAGACGAAGATGAAATCAGCGTAAATTTTCGTCTCGTCTCGTCAACCAATCGCGACACAGCACAGATGATTCAGGAAGGCACGCTGCGCAAGGATCTCTATTTCCGGATCAGCACGATCAAGGTCAAATCACCTCCGTTACGTGAACGGCTCGATGACGTACCACTGCTCGCCAAACGCTTTCTCGCGCAGTACGCGGAAAAGTACAAAAAGCGAATTCGCGAGATTTCCACTCCGGCTTTTGCGTTGCTGATGCGTTACGACTGGCCGGGGAACGTGCGCGAACTCGAAAGCGTGATCGAGCACGCCGTGCTCTTCGCGACAGAAGATAAGTTGACGCCGGAGTGTTTGCCGGAACAACTTCACACTACGCAAGCCGGAGATTTCCGCTGTGTCATTCCTCCGTATCTCACGATGGAAGAGATCGAACGTGAAGTGATTGCGCAAACGCTTGAACGAACCGGAGGAAACGTTAAAAAGACCTCAGAGATCCTTAACTACCATCGGCCCAGGCTCTATCGAAAGATGAAAACCTTCGGGCTGCGCGGCGGCGCCGATACAGAGAACGAGATGGAGCCGCTCAAACAAAAAGGCCACGCCTGAGAAATGTGTTCCGTGGTGGAACAAACTCCCTTCTCGAACGCCAAGGTAGAACACTCACCGACAGCCACAAAAAAGCACAAAAAGCACAAAGATCTTTCGGAATGCATTTGTGCCTCTCGGGCTTTTTTGTGGCTCACCGTTTGCTCAAGGGACTCCGACTCCAGATGAACTTCCGATGAAGCCCCGTCACCAGATTGGCTGGTCCGCGCGGCGCGACTCAAACACACATTCTCCTGACTTCTCGAAGACCGTGGGCTTCGGGCAAGCGGAAAGATCCCGTTATTGATGTTCTGTGCCCGCACGGCCGGAACTTCCACCGATTCAATTGAGGTTAAAAAGTTTATGAAGATCAGAAATACTTTGCGGCAATGGCAGTCTATTTTCTCCGCCTGCTGTGCCGCCGCATTTGTACTGGTCGCGGTATCGGGCGCACAAGCGCAGACTACCTGCGACCGTACAGTTAAGGCCGATGTGGTCGCATTGGACCAGGTCCTTATTTATAACCGTCTCGGGGCAATGAACCCCGCCGGTATGATCTATGCACTGAAGCGCGACGTCGTCGCCATTGACCCGGCAAAAGGTTTAGTTCCGGGCAACGTTCAACTCCGTCCGGGCAAGCGCCCGCGCCCGATCACATTGCGCATGAACGTCGGCGATTGTCTCAGTATCAATTTCACTAACCTGCTGGCGCCGGATCCTGCAAACGTCAATTCGTTTGCGGCTAACAACGCGCCCGCTACGCGCACAGCAGCCGCGCACATCATGGGTCTGAACCTCGTCGGCACGGTTCTCTCTGACGGCTCGAACGTCGGACAGAACCAGAGCAGCCTGGTTGCACCCGGTGCGTCGGCGACCTACACCTACACCGCCCAGCGCGAGGGCAACCACCTGATTTATTCAACTGCTGCAAACACCGGCGGCGAAGGTGATGGCGGCTCGTTAGCAATGGGCCTCTTCGGTTCGGTTAACGTCGAGGTAAAAACGGCCGAGTGGTATCGCTCACAGCTAACTGCTGAGGAGCTGGATCTCGCAACCGCTCGTAATGCGGATGGCACGCCGAAGAAAACTCCGGCCGGACAGCCGATCCTCAACTATGACGCTGTCTATCCGGCGGGACATCCCCGAGCCGGTCAACCCATCGTGAAGATGCTCGATGCTGACAACAACATCGTGCACACGGACCTGAATGCTGTTATCACCGGCCCCAACAAGGGCCGCTTCGCCGCGGGCACCTACAAGCCGAATGCAGTAGAGCCCGATCGCGATCAGCCGTTCCGTGAGTTTACCGTCGTCTACCACGACGAGATCAAAGCAGTCCAGGCATTTCCGCAGTTTGAAGATCCCGTTCTTTCGCACACGCTTTACAGCGTCAAAGACGGCTTCGCCATCAACTACGGCACGGGCGGCATCGGCGCAGAGATTCTCGCCAACCGTCTTGGCGTTGGCCCGATGGCCAACTGCACTGAATGTAAGTACGAAGACTTCTTCCTATCGGCGTGGGCTGTAGGCGACCCGGCGCAGATCGTCGACGTCCCGGCCAACACGACCGATGGCAGCGGCAATTTGCTCAAAGGCGCGAAAGCGACGAAGGTCCTCTTCCCGGATGATCCATCGAACGTCCATCACAGCTACATCAACGATCACGTGAAGATGAGGATCGTTCATGCGGGTCCGAAAGAGCACCACATTCACCACTTGCACGCCCACCAGTGGTTGAATACGCCTGACAGCGACAACTCCAGCTATCTCGATAGCCAGGCCATGGGACCGGGCTACTCGTTCACGACGGAGATCGCGCACGGCGGTTCCGGTAATCGCAACAAGACCCCGGGCGATTCGATCTTCCACTGCCACTTCTACCCGCACTTCGCGCAAGGTATGTGGGAAATGTGGCGTTCGCACGATGCGTTCGAAGCAGGCACGCAACTCGACGGCGATGGCCGTCCAGTCGCAGGCGCACGCGCACTGCCTGACGGCGAGATTACAGCGGGCACTCCGATTCCCGCACTCGTGCCACTTCCAACGATCGCGATGGCTCCGATGCCAACCGCGGAATTCAAAGGTTATCCGTTCTACGTTCCCGGCGTCGCCGGACACCGTCCGCCGCACCCGCCGCTCGACACGATCGACGACGGTGGTCTGCCGCGTCACGTTATCGTCGGCGGTACAGCCGAGAGCGTTGAGACGCGTCTCGATTTCAGCAAGGAGATCGTAGTGGCCGAAGCGAAGGCGGTTCCTGAGAATGGAACGCCCGACGAGATCGCCGCGATGAATTTCCACGCGCAGAAGCAGGTCGCAAGCTATCGTCCGGATGGCACTCCTGCGAACTACGCTTTGAACGGTCTGCCGCCGAAGCCGGGCGCGCCGTTCGCCGACCCCTGCCGCGACGACGCGGGTAACGCGTTTGGTCGTGCACGCCTGTATAAAGCCGCTGCGATTCAGCTTGACCTTAAGGTGAACAAAGCCGGCTGGCACTTCCCGCAATCGCGCATCCTTTCGCTGTGGGGCGATGTTGCGCCGACACTCGCGGGCACACGCGCGCCGGAACCACTGTTCTTCCGCGCCAACACGAACGACTGTATTACGTTCCAGCACACAAACCTGACACCGCACGTCTACGAGCTCGACGACTTCCAGGTGCGCACGCCGACCGACATCATGGGTCAGCACATCCACCTCGTGAAGTTTGACGTGACCTCTTCAGACGGCGCGGGCAACGGCTTCAACTACGAAGACGGAACATTCGCTCCGGGCGAAGTCCTCGAGCGCATCAAGGCGATCAACGCCGGCGGTGGTCTGCAGGCTTTCAACAGCACGACAAAGACGCAGCTCACGGCCAAGCCGCACCCGTTCTTCGGTACCCTCGGTGCACAGACGACCGTGCAGCGCTGGTTCGCTGACCCGACGCTCAATTTGTCGGGCAAAGACCGCACGCTCGGCACCGTCTTCTCGCACGATCACTTCGGACCTTCAACGCACCAGCAGGCCGGTCTCTATTCCGGTCTCGTCACGGAGCCTGAAAATTCGATTTGGAAACACAACGAAACAGGCGCAACGCTCGGTGGACGTTTCGACGGCGGCCCGACCACGTGGCAAGCGATCATTCAGACGCAGAACACCGCGGACAGCTATCGCGAGTTCCTTTTAGAGTTCGCCGATTACACGCTTGCTTACAAAGCGGGTGGCGGCATCAACGGCGCGGGCAATGCTATGCCTGATCCGGCGAATGCTATCAACCCGCCGGTGAGAGACGAGGCGGCGCTCCCGATTAACATTCAGAAAGCCAATGAGTGTCCGGGTGGTGTACCGCTCCCGTGTCCGGAAGCAGTTTCGGCTGCCGACCCCGGCACGATGGTGGTTAACTATCGCAACGAGCCTGTCGCTCTGCGCGCACAGAATCCATCGACCAATACACAAGCTGCCGGCGACGCAGGTGACCTCTCGCAGGTCTATCGTTCAGATATCACGCGTGCTAATCCGGATTTGAATACTCAACCTGGCTTCTATCCAGCATTGACTGGCGGACTTCAGAGTGGCGATCCGTTCACCCCGATGCTGCGCGCTTACGAGGCCGACAAGGTGCAGGTACGCGTTCTCGTCGGTGCTCACGAGGAAAGTCACAACTTCAACATCCACGGTCAGAAGTGGCTCTACGAGCGCTCCGAGCCGAATTCGGGTTACCGCAATTCGCAGTCGATGGGTATCTCTGAGCACTTCGAGTTCGAACTGCCTGGTTTGGCTGCGATCAAGGGCAGCACTCCGTTCGTCGATTACATGTACCAGCCGGGTGGCTCAGTGGATAACCAATGGAATGGCACGTGGGGTCTGTTACGCGCCTACCGTGGCGCCGCCGGCCTCCAACCGGACCTTCAGCTGCTGCCGAACAATCCGACGGGCTCGGCGAAGGCTGCGGTCAATAACAAGGACTTCCAGGGGACCTGTCCCGTGGCAGCTCCAAGCCGCAAGTTCAGCGTGACTGCGGTGGCTGCGAAGGACGCCTTACCTGGCGGAACGCTCGTTTACAACGACCGGCCGAACCAGGGCGGCAAACTGCACGATCCGACCGCGATCATGTATGTCCGTACGAACGACATCGACGCCGCGACCGGCAAGCTCAAAGCCGGCGTGCCGGTTGAGCCGCTCGTGTTGAGAGCAAATGCCGGCGACTGCATCGAGGTCACCTTGTTCAATAAGCTGCCTACCGACGTGCCGGATCTTCCGGGCTGGAACACTCTCCCCATGATCGTCGATGGTTTCAACGCGAACCAGGTAAAGCCGTCCAACCAGGTCGGTCTGCACCCGCAACTCGTTGCCTACGACGTTGTGTCGAGCGATGGCGCGAACGTCGGCTTCAACGTGAACGGTAATCCCGAGTCGTACACTCCCGATGGACGTCAAACCGCGAAGCCCGGTGAGTCCGTCAAGTACAAGTGGTACGCAGGCGACATCCGCATGAGCGGTACGACGAAGGTTGCCACTCCGATTGAGTTCGGTGCGACCAACCTGATCTCGTCAGACCCGATCAAGCACTCCAACAAGGGCGCTATCGGTTCACTGATCATCGAGCCGCAGGGTGCGACCTGGATTGAAGACGCGAACTCGCGCGCGCAGGCGACTGTCAGCAAGACTGACGGCACCTCGTTCCGTGAATTCGTTCTCCAGTTCCAGACCGACATCAACATGCGTCGCGGTGACCTGACGGGTGATGCGGCGGCAGTTCCCAACGTGGCGGGAGAAGAGGATGCTGAAGACTCCGGTCAGAAGGCCCTCAACTACCGCAGCGAACCGATGTGGAAGCGCATGGGCTACGAGCCAGATCTGCCGCTCGAGCAGACTCGTGCAATCGATTACACGAACGCGCTCTCGAACGCGCAGGTTGGCGGCGACCCTGTGACTCCTGTGTTCACGGCTAAGGCCGGGACGCCTGTTCGCTTCCGCGTGCTCAACTCAAAGGGCCACGCGCGCAACAATGTGTTCCAGATTCACGGCCACATCTGGCAGCAGGAGCCGTACGTCAACAACTCGACCCAGATCGGCAACAATCCGCTCTCCGAGTGGAAAGGTGCCCAGCAGGGTCACGGGTCGTCAAATCACCTGGATGCTGTTCCTCAGAACGGCGCTGGAGGAGCAAGGCGTGTTGCGGGTGATTACCTCTTCCGCACGCAGTCGTCCTTCCAGTTTGACAATGGGCTGTGGGGAATCTTCCGCGTTACACCATAACGCGAAGAGCAGCCACAAGGGCACAGAAGGCACAGAAGGGCAACCTTTTGTGCCTTTTGTGCTTTTTTGTGGCAAAACTCGTCTTCGATGTTCCACCACGGAACACATCATTTTTCATGATCTCGTAGTTTGCAGGACTAGCGGCTGAGGCACGGCCATTGCTCTAAGGACGGTGCGCACTCCGATAGGTTTTACCTGCGCTATCACAACAGATGAAGGAATGATTGAATCAATGATGAAGAAAATTTCGTTCGCCGCTATCTTTTTCGCACTCGCTATGTTCGTCGCCGCTCCGCTGGCCCAGGCTACAACGGTCAGCGAAGTGCAATCCATGATCACCCAACTCAGAGGTAAAGTGCAGATCATCCAGATCTCCGGCAAGAACGCCGAGACGAAGGATCGTCCAGGTCTTCTTGGTCAGATCGACGGCATTTCCCTGACACTCGATCAGGGCAAGTTCTGCAACTCCGTCACGAAGGTCAGAGACTTCCAGAAAAAGGTCAACGACATGATCTCTGCCGGCAAACTCAACCAGGATCCGACTCTTGGTCCAACCGGACAGGAGCTCCTCGCTGACGCAGATGCCATCGCCGCGGCTCTTAACGAGCTCGCCGTGCAGAGCACTGGCTCGCAATGCTTCTGAAGCGCTTCGTAACTCTCAATAATTCAGATCACATTTGATTTTGGTTCGTGGCTAGGTTGACTGGCCTGTTCATATCGAGTGAACAGGCCGTCGCCCAACGAGCTGAGTGTGCACTGATGATGAAAACTTCCAGCTATTCTGAAGAGCAAACAATGATGAAAACAATGGACCCGATTTCCGCCGCATTAAAACAGACTTATCAAACCAGCGATCTGACGCTCACCAGCTTTCTGCGCTGCCGCGGTTTTGCGATTGACAGCATCAAGCAGAACAACGGGCGCACGCTTTTCATGTTTCAAGAATCACCAGAACTCCGCGACGCGATTCTCGACTACGCCAACGACGCGACCGTGTCTGTACGATCGTTCTGTAGCACGATGCGGGACTTGAAAGCGATTACACGTTAGGCCGCAAAATTTAAAAGTGAAACTAATCATGAAATTACCAAATCGTCTGCTCAACATGTTGTTGCTTCTCCTGGCGCTGGTGATCACCCTAAACACCACCGCCTCGGCCCAGGAGAAACCTGCTCCACCCGCCTCCGCTCCACAGAAGATCGAGCGCGACGGAGTCGAGGTCGAGTTCACCATCGAGCCAATCAAAGAACCGGGAAAGCCTGCCGAGTTGATGGAAGCGAAGGAAGCTGTTGTTCGGTTCAAGATTAACGACAAGGCGACGAAGACGCCGCTCTCCGGAGTTAAACCAGCCGTCTGGTTGACCCAACGCGACGGGAAAGAAACCGATCCGCAGGTGTGCCGCGAGAAGATTCAGTCGTTTCTCCAAGGCAGTCTTCGTTCACGTCCCGACGTCGATCTGAATACCTATTACCTGCTCGCGCTCAATGAAGAATCGAATATCTCGGTCATCGACCCGCTGCTTGGTTTCGGCACGAGCAAGCTCTTGACGCTCGTGATGCTGAAGAGCCCGGGGGAAGACTGGGCGCAGAAAGCGAGCGACGAAAAAGTTTTCGTCAGCATGCCCCTCGCAAACCAGATTGCTGTTGTCGACACCAGCACGTGGAAAGTCGTCGCCAACATCGATACGGGCATGAAGCCGACACGCGTTCGCTTGCAACCGGATGAGAGATACCTCTGGGTGGCTAACGACGCGGCTGCGGCTGGTGCGACAAGCGGCGTGACGGTGATTGATACCACCACGTTGAAGGTTGTGGCCCAGGTGCCAACTGGAAACGGACATCACGAGCTCGACTTCAGTGGTGACAATCGGTTCGCGTTCGTCACCAACGAGCAAGACGGCACGCTCTCGGTCATCGACGTTCAGAAACTCGCGAAGGCCAAAGATATCAAGACCGGCGCTCAGGCCACCTCGCTCGCTTTCTCGACGCTCGGCAACGCGCTGTATGTCGTGAACGGAGCGGAGGGAAGTATCACTGTTGTAGATACACGCAGCCAGCAGATCGCCACGCGTATTCAAGCGAAGCCCGGCATTAAAAGTCTGCGCTTCGCGCCCGGCAGTCGTTGGGGCTTTGCGCCGAACCCGAAAGAGAATGCCGTTTACGTAATCGACGCCTCGACGAATCGCCTTGCACACACGATCAACGTGGACAAGGGACCCGATCAAATCGCGTTTACTGACACGTTCGCGTATGTCCGCTCAACGGGCACGACTGAAGTCAACCTCATTCGGTTGAGCACGCTGACTGATCAACCCGACATCGCCAAGTTTCCCGGCGGGCAGACCGCGCCTGCTGAAGCCGGCGTCGAGACGAGCGCCGATATCATGGTGCCCGCTCCGGAAGGAAACTCAGTGCTACTGGCGAACCCGGCTGACGCAAGCATTTATTACTACTCCGAAGGCATGGCCGCTCCGATGGGTAGTTTTCAGAACTACCGCCGCATTCCGCGCGGCGTGATGGTGATCGATCGATCGCTGCGTGAAGTCACGTCGGGCGTTTACTCGACCACGACCAAGTTGCCGAAGAGCGGCATCTACGACGTTGCGTTCCTGCTCGACTCGCCGCGAATGTCACACTGCTTCAGTGTCGAGGCGAAGCCGAATCCGGACGTCGCACACGAAAAAGAAGTCGCGATTCGCGTCGAATACTTGAACAAGGACAAGCAACTACGCGCCGGAGAAAACTACAAGCTGCGCTTCACGGTTGTCGATAGCGCAACGTCTGCGGCGAAGAGCGATTTGAAGGACTTGCGCGTGTTGACAATGCTGTCGTCAGGAATCTGGCAGAAGCGCGACTTCGCTCGCTCGGTCGGCGATGGCGTTTACGAACTCGACATAAACGTTCCGCAAACGGGTTTGTATTTTGTCTTTGTCGAGAGCAGATCGCAGGGAGCGAGTTTCAGGGAACTGCCTCACCTGACATTACAAACCACGTCAGCGACGGCGACGAACAAACCCGGAACCACGGATAACACGGATAAAAAACAGGATTAAGGAAGAAGATATGCACTTTAAAAATATTCATATAGCTCTCGGCCTGCTGGTTGTCGCGCTGGCGTTTAGCTCGGCGCAAGCACACCAGGACATAGCGCATGACGCTACGAAAACGACGAAGAAGACTGAACAAAGCAAGGAGAAGGTTTATTCGTGCCCCATGCACCCGGATGTGACCGCGAAGAAAGCGGGCAAGTGTCCGAAGTGCGGCATGGATCTGCGTCTGGTGAAGCACGAGGAGGCGATGACGGAAGCAACCCCCGTAGCGCACGGTGTGGTTGGCACTCGTATGAACATCCCCGACACCGAACTGTTGGACCAGAACGGACGGAAAATTCATTTCTACACGGATCTCGTTAAAGGCCAAACGGTCGTTATCAATTTCATTTTTACGACCTGCACGACGATTTGTCCCCCGCTCGGCGCGACCTTTGCACGAGTGCAAAAAGAGCTGGGAGACAAAGTTGGCCGAGACGTTCGCTTCATCTCCATCAGCGTCGATCCGGCAACCGATACACCCGAACGGCTCAAAGCCTGGGGCGAGAAATTTCACGCCGGTGAAGGTTGGACCTTCGTCACGGGAAATAAGCCGGACGTCGACGAGCTGTTGCGCGTACTCGGCGCCTCTTCGGCGCGGCGCGAAGATCATTCGCCCACCATACTCATCGGCAATGACGCGCACGGCACTTGGACCAGGACTTATGGTCTGGCGAAGACCACCCAGTTAGTACAAATGATTAACGACGCCCTTGAGGGCAAGAATGTTAACAGCACCGCGGAGGTATCAAACTAAATGACACGGCAAGTTTTTAAAATGCTCATATTGTCCGCTGCCATTTTCGCAGCAACACACATCTGTATGGCCCAGGCGCAGACCGCGCCGCAAAATCCAGCGCCGCAGGCAAAACCCGCAGCGCCACCGGCACCGCACGATCATTCGCACATGGCGAACACTACGACAGACTCTTCGCCGGCAGCGAAGTACTTTAGTGACGTCCAGCTAATCAACCAGGACGGCAAACCCGTGCGCTTTTACTCGGACGTCCTCAAAGGCAAGACCGTCGTAGTCAACGCCTTCTTCACCACTTGCACTTCGGTATGCCCGCCGATGAACCGCAACATGGAGAAGATTCAGGAAGTTCTTGGTGACCGCGTCGGTCGCAACGTCTTCCTCGTCTCGATCACGGTCGACCCGGAAGTTGACACGCCTCCGCGTCTCAAAGAGTACGCGCAGAAGTTTCACGCCGGTCCCGGCTGGATTTTTCTGACCGGTAAAAAAGAGAACCTCGATTGGGCACTCTACAAGCTGGGCCAGTACGTCGAGGAAAAGAACGATCACAAGACGATTTTCATTATCGGCAACGAACCCACCGGCTTATGGAAGAAGGCATTCGGCATGGCGAACGTCGCTGAGCTTGTGCAGGTCGTCGAAAGCGTCGTTAACGACAAAGGCGGTACCCGATAGTGAGCCAGAAATCACAATTTTT
>DASSEB010000205.1:0-9751 GCA_035696765.1 Pyrinomonadaceae bacterium | reverse complement strand
GTGCAAGAGCGACAAGATCGCGAATGTGAAGCAGGCGATTCAGCTCGCCGGCAAACAACCGGTCATCATCGACGTCGATGCGTTCGCACTTCAGAATTGTTACGAAGTGAACTACCAGCCAAGGGCCGGCGAAATCGTTGCACTGCTGAACATCGGCGCGGCGACGATGAATATCAATATTCTCAACGGTACGCGTTCGATCTTCGCGAGAGACGCTTCCGTCGGTGGCAGTCAGTACACGGGTCTCTTGCAGAAAGAGCTCGGGTTGAGTTTCGAACAGGCAGAAGGTGTGAAGCGTGGCATGCCGTTGCCTGAACATGTTGAGCCACGACCGATCCAGCCAATCATCGAAACTGTTTCCGAGACTCTCGCGCTTGAAGTCAAAAAGACGTTCGATTTTTACCGCGCGACCGCACAGGAAAACGAGGCGGCGATTCAGAAGATATTGCTGGCCGGCGGTGGTTCGAAACTGCCTGGCTTGCCTGACTTCCTCGCGCACCGTTTCGAGATTCCGGTCGAGGTTTTCGATCCGTTCCGGCAAATTGAAGTTGACGAGCGGAAGTTTGATCCGGATTACATGCGCGAGATAGTGCCTGAGATGGCCGTTGCTGTTGGACTCGCCCTGAGAGGAGTAGAGGCATGATCAAAATAAATCTGCTCGAGTCAGTCACTGATCGGCCGCAGGGTGTCGCGCTGGTTGAAGACAAAGTCGCCAGCCCGCGAATGCAGACGTTCTTACTCGCGCTGACAGTGTTTGGATTGGTAGTGCTGGGCATGGGTTACGACTACATAAGCTCGAACATGGCCCACACCGCGGCGCAGAAGGAGCTCGATAATCAGAAACGCATCAACCAGCAGATGCTTGCGATTCAGAAAGAACAGATGGAGCTGGAGAAGAAGTCGAAAGAGGTCCAGGCACGTATCGACGCCATCAAGGCGCTGCGCGAATCACAGCAAGGCCCAAGCGCGGTGCTTCAGGAGATCAAAGCACGCTTTGATGCGGTCCCTGGTCTTTACCTCACGAGCATTGAACAGAAGGGTGGAGAAGTGACGATCAAAGGTGAGTCGCCGAACGAGTACTCGGTGACGAAGTTTGGCCAGAGTCTTGAATTCTCCAACGGTCTGTTTAGCAACTTGAACATCGAGACGCAGAGGGAAGTCGCCAAGCAAACGGCGCAGACGTCAAACACTTCTGCAGCGGTCGCGACTGATGCCAACGAGATGAAGCCCGAAGTTATTGTGTTTACGGTCAAGGCAAGTTTCGACAAGGGCAAATCACAAGCAGCGGCAGCGGCTCCCGCGAACCAGGTCGCGATGAAATAGTGAGGACAAAGAGATGACACTCGGCAAGCTTCCCGCTCTTCCGTGGTACCTGCGACTGGTCGCGTTTTTGGCGATCGGCGGCGCGATGTATGCCGGCTTCTGGTACTTCGTGACCAGCGGCACGCGCCAGGAAACTAAAACGTTGGAAGACGAGATCGCGAAGTTACGACCGCGCAACGCTCAGGCTGCGATCGTTCAGCAAAACTTCAACAACTTCAAAGCCGCTTACAAAGCGCGTGAAGAGGAGTTTGCGGAGTTGAAAGCATTGTTGCCCGAACAGCGCGAGCTGACGTTGGTCCTGCAGGGAATTCAGGATCGTGCACGCGGCAACGGACTCGTACTCACGCGCTTCACTCCGAAGGAAGACTTGCAACAGGACAACTACAGCGGCAAGAAAATCGAAATCAGCGTGGTCAGTGGCTTTGCCGGACTGCGCGCGTTCTTTGAACAGTTGGCCCACTATCAGCGCATTGTTTCGGTTACGAATTTCGAACTGAAGCAGTTGGATAACCAGTCGCTCACTAAAACTGTCGATGCTCGATTCGATCTAACAGCGTATTACGTTTCTTCTGAGCGTTTGCAGAGTCAGGCACCGGCTGCAAATGCCAAAGCGCCTGCTCCGGCCACGCCAGCCGCCCCGGCTGCAAAGTAAGGCAAGCGTCACTTGAGAAAGCGAAGATGAAGATGCACGTCAAAGACACATCGAGAGTCCGGTTCACGAGTTTCCTGCTGAGCGCTGCGATACTCGTCGCAAGTGGTTTCGGGATCGGAGTTGTGGCCCAGGAAGCTGAACCGCAAAAGCCGGTTGTGACGAAGCGATCGAATGGCGGTCGCGATCCGTTCAGAAAGTATGAGCCGCCTCGTCCTGTGCCGAAGCGAATGGCCGGCCTGGCGCCGGTTCCCACCGTCCAGGAGCGAATCAATCAGTACAAGGCGCAGAAACTCGCGGCAATGAACGCGCGAATGCCGGCGCCCAAGCCCACCACCGCACTGCTGCTCAGCGAAATTCAAGTCATTGGCATCTCTCGCTCACCGAGAGGTTATGCTGCAATCATCGAAGCAACGCCAATCAAGCTTTCGTATGTCATCTATCCTGGCGAACCTTTCTACGACGGCCAGCTAGTGGCAATCGAAGATAACCGTCTGGTGTTTCGTCACGAGACGGTATTTACCGACGGCCGTCGCGAACGAGCAGTTGAGTACAAAGGCTTGCGACAACCAAGCCCGGTTAACTCGATGACCGCGCCCGCCAACAGTCAGTCCGTTGCGACTGCTCAGCCTAATTAACCTCTGGTTTGGTCTCGTAACCAGACCGCTGACCGCGCCGGTGTTTTTCAAAAGTGAAAAAACATCCGCGCTCTTTTGACAAAAACCAGAACGAGCCGTGTTAGTGCGGCGCGCGCTTTAGTTGCCCCGGCAATCGAGCGTAGTGCGTGGCGGCACGTTTTCGGAATCCCCCTAAGGAGGGAACGATGTCTTTCCAGTCTCGAGTGAGAACAGCCATAAACAGGACCACGCTCGTCCTGTCGCTTGTTTGCCTTTCGGCAACAGGCGTTTTGGCTGCGACAAAATACTCTTCCGGCGACCAGAACCCGGTCCAACAGGCTGCCGCGACGCCGCTGCCCACGCCTCCTGTGGGCATGTCGCGCGCGACTGACAAGCAGTCGGACCAAGGGCGCCAGTATGGACAGCCGGGATTTATTGGTGAGCCGATAAACCTGAACGTCGTCAACGCTGACATCCGCGACATTCTCAACTACATCACCGAACAGTATGGCGTAAACTTCGTCATCGACGCTTCAGTCGGACCTATTCCGGTGACGGTGAACGTTCAGGATGTCCCGTGGAACGTCGCTCTCGACGCGGTGCTCAAAGCCAATCGTCTGGGCATCGAGACGAGCGGCAACATCCTGCGTGTAGCGACGACCGACGTGCTGGCCAAGGAAGCGGAAACTCAAAAGGTGATCAACGACTCGCGTCTGGATTCTTCACCGCTCGTTACCGAATTCATCAGACTCAATTACGCGCGCGCTTCGGGCACGTTGGCCCAGGCAGCCGGATCGACAGGCGCGTTCTCCGGCGGTTCTACCAATCTGAGTTTTAGCGGTGGCGCCGGTGGCGATGCGACGGGTGGCGGCGGCGATCAAGGTTTGCTTCCGATCATTTCGCGCAGGCTTTCGCGACGCGGTTCGATCGAAGTCGACGGCCGCAGCAATACGCTGATCATTACGGACGTCAAAGAAAACATCGAGGCGATTCGCCAACTGGTAGCGATTCTGGACCAGCCGGAACCGCAGGTTGAAATTGAGACTCGCATCGTGATCGCGCAGCGCAATTTCAGTCGCGACCTCGGCGCGCAGCTCTCAGCGGGCGTCGTCAATCTCGGCCGCGGTGGTCTGGGTAACATTTCTACTCTTCCGTCACAGAACACTCAGAATGGTTCGGGAAGCGGAAGTGGCAGTGGTTCCGGATCCGGTTCGGGGTCGGGATCGGGAAGTGGAAGCAACAGCACTGGCCCACGCTCTGGTCCAAATCCATTTGGTGTGTTCGGCGGTTTGGCCGGTACTCCCGTACCGACGAACTCCATGGCTGCTGCCGCGGCGAGTACGGTAATTGGTCTGACGACGGGACTGTTCGGCACTGCTCAGATCAGCGCGCTGATCACGTTGGCTGAATCGCGAGGGCAGGCGAAGACAGTTGCGACTCCGCGTGTGACAGCATTGAACAACCGTCCCGCGCAGATCGAAAGCGGTTCACAGATTCCAGTGCAAACAACACAGGCTGCGACTGGAACTGCGATCGTGACGACGACTTTCGTCTCGGTGCCGCTGCGTCTTTCAATCACGCCGCAGATCACCGATGCCGGTACTGTCGTCCTGCGAGTCACCATCGAAAACAACACGCTCAATACGGGTATCGCTGTCGCCGGCGTTCCCGGCATCGATACACAGCGCATGCAATCCGAAGTGCTGGTGCCGGACGGTGGCACGACCGTCATGGGCGGAGTGCTGGCCGACACCGAAGGCGAAACTCAACAACGCACTCCGGGCCTCGCTTCACTTCCGATCGTCGGCAATCTCTTCAAGAGAAAACTGACGAGCCGGCAGAACAGCGAAATCCTCTTCTTCATCACGCCGCGCATCTACCGTCCTGATTACCAGGGACGGCCGACTGCGGGAACAGTCACCAACGGCCAACGATCGACAACGATTCCTCAGCCGGTGCCACTCGGAAATCCGCCGAGCAACACGCCGACGCCGACCCAGTTGCAACAGCCTCAGTCGCAACCAACCACCACACCTTCGACGCAGCCGCAATTGTTGGGTGCTCCGGTGCCGAATAATCCGACTGGAGCGACGACGGCGCGACCGGGCACGCTCAGCGGTCAACGTCCTTAATTGGAGGCTACATGTTTAAGGAAATGCTCGAGTCCATTATCGAACGCACCGAGGGCAGTCTCGGTGCGCTCATCATGGGGACCGATGGTATCGCCGTCGAAAAAGTCCTTGGCGAAGCCGGCATGGAAGCGAATCTCGACATCGCCGCCGCGGAATTTACTTCGCTGGTGCGCAGTGCGCAGCGAGCGGGAGTCGATACGGGTCTTGGCGGGTTGCGCGAACTCGTAGTCTCGCTCGAAGGCGCGATGCTGTTGATGCGTCTGTTGAGTCGCGACTACTTCGTCGTGCTCGCACTGAACTCCGAAGGCAACCTCGGCCGCGGTCGCTTCGAACTGCGCAAGGCCGAACTGAAACTCGCGAAAGAGTTCGCGGTCTAAGATTGTATTTGGCCACAGATGAACGCGGATGAACACAGGTCAGATCTGTGTTCATCCGCGTTCATCTGTGGCTGCTTCACGGCAGCTTAACGTAGGGCATGCCGCGGAGGATGATGCGCTGGCGGCGTGCGACTCGGCGTGGGTTGACCTGGGGATTAAAGACGGTGCGCGGGTTGGGGATCATGGCGGATAAGAAGGCCGCTTCGTTTACACTCAAAGCCGATGCGGGTTTGTGAAAGTAACGCTGCGCCGCAGCCTCAGCACCGTAAACTCCATCGCCCCACTCGATCACATTCAAATAGATCTCGAGAATGCGACGTTTGGTCAGCGTGCGCTCGAGCATAAATGTCAACACCGCTTCCTGACCTTTTCTCAGCCAGGATCTTTGCGACGATAGGTAAAGGTTCTTGGCGAGTTGCTGGCTGATAGTTGAGCCACCGCGCCTGAACTCCGGCAGACTCGGAAGCCAGTCGTCATTTTCGCCTTCTGCCTTTGCTTCGCGAGCGGCTTCTCTTTGTGCTTGTTCAAACGCTTTCTGGATTGCTTCGTAATCGAAACCGCGATGGACCAGGAAGTTGGTATCTTCGCCCGCCAGCACTGCACGCTGAAGATTGGGTGAGATCTTTTCGAGCGGCACCCAGGCCTGTTCGCGTCGCGGTTGCTGTCCCTTCGCTTGCGCCTCTGTAATTCGCGTGTCGATCAACGAGGTCGAGGAGGGATTGTGAGTGCGCAGGTAAAACACGCGCACGAACATCATGCCTTCGTAGGCGACGATCCCGATCACAAGACCGAGCACCACCAGAAACGTCCATCGAAAGATTCTGCGCATGCTTGCTCGTTCTCAGGCGCGCCGTCGGGCGGCTACCGCCGATTCAAACACCTCTTTAACCATTCGGATCGTGTTGCAGTGAATCTCGACCGTGTCGTCGATGTCTTTGCCGTAGCCGCCTGACATTACGGTGACTACCGGAATTTCACGTCTGTAACACTCGCGCAGCATGTAAGCATCGCGCTCGCGTAGCCCGTCGATCGATAGTGCGAGCCGCCCGAGCTTATCGCCCACGTACGGATCGGCACCCGCGAGATAGAAAACGATTTCCGGATCGTGCGCAAAGACCCTTGGGAGATGCGCCGCAAGACATTCGAGGTATTCATCGTCTGAGGCGCCGTCAGGTAACTCGACGTCCAGCGTAGACTGCGCTTTGAAGAGCGGATAGTTGTTGGCGCCGTGAATGGAGAACGTGCACGTGTCTTCGTCGCCGGCGAAGATCGTGGCGGTGCCGTTGCCCTGGTGTACGTCGCAATCGACAATTGCTGCCCGTCGTATTGACTTTCGCGCACGCATCGCACAAACGGCGATAGCAACATCGTTGAGCACACAAAAACCTTCGCCATGATCGGAGAACGCGTGGTGAGTGCCGCCTGCGAGATTTGAGCTGTAGCCTTCGGCGAGCGCGACGTGCGTCGCCGCGAGCGTACCGCCGACAGCGTAGAACGATCTACGCACGAGCGACTCGGACCACGGCAATCCAAGACGCCGGATCTCCTTCGCAGTTAAGTTGCCGTTGCAAAGGCGCGAGACGTAGTCGTTCGTGTGTACGAGCAGCACGTCCTCGATTGGCGCTGGCGACGGTTCTACAAGCTCCTCCGGCTTCAGAGTTCCTTCGGCGAGGAGCTTGTCGCGTACGAGTTCGAATTTGCGAATTGGGAAAACGTGGTTATCGCCGATGTCAGCGTAGTAACGAGGTGTGTAAAAGACTTGCATTGCCGGCGAGATATTGCCACAAAGAAGCACAAAAGGCACAAAGGTCTTTCACTATGTGTTCGTGCTTACCTGCGATTGGATCTGCGACTGATCCCGCGGTAGTTAACATTTCCGGGAAGCTTGCGAGGCAGTTCGAAATCGTCGTCGACGATATCTTCGAGGTGAACGCCGGCTGCGCGAGCGTAGGCGAGGAGAGTCATGAGGGCTGGCTCGCGTTTGTCCTGCTCGTACTCCGAAATGCGGCCGTAATGCATGCTGTCGCCGAGTCCTAACCGCTCCAGCATCTGCGTTTGAGAGAGGCCCAGTCCGGTTCGTATCTGCAAAAGTTTTTCGGCGAGTCGAAATGGCCTTGGCCGTGGGTTTCCCATCAGAAGTCACCTCCTGCTGGGACTGGCCGGCACTTACTCGCAGTAGGGAGTGAACTGCGTGCGCTTTTCTTTTCCGCCGTGAGTATGAACCTTTCATGCTCAACGGCGATGCTCATCACTCGTCAGTGTGGGAGGTTGAGCCGCGCATTTGGCCGTTGCTGAATTGTCAAAGACGCCTGCATCCTAAAACGGCAGGGCACCAGTCGTAAACAAAAAAATTCAGGTTGGGCCACAGATTCCGTGAAATCTGTGGCCCATTGAACCTAGCGGGCGACGAATTGATCCGTCAAAAACTGGACCACGGGAATGCCTTCGATTGAGTCAGGCAAAAACGGCCGGTTTCCCGCGTCCTTGTCGACGTAGACAACGATAGCAGCTTCGCCATCGGTACGGCCGGATGCTCCGACGCCGACGCCCAGGACGGCCGGTTGGAACATCAGGTTGGCACGATGCACTTCGAGCACAGCCGAGGCGCGCTCGACTGCTTGTTGCGGAAGCTGTGGCATTAAACCCTCGAGTCCGGGGATGAAAGGTTGTCGTCCTTCGCGCGAAGCACCTTTAGTAGTAGGAGCAGCGCCGCCGCCGCCGCCCGCGCCAAAGCTGAATGTGCGGCCGAGTGTGCTGCCGAGTTTCTGCAACACCTCATTGATCGGATTACCGATCGTGGTGGTGCTGCTGCCTGCGTAAAGAAGAGCCACTGGATTATGGGAAGCGTTATTGGTAACGATCAGTGATCCTGAATCGCCGCCGGCGCTGAATGTGCTGCTGTTGATGACGACCTGGTTTGTGTAGGATACCGTGAACTTCTTACCTGAGTTGCAGCCTTTTTGGTACTGAACGCTCACGCTCGTGTTGACCGACGAGACCGTTCCGGTAGTGAATCCGGTTGTACGGCCGCTCTTCGCAACCGAGAGACCGACAGAGGGGTTCACCGTCGAGCTGCTTGGTACGCCGATGTCTTCGATGAAGCCGGTTGAATCCATTTGACCTGCTCGCAACAGTGCAACGGCGGCGTCGACGTTCGAGCCCAGCGGGGCTGCTCCGCTGAAGTCTGCAACCAGGGTCGCGACGCGGCAAGAGTTGTCGATCAAACCGGGTTGTGAGATGTCTTCGCCGGCGACGGCTTGATCGCTTCGGGCGAGCACGTGATTGTTACTCAGGATGTATTGGTTGCTGCCATCTGTGATCAGCGAGCCCAGAGTGCCGCTGCAACAGAATGCGCTGCTGTGGTCATTGACGTTACCACCGGAAACGCCGAAATGCTGGTTGCGTCTCTGGTGATTTGCTCCGCCGTCTGCGAGGCCCGCAGGCAGCAGTGAGCTGAAGAGCAAGAGAGTGGCGACGAGGGCGAAGACCGCCAGGGTCTTGAGTCTATACATGAGAGGCTCTCCTTTTTACTGAAGTGAAACGGTTAATGCAGGGAACCGCCGCGCATTGGGTGCGATATTCGTTTTGGTGTAAACAAAGCGCGTGCCCGACGGGACGGGGGAGACATTCTTACGACGGAATTCTGGAAATGTCAACGGTTTGACGGGGATTTGAGCTACTATCGCCGGACATTGGTTGGAATAATATGCTGCTCGCCAGCGCGCACCTGTGTACCCGCACTCATCACCCAGTTCGCAGATACACACGTGTTGTATTTTCTTCGGCTTACATTAATGAACAGATACGCTCTCCCTTGAGTCTGATATACTGAGCCTTCGTATGACCGAACTCACATTGACCGCAGTTTACGAAGAAGCCGAGGAAGGTGGTTACGTCGCGTACGTGGCTGAGCTCCCAGGCGCGAATACGCAGGGAGAAACTCTGGACGAAGCTCGCGAAAACCTGCGAGAGGCGATTCAGTTGATCCTGGAGACAAATCGCGAGAACTTTGAAAACAACTTTTCGAGTAACGCTAAGGTGACCCGCGAGCGCCTCGTCCTGCGGGCGGCCTGACTCTCATGAAACGAGCCGACCTCATCCGGCACATAGAATCTCAAGGCTGCATCTTCATTCGGGAAGGCTCGAGACACACCATCTTTCGCAACCCGGTTAATGGTGCGTCTTCCACAGTTCCTCGACACCGTGAGATTAAGAACAACTCGTCCGGAAAATCTGTAACGATCTCGGTATCGTACAGCCCTGATGCGGCAAAGTAGATCGGAGATCTATAATGCAGCTGTTGGTGAGGGATATTGAATACGGATCTACTGATTATCGGCGCTGGGCCTTTCGGGTTGGCGATTGCCGCGCAGGCGGCGCACGCCGGAATCGATCATTTGATTGTCGGGAAGCCGATGGAGTTCTGGCGGCAGAATATGCCGAAGGGCATGTACCTGCGCTCCGCTTGCGACTGGCACCTCGATGCGCAGAACGTTCATACGATCGAGAAATTTCTGGCGGACCAGGGCAAGACCAGTCGCGACGTTGAGCCGCTCTCGCTCGATTTCTATCTCTCCTATATTGATTGGTTTCAAGAGCAGAAAAATATTCGGCCGCTGCCTGTCTACATTCAACAACTCAATCATTCAGATC
>DASSEB010000204.1:0-5233 GCA_035696765.1 Pyrinomonadaceae bacterium | reverse complement strand
TGGATTGTTCCGTCGTTGGTCTTACCAAGAGTCTGGTTTATCAGATACGCGGTTCTATTCCCTTCTGCTGTCACTTTGTTTTGCCTCACTTATCTTCAGTTGTTCAAGCGGTTCATGCAAGAAATAACGTGCTTCGTGCTGCTCATCGGTGGATTGGGAATTACGCTGATGACAGCAATTGCTCCAGCGCCGGCGAATTACCTCTACTATGGCGGACTTATGCTTATCATAATGTTCATCCATACGTTTAGCAGATTGAGATTTGTGTACGCAACTATTACCTCCTTGACCATAGTAATTGCTTACGAAGTTGTGGCGATTTCGAACAACACTCCGCTTTCACTTTTTGTAAGTAACAATTTCTTTTTTCTTTCCGCTAATCTGATCGGCATGTTTTCCAGTTATATGATCGAGTACTACAACCGAAAAGAGTTTATTCAAAGACAGCTACTGGAAACCGAACAAGCAAAGACGGAGGAACTGCTGCTGAATATTTTGCCGAAGGGAATCGTTGAGCGTCTCAAACAACCCTACGGCGACATTAAGATCGAATTTTCCCAAGTCATAGTTGACAAATTTGAAGATGTCTCAATTCTATTTGCTGATATTGTCGGATTCACTGACCTTTCTTCACGCATTTCCCCTGAAGCACTCGTGGTTTTTTTGGGCGAACTCTTCTCAGTTTTTGACAATCTGGCTGAAAAGCATCGCTTAGAAAAGATCAAAACCATCGGCGACGCTTATATGGTAGTCGGCGGCCTACCTGATCCAAACCCGCACCACGCCGAAGCCGTTGCGGAACTGGCTTTGGATATGGAGGAGGAAATTGGCAAATTCGAAGCAGCGAAAGAAGGGTGGCTGAGATTAAGAATCGGCATTCACACGGGCTCCGTTGTGGCTGGGGTAATAGGGAGGAAAAAGTTTAGTTACGACCTCTGGGGGAATGCGGTCAATATTGCCAGCAGAATGGAACGTAACAGTGTTGCGGGTAACATTTTGGTTTCGGAAGAAACCTATCAAAGATTGCGCAACAACTATTCGCTTATCGAGCGAGGAAGGATCAGGGTAAAAGGAAAGGGGCCCATCAACACCTATTTCCTTGCGGGAAGAAAATTTGAGAAGTGAGGAGCTTATTTTATATCGCAACTTCCTCCCCTTCTGCGTCGATTTTCTCTTTCAAAGTTGGTGTTATGATCTCAGGCAGCTCGGGCCACTCTGCTGCACTAGGTACATTCGCCCGCCAAACTTATCCGGACTGAGAAGTGATTAATATGAAATATTACATCTATGTTTCTGATTCGAAGGTAGACATGCTGCTTTCTCAAATGCCTCGTGATGCAAAGAGAAAGATTGCAACTGAATTCAAGATTGATCTCAAGTTGTTAGGTGCTTCCCGGAAAGCTGAAACGGAGTATGAAGAGAATCGGTTTACTAGACTTGACGCAGTTGTTTCCTTTGTCCGCCAGTATGGAAATCTTGGAACGATAGATAAGCCAGATGAGTATATAGAAGATACCTTACCTATGCGCTGGGTGCATTACCCTTATGAGGCTGACAAGGAACTTCCGGTAGTGTATTTCGGTGGTTCAACCGACCGTACAATAGTTGGGCTTGGTGGATCGGAGAAGCACTTAATTGGGATTACCCCTCAAGCAACGGTGTCTTCACATTCATTTGCCCCAACGCTTGTTGCTTGCTTGGAGGAAGAACTGAAATTAAATCTAGGCTTGAATCCTTATGCGCTTGGCGAGGAAGCATGGCGCTATGCGGTCTTTTGGACAACAACTCACATGAAAGGGCTGAAACAACGCTACGAGTTCATGGCAAAACGGTTACTATATGGCTCAGATGAATTCTCGGACGGCGCCGCTGGGCACGAACGTAAAATTTTGCTTGCAACACCTCTTTATATTGCAATGGCCGATTAGGAATTAAATGCTGAATTGACGCTACCTGTCCCCGAATTCTGTACTCACCAAATTATCCTATTCTTCACTGCCAATGCTCTCCCCACACTGGACAATCTTCGCAACTTCTTTTTGTCACCCACGACACAAATTCTCCGTTTCCTCCAACAATGCGATAGCCCTACATAGAAGAAGGCGAATCCGTGACTTCGCAGAATTAGTTTTAACGTTGTGAGCCAAGAGGTGCAAGAGGTTTGACTTTCATCTGAAGAGAAATAGTTTTTTGGCCGGTTTATCCAAGGTTGATCTGAGCCTCTACGCCTCGCACACTCGGTAACCCAGCCTTCGGCCAACCGAGCCGCAGCTCATCGCATTTTCGCAGGCACGTGAACGCCGTTCGCCATACACTTGCCTGTAAAATGCAACTATCGTTTCTTGCGTGAGGAGTTGCTTAAATTTCCATTTTGCGACCAGTGTATGCCATGAATGTATCGAACTCTGACTCCGATGTAAAAAGTTAAACCTTCGCCGGTAGCTTCTCTGCTGTTTATTAAGAAAGATTCTCCCCACAGTGGAAAATCTTCGCAACTTGTTTCTGGCGCCAACGACAGAAGTGCTCAATTTCTTGCAACAGTTGCGAGACGCGGTGTAGTCCAGCAAGTCGATTCAGCCGTGCTGATCATCGGCGCGCAATGCCGCGACCCGCTCGTTGTGCAACACTTTCCTCCGAAGACTCCGCTCCTTCCGTAGCCGTCGAATTCTCTTAAACATAGGCGCGCAAATTTCGCAGTACAAAATAATTGTAGACAAATTATCGTTTCCGCAACGACGACGTTTTTCCTCATTCAAGGTAATCATCCTCATGCTTGCTTATTGGCATGCGGACATTTTCACTGAGCGGTTAAGCAGACATTTATTGAGCAGTAACAGTGAACTAAAACTCGTTGACTCACTTCATTGACGGGAGTATGCTGCGCCCACTCACGAAGTTTTGTCGGCGGGGATTCTCGTCGGTTTCACTTAACTTCACGTCTCATGTAACTTCCACGGTCCTTACACAATGATGACCAATTAAAAAAAACTGACTTAGCGCTACTGGCGCAATAGTTCGTCTGGAGGTAAAAGATGTTAAGACGAAATATACCCAGAATCCTGGTGCTGGTAACAGCAGTTCTGCTTTTTGGTGCGATCGTGACGGTTCCTCGTATCGGCGAGGCTTCCAAGTCTTTACCCGCCGCTACAAATTCAGTCGTACCCAATCCTGTGCAGGTACGCAGACCTGAAGTGACAGTCGGCGAGTCAATCCGCAATGATACGTCACCGCCGGTGCGCGAAATGAAGCAGCAACCAGTCTTCAAGCCAAGGAAAGAAGCAAACGCGAACCCGAAGATTGTGCATCCGCACAAAGACGCTCCTGACAGCGTGGTCCAAACGTCAATCGCCGCTGACGAGTTCAGCCCCGCCAACATGCCTTCGGCCGATAAGAACTTCAACGGCATCCCGTTCCCGGGTGTCGCGTGTAACTGCGCCCCGCCCGACACGAACGGTGAAGTCGGCACTACACAGTACGTCCAGATCGTTAACGAGGGTTTTCAGGTATTCGACAAGACAACTGGAGCTTCGTTACTTGGACCATCCGGCATCTCGACTGTCTGGGGCGGCTTCGGTGGTGTTTGTGAATTCAACGGCAGCGGCGATCCGGTTGTCATGTACGATCAGCTAGCTGATCGTTGGATCATCTCGCAGTTTGCCGGTGCCTCAGTGCCGACTGATGAATGCGTGGCGGTCTCAACTACCGGTGACGCGACCGGCTCATATCATCGTTACGACTTTCACCTCGGTTCAAACTTCTTCGACTACCCGCACCTGAGTGTCTGGCCAGACGGCTATTACATGAGCATGAACGTGTTCAACTCGAGTGGCACGTCGTTCCTCGGCCCGCAACCTTTCGCATTCGACAGGGCCAGGATGCTCTCGGGCTTGCCGGCCACATTCATTACTCCCGGCATCACGAATGGACCATCAGAAAGAACTTACCTGCCGGCGGATCTCGATGGCTCGAGTCTGCCGCCCGCCGGTGCACCCGCGACGTTTGTGCAGTGGCCCGGCGGTGGTGGTTATAAGATCTTCCATTTCCACGTGGATTTTGCGACGCCCGCAAACTCGAGCTTTACAGTGTTCGCGAATCCTGCCGCCGCTGGATTTACACAGTTATGTCCTTCGACGCGATCGTGTGTCCCGCAAAGCGGTACAACGGACCGTCTGGACGCGCTCGGAGACCGGCTGATGTTCAGGGTAGCGTACCGGAATTTTGGCACGCACGAGTCGGTTGTCGGGAACTACACGGTGAGCTCGGGAAGCGTTGCCGGTGTTCGCTGGTTTGAGTTGCGCAACGTGACCAACGGTCCCGTGACTGTCAATCAAGAGAGCACGTATCAGCCTGATTCGACCTGGCGCTGGATGGGAAGTGCGGCGATGGATCGGGATGGCAACATCGCGATTGGTTACAGCGCTTCGAGTTCGACGATCTTCCCGCAGTTGCGTTATGCCGGACGGCTCGCGACAGATCCACTTAATGTGTTGGGCCAGGGCGAAGCAACTCTTTTCGCCGGAACGGGAAGTCAAGTCGGCACGTTTAATCGCTGGGGTGACTATGCGTCGCTGACCGTCGATCCGGTGGATGATTGTACTTTCTGGTTCACTTCTGAGTATTACCCAACCACGACGAGTTTCAACTGGCGTACGAGGATCGGATCTTTCCGCTTTCCAACGTGTGGTAGTGGGTCGCCGGACTCACTGGTTGCCACCGTGACAGCTGACAACAGCTACGACCTCTATTTCAACGGCGTCTTCAAAGGCTCGGGGGCGGACTGGCCCGTGGCCCAGACTTACAATATGTCAATGCAAACGGGCAAGAACGTCCTGGCTATCAGGGCCGTCGACGCCGGTGGGCTTGCGGGACTGTTGGCCGACCTCAGAGTTAATGGGCAGCGCACGGGCAGCAACACGAGCTGGAAGGTCAGCAAGACCGCACCTGCCAACTGGACTGACCCGAACTTCGACGACAGCACTTGGGCGAACGCGACCGACTACGGCGCATATGGGGTCGCGCCGTGGTTCACCAACGTCACGAATATGCCGCTTGACACGCCCGGCAGATGGATATGGTCCTCGAACAACGACTTGGACGACCTGGTCTTCCTGCGCGTCACTTTCGGCACGCAGCAGACCGCGACGGCAATCGTGACAACTGACAACAGCTACGACCTCTATTTCAACGGCGTCTTCAAAGGCTCGGGGGCGGACTGGCCCGTGGCCCAGACTTA
>DASSEB010000203.1:0-23220 GCA_035696765.1 Pyrinomonadaceae bacterium | reverse complement strand
GTCTCGCTTTCAATTGAGCAGCAGAAGCTGTTGCTGCAACCGGGACAGCAGATTTCATCCAAGCCGGATCCAGCGTTTGACGAACAAATAGAGTCGGCGCTGAAGGTGCCTGATCCAGATGAGCGCGATGGACTGATCGCTACAGCAGTATTCGGATCTGAAAAAGAAAACCTGGCGAATGTGATGCAGGCGATCGACAAGATCAGCGATTCAACTCTACGCGCGCATTTAACCGAGTGGCTCTATTTTCACCGCGCTTCAGCCGCCCTCAAGGACAAGCAATTTGACCAAGCCGAGACACTCACTGCGAAAGTTGAAGGACACGAGCAACGCGCGTTTCTTCTTACCGAAATCGCGCGCGGACTATTGAACACAAAGGATACGCAAACCCACGCGCAAGAGCTTCTCGACACCGCAATAACCGAAGCAAAGAAAGCCGGCGTGAATATCTTTGCGGCCCGTTCGCTACTAACGGCAGCTCATCTGTACGCAAAGATAGATCTCAGCCGGTCAATAGCAATACTGCAAGATGCTATCAATTGCATTAACCGCATCGAGTCGCCGGATTTTGCCGGCGACGATCAAGCCCTGGAACAAAAGCCTGAGCGACGAGGCAGGGGAGGGCAGTACGGCGGCGAGTACCTCTTGCGGTTTTACATGCCGGGGTTAGATCCTGAAAGTGCTTTTCGTGAAATGGCGAAGATCGATTTCGACACCTCGCTCTCTCAAAGCAGCGCGTTGACTGACAAATTTCAGCGCGCCATGTCTACACTTGCGTTGGCAGATGTGTGTTTGCAGGCGCAACAACAGCCCCAAGAAAAGCGAAAGAAGCACCAGGACTAGACAGCTTCCCCCGCTGACCTGCCCCAGGGAGTTCATCAATCGTGTAACGGCTCAATGCACACGGAGTGTCTGCAGTCATTGCTACGGCAGCGAAAGTTGAGCCGCACTTAGCGGGAGATTTCTTTGCTAAACTGGCCAACTATCTGACTAAAGATCCGGCGGGTAAGCAGCCCCCCCTGGAAGTGGCGCATTTCTTAACTCTGCAAGAATTGCGGCGCATGGCACCTGACGCGAATACTTATCCATATGGAGCGAAGGTTCTTGCCTATGAATTACTCGGAAACAGTAGTCTTCGCATATGTTCACCACCGCTTAAATCAGCTGCCGTAAGGTGAGCGCAGGTTGAATTTTTGCCATCTCAGCTAAATGGCGTCACAATCGATCCGCCAGAGCTGAGGTTCCATACTTGCGTTTTAATTTAATTCATCGCATACGACTGATCGCTCCCCTCTTTTTCGCTCTGCTGTGCACAAATTCGTTTGCGCAGGCGCCTCGGGAAAAGCCGAAGCTCAAGGACTTTGGTTCAAGTCTGAAGAAACTTAAATGGGACGCGCAGAAAAACGAGGCCGTGAATAGTGATCGGCCGAATTCAGACGGCGCTTCTGATGACGATGTTGTCCGAATTGAAACGTCTCTCGTCGTGTCCGATGTGTTGGTGACTGACAGGCAAGGACGCCCGGTTCGAAATCTCACGCCAACTGATTTCGCGATCACCGAGGACGGTGTTCCGCAGCAAGTTGGTCACTTCGTTCTGGGAGACAATTCTAACCTTGCGCGCTCGATTGTTTTGATCATCGACTACAGCCGCAGCCAGTTTCCGTACATCGCTGACAGCATCGAAGCGGCTAAGGTCCTGGTCGATAAGCTACGGCCGCACGATCAGATGGCGATTGTTACCGACGACGTCGAGTTGCTGGTCGGGTTCACGACCGACAAGCGAGATCTGAAGCAGGCATTGGATTCGCTGATCGAAAAGAATAAGGGCAGCAAGGGGATGCTGGGCATCGGCAGGAAACGACAGCAGTTTGGCCGCAGTGCGCAATTCAGCGCGTTGATGGCCACGCTCAACGAGGCCTTTGACGATGAAGACCAAAGTCCGGTCATCATATTTCAAACCGATGGAGATGAAATCGAGTACCTGCGAAACTCGGTAATAGTCCATGAAGTTCCGCCCGGCTTGCCGCCTGAGTTGCAGCGCGAAGTGCAGGAGGAGATCGAACAAAAGAAGAAGTTGCAACGTGCGAGCGTAACCGAGTTTAGCCTCGACGATGTATATCGCGCGGTGGAGCGCTCACGGGCCACAATCTACACGATCATTCCACGCACGCGTTTACTTGGTTTCACCCAGGATGAACAGATTCAACGATTGGCTGCTGAAGATGAACGAGTCGTGGCGACGTGGACAGGAGCAACGTCGTCAACGAAATTGAAAAGCATTTTTCAGGCACGTCAGGAAGAGCGGCAAAAGAGGCTGACGAGGGAAGTCTGGCAAGCTCGATTGGATCAGGAGCTGAAAGTGCAAGAAGCATTGGTCGAACTGGGCAAACTGTCCGGCGGTTGGGCTGAGTTTTTAGAAACGAGATCACAAGCGGCGGAGATCTATAACCGTATCGTTCAGGACATAAGTCAACGTTACATCATCGGCTACTACCCAACGAACAAGGACCATGATGGAAGACGACGCCGCATCTCGATCACTGTTAAAGGACATGCGGATTACGTGATTACCGGTCGCACGTCGTACTACGCGCCTGCGAAGTAGTACGTAGGGCATGATTACAGCACGTTCCGAAACGTGATCGAGTAACGAAGCGCGTTAACTCGCAGGATGCTGTGCTGCCACTCGAACCGTGCCGGGCCACTCAGCAAGTATGCGGAGCGAGGTTCGGCCGGCACGTTCACACGTTCCCACCTATCATTCACCTTTCGCCGAAAGCGCAGCACGCACGGGGCAAGCAGCGAGATGCCCACGACTTGCCCGAACACCGCTTTGTCGCGATGCCATCCAATCCCCGCGCCTGGCGCATATTCCGTCACCAGCACGTGCTGCAATGCTCCCGGTTCCAGCTTCGCAAACCTCGCTGCGCGTTCTCGCAGCGGCAGGAGAAACTCAGGGATATCATCCGCCTTCCGAAGCGCGCCGCCGCCGGAGAAATCATACTGCCAACCAAACGAGACCACGCGGCGCTTGCCCAGATAACCGTGAAACTCGAATTCGCGAAATGGCAACTCTCGCACATTCGCGATCAACTCATCTTCCTCCGTCCGATCGATCAAAGCCGGCCGGTAGCCGAACCCTTCGAGAACAGTTTGCTTCGTTTGTCCCCCGTCAAAAAAGTTAAATTGCAGCGCCATGACAGGAGAAGTTAGAACAGGTGCTATTCGTATCCGTGTACTGGATGTGGTAAATGTTTGTTCATGAGCAGGAGGGTTTTACTTTTATTACTGATGTGCGTCGTGGTTGCGGCCGGCGCCTGGGGAGTATTCCGCTTCAAGAATGCCAGCCGGATTCAGCCGGTTTTATTGAGCTTTACGAACCCGACGCCGAACTGGGCTGAAGCAGTCGAGAAAGTCAGAGAGGAGCGAATTGAACCCGGCGGCGCACTCGTCATCCCACCAGAACTCAAACACTACGGCGACCGTCATTGGTTTTTGGCGACGCAAGTTGCCGAAATCGACAGGTACAATGTTCACACCTGTCAGGATTTTCTCGATCTCGCAGCGATGATCCAGCGCGGCGAAATGGTTACGGTGCCGTGGGTCACTGACACTTACGTTTTATTCGGTGTTGGTGAGCGAGCCGACGACGATGTGTTCACTCGATATGAAGACGGTCACAACATTCAGCTTTATAACGAAGCGCAACTGAATGACGCTTACAGGCAACTCGCCGAGAGGCAATCAAATCTCGAAAGCGAAATCAAAGCGCTGAATGCTCAAGCAGGCAAGTTGACAAAACGTGAACGCACGAAACGCAGTGACCTGCAAAAACAGATTTCAGAACGTGAGCAGGAACGCGCGTCGAACGATGAAGAAAGAGCGTTGCTCGATCAGTTTTATAAAAACCCTGTCAGTCGTCAGAAACTGTTCCGGGATTACGAGTCGTTGCAAACGCTCGCGAAGAATTTCGGCGGACGCTCATACAATCTCGATAATCCGTCTGACCGCGAGGCGTTGAAGATAAGCATGTTGAGTTCGCTAAGGCCGCAGGCGTTGAAGATCCTCGAAGCAGTAGCGTCCGCGTATCATCAGCAGTTTGATCGTCCGCTGCCGGTGAGTTCACTCGTGCGACCGGAACAGTATCAACGTTCGTTGAGGCGCGTGAACCGCAACGCGGTACTCATCGATACGCCACCGCACTCAACCGGCCTCTCTTTCGACATCGACTACCGTTACATGAGCGCCGCTGAACAAACGTTTGTGATGGCCGAACTGGCGCGTTTGAAAAACGAGCAGCGCATCGAGGTCATACGCGAGCGCAACGCCAATTATCACGTGTTTGCTTTTATCAACGGCACGCGGCCAAGCGACGAGCTGATTACTGCGTCGCTGGAGGAGGCTGGCAAGCCCGTTGAAGAAGCCCATCATGCGCCGGACAAATCCGTGAAAGTGAAGGCCCCAAGAAAATCCGTCAAAGTGAACACAAAACGGAAAAAAGCGTCGAACCGAAGACGCCGTTAGCGCATCTGTCGATAATAGGCCATTTCGTGCAGGCCCCTTGTGAGCTTATGAAGCGTGTCAGAATTCACATCACGATTGTTGTTGCGGTGGTCGCAATAATTGCGGGGGTTGCATCGTTTCCGGCTCGCAGTAGTAACGGTAAGGCGCCACGGCCGGATGGGTCAGGGTTTGCTGAGGCGGCCGCGAGGAATACGACACTCAGAAACGAACTGAATTGGACCTTTGGCGGGAAGCAACAGCGAGGTTGGTATCTCTACGATGCGTTGATAAGCAAAACTCTGAACACGCATCACGATTCAACGTCGAGTGATTTCGCCGCCGCACTTGCCGCCTGGCAAAAGCGATCTCGTTTGAGTGCTGATGGTGTGCTTGATGAAAACTCGTTGATGCGTTTGGTGTCGCAGTGGCAAAGCAACCGGCTTAAAGACCGAACAGCCGCGACGCCCGATCAGTTGCTCACCGCGCCGCCCGCCGACTTCTACGATCCGGGAAGAGCAGCGGAACTTCGTCAGGTCGAGCGCAACACGTATGCGGCATATAAAGAGATGTTTGCTGCTGCTGACGCCGATTTGAAGCTCGGGCGCGGATATTTGAAGATCGTTTCAGCTTTTCGCTCGCGTGAGTATCAGGATCGGTTGCGGCAGCAGTCACCCGATTCGGGCAGGGCCGGACTAGCCGTCAACAGCCCACACTTCACCGGCCGCGCGTTGGACCTCTACGTCGGCGGCGAGCCCGTTGATACGAAGGACTCAAATCGCGCGATACAGGTCAACACTCCCGCCTATCGTTGGCTCGTGCACAATGCAGAACGTTTCGGATTTCGTCCTTACTTTTACGAGCCCTGGCATTGGGAATACGTTAAGTAGCCACAAAGAAGCACAAACAGCAGATAAAGTTGCGCGGTTCTTTTGTCGCTGAACTATTCGGCGTATTGGACCGGGAGCTTCTTATTTACTATGCGGATGATGTCGTTTTGCGACTTGTGGATGAAGAAGTGATCGCCCGGGAAGGTGTGAAAAGAAAATGAGGCAGTCGTATGCGCTTGCCATGGCTCGAGCTTGTCGCGCGAAACTTCAAAGTCCTCAAGACCACCAAACGCAGTTATCGGAATGTCGAGCGGTGGTTCGTTTTCATATTGATAAGTCTCGCACACCGAAAAATCGGCACGCAGCAGCGGCGCCATCAATTGCATCAACTCAGGATGGTTCAATACCTCCTGCGGCGTACCGTTCAGTTTTCGTAAACGTTCAATAAACTCCGGCTCCGGTAGATTGTAGCTGACCGGTTCTTCATCGGGGAGTTGCGGCGCGCGGCGTCCGGAGACAAACAGATGGACCGGCATTGGGCCTCCGGTCCGGCGCAACCAGCGGGTGAGTTCGAAACTGATTAGCGCTCCCATGCTGTGTCCAAAAAACGCGAAGGGCTTATTGAAATAGGGAGACAACGCTGGTCCAAGTACCTGGACCATGTCCGGCAGGTCTTTGAAAGTAGGTTCTGAAAGACGTTCGCCCCGTCCGGGAAGTTGCACCGCCAACACCTGAATGGATCGCGGAAATGCGTCCGCCCATCCGCGAAAACTCGCAGCGTTGCCTCCGGCGTAAGGAAAACAAAACAGCCTCAACCGCGCGTCCGGCCTTTCCTTAAACGCGGGCAGCCAACGCGTCGGAGATTTTTCAGTCACGTTCCTGCTCATTACGAATCGAGGCCCTGTGCCTTCGCCTGCTCTTCCATCTTCTTACGCAGACTGAGCGGTCTCATGTCAGTCCAGACTTCCTTGATGTAAGCCAAACACTCTTCCTTCGTGCCGGTCTTGCCCGCATCGTTCCATCCAAGCGCATTCTCCCGATCGGCAGGCCAGATAGAATACTGCTCCTCATGGTTGACGACCACTTTATAGATAGTGTTGTCTTCCCGGTCTTCACTCATAACTTCCTTCTCCTTTGGAACCTGTGACGCATAGGTTACTCATATTGAGCGAGTTTTGCACAGCGCGTTCGGGCGTTTTCAAAGACGTAAAAATTCACGCATCCGGTTGAGTTCCTCATCGAGTTCGCGCTTGAACGCACGCTCACGCGGTGGTGAGGCGACGTAGCCAATATCAGCTTTGAGTTCACCATTATTTACCGAGAGGTTGGCCCAGCCAATCACGTGCTCGCGCCAAAGCAAAGGCATAGCATAGTGGCCAAATTTTCGTTTGGGCACAGGTGTGTAGGCTTCGAAGCGATATTCCCAATTCCACAAGCGCTCGAAGCGAGCGCGATCGTGTACCACCGGATCGAACGGCGCAAGCAGTCTCACTGTGTCCGGAACTGAATGCCCTACTGCACTCTCGCCGGTTGCCCAATACCAATCGATACCTTCCACTCGCTCGTGAGCCAGTCGCTCCCTGGCGCGTTTCAACGCGCTCTGCAACTCACCTTTCCACTGGGGCGCGGCATATTGCAGGCGTCGCACGTAGTAGGAAAGACCTGGACCAGGCAGCGGCGCGTAAATATCAACCACTGTATCGACGAGGGCATCGATTCGTGCGCGACGCTCGACCGCAGTCATAGGAAAGGAATCGTGTTGGTGCGAGGCGTAAATGCGAATGCCTTTCTCACGCCGCACGACGCGCAGTAGACCCGTGTACTGCATCGCGTCCAAAAGATGTGTCGTGGCTTTTGACGATCCGCCCCAATAGTTCGTTACTCGCCCATGCGCGAATTGCTCGTCAACTTCACGCGGATGCGCTGCGCCGCGCTCGCGTATGAAGTCGAGCAGGAGTTTCGCCGTCTTCTTCTGACCGCGCGGCCATGGCGATTCATGTGAGTTCGAGCGCGGGTGCATTAACGACTGCAACGACCGCGTGACATAACCATAGTTGACGAAGAAGTCCTCCTCGACATCGAGCGTCTCGTACCGCCGCTCAAGATCACCCGCGTGATAATTCCTGACCCGGTGCCGCAGGATCAGGTCCTGCGCGCGCGCGGGCGCACGAATCGGATCCGCCTGCACAAATCCCATCGTCTGAAGCGCATTATTCAGCGTCGCCGGTCCGGGAAAATTCCTCCCCACCGTGAATCGCCGCAGATCCTCGAGAGTGATTGACATCTAATTTATTTAGCCGCGGATTTCACAGATAAACAGAGATAGGATCCGCGTTAATCCGTGAAAATCGGCGGCTAATTTACCGAACGTAACCAGAACCTAGTAGGATACGACAAGGCGGTTCGATCTTATTTGCCGCTCGCGAGAAACGTTTTCGCTTCCGCAACTTCAGGCCTTGCGCTATCCGTGTCCCGCGCTAGGTCCAGCAGTTTTCGATAGTAAACATTCGCACTCTTCCGATTGCCTGCGAGCCGCGCTGCACGCGCAGCGCCGTAAAGACCATTGAACCGATTAGGTGTGCTCTGAAAAGACGTTTCAAACTCCTGCAACGCCGCCGCAGGTTGCTTGAGCTCCAACAACAATTCCCCCAGTTGCTCTCGCGCCGGAAGAATCGATCCGGGCGTCACGGGATGCTTTTCCGTAGCGTCATCGAGATCTGCTGCCGACCGCGCCAGCTTGAGCGCTTCATCATGCTTACCTTCCGTATACTCAACCCACGCTGACGCAAGCAGACGCTGAATATCAACCTGCTTGGCCCAGTCATAATCGCCTTTGACTTCGACGAGCTTTTGCCGGATGGCGGCTAACTCATCAACTTCCCGCGCAGCCGCAACCGTATCGCCGCTGCGCGCGGCTCCAATTGCGCGCGCGAAGTGAAGGTGGGCCTTGGCCCACGGAAACTGGCTCAACAAAAACTCTCCCAATTGCCCAGGGGGCATGTTGAGTGTTGCCGCCTCACGCCATTGACGTCGTTCGAGCGCATACCGAGCCGGGATCGCTGTGTAAGCGTAGGCCACTTTGAAAGTCGGCGGCTCGACTTTTTGCAGCCGGTTCAGCTCGTCAAGCACGCCCGCTGCATGTTTGTCCTGGGCGCGTTGGAGATAAGCATAGACCAGATAGTCCATCGCGTGCAGTTGTTCATCCCATGCGCCGGATATGTGGTTTCTGACCGCGAAGGATTTGGCCGCGCTGTGCGCGTCGAGATTCGAACTGATAGCCTCCTGCCACAAACCCAAGCGAATAAAAATGTGCGAAGGCATGTGCTGCGCGTGTGCTGATGCGGGGGCGATCTTCGCGTAGCTGCGCGCGGCCGGTAGTGCGAGTTCAGCGAGAGCAGGGTAGTCGTAACTGTGAATCAGGTAATGAGCGACTCCCGGATGTTGCGGCTCGCGCGCGAGAACCTGATTCAAAATCTGCGCTGCCTCTTTTTGCCGCGCGTAAGTTTTGTCAGGCGACATCGTTCCGGTAGCGATCAGCGCCAGCGCGTAGAACACACCTGCTTCACGATCAGATGGATTGAGCTCGTGCACTCTCTTCATCGCATCGCTGTAAGCAAAGGTCCGGGCGCGATGATCGACCTTGTCGTAATCTTTGTAAAAAGTTTCGATCGCGGCGATGTAAGCCTGCTCGCGTGGCGTTCGTGCCGAAACAGACTTCGCCTTTTCCACAGCGCTCCAACCCTTCTTCAACTCCGGCGCGGTGGGCGGCGCCCAAAGAGGATGGTAATTACTCATCGCGATGCCCCAGTAGCCCATTCCGCACTGCGGGTCCATCACGGTAACTTCGGTGAAAGCCTTCTCGGCTTCCTCGTATTCGAAAGAATGCAGCCACGCGACGGCGTGATTGAATTGCTTTTGGGCCTGCGGGGTACACGACACATTGAAATTCACCTGGCCCAGTTTCTCTGAACCATCGTGCCGGTGCTGATGCATCTCCTGCGCTCCGACGGGAGAGATGTAAAAGAAAAGCGCGAGGCTTAAATAGGCAATGGGTTTCATTCTTTCGCCTTCCTGAATTTGAACGTCTCGACTATTCTTTGAGCGGCTTCTGAAGCAGAAAGTGCGTATTCTCGAGTGGACGATTTAAAGGAACGATAAGGAGGAGAGGTCTCCTTATCTTCACATGCTGCTAGTAATGGATCACTGCGGTGTAAAAGTCATTGTAATCCGATACTGTCGTGCCTGGCGTTATAGCTGACAAGGTGAGTGTGTGTTGGCCCTGGGTAAGCTTGACCGCAACGTATGCGGGCACCACGGCCCGGTGAGTCGCGTTCGCATTCGAGAAGATCTTCGCCGTACCAAGCTGGTTGCCGTCGAGTGCGATCGCGATCCCAATCATTTGATTTGCGGTTTGGGTCCAGACTGAACCGTTAACTTCGATATACATAGGCGAGTCACCGGGAGCATTGAAAGTTGCTTTGATGGGTAGTGGCCCGGCCTGACTAAGAATTACTTGAATTGCCATGCTGATCTCCTTCAATTAGGGGGCTTGAAAGCGTGTTAGAGCGCGGGGAAGTTATTCCTTCGCTAAGTGTTTGTCAATACGTAACAGTCCTACGCACGATTTAGACGATTCGCTTCTCAAAGAACCTGCTTAACGGATCGGGCTTGTACTCACCGAAAGGGCCAACCGTTTGAAAACCTGCACGCTCGTACAATCCGATCGCTTCGTGTTGGTGAATACCGGTTTCCAATCGAAGTAAGGTGACGCCACGATCGCGCGCGTAGTTAGCGAGGTGATCTAACATCAACTTGGCGAGGCCGCACCCGCGAAACTGCGGACGGACGTACATGCGCTTGATTTCACCGTAGTCAGTGCCGACCAGTTTGATACCGCCACAGCCCGCGGCAGTTCCCTCTACGCGGATGAGGAAGAAGGCGACATCTTCGTGAAGCAACTTCTCGACGCTGTAACCGTGGCGGCTTTCAACAGGATAGAGCGGCGCGAGGTGTGCTTCTAGTTCAGTAATCAACGTCCGCGCGTCCGCGCTGTCGGGACGTTCGAAGGAGATTACAGTTGTCATCACGATCTAAGCGGCTTCGACATGCGTTTGCCTGTTTCAGCCACAAAACGCACAAAAGCCACAAAAGGAAATGCCTGAATTTTGTGCCTTTTGTGCTTTTTTGTGGCGATCGTTTGGTTTCACCGAGTTTGTTATTTCCGAAAGCGAATCATTTCTTTTCGAGCAACAAAATATCCTGATACGACAGCCCGTCGCTACGCCCTGACCAGCCGCCGTAATAGATCCGCTCTTTCAGTCCTAATCCGTGTTGCGCAAGCAACTCCATCACATAACTCTCACCATACGCAACCGCACTCTCCGGACTATGTTCATGAACATAGCGCCACACGCCTTCACCATGCTCAAAGCGCAAAGAGTTTCTTCCCTCGCGCGCAAGGCGAGCCTGTTCCTCATTGAGCAGGAAGAACGTCGCCAAACACCGGCCATTGCTATTCAGCAAGCGTGCTACTTCGCCCAGGTAATTACTTACTTCCGCTGGGCGCATGTGTGTGAAGACTGATTTCAACACAATCAGATCGAATGAGTGATCCTCGTATGGAAAGCGGTAGGTCTCGGGATGATGTCTGCCCTTTGGGTTGTAGGCGAGGTTGCGGACGTCAATTTGTGCGAATTGAAAATTACTCAGGCGGCTGGCGATCTGCTTCTGACACCACCTGATCGACGGTCGATGTATGTCTACTCCGACATAGCGACCGTTATCGTCGAGATAGTCTTGGAGATAAAGAGCCATCTGGCCGCAACCACAGCCGATGTCCAAAACGCACTCGTGCGGCTGTAGCTCGCCAAGCAGCCGCAGATAGCTCATAAACTCCGCGCCAGACGATTCGAAACTTCGCAGCGGACCGACATACCTGCGCAGGTGTAGCGGAGGCAAGTCTGTTTTATCGTTCAGCACTCGAGAGAGGTAATCAACCGGCGATAACGCGAATAGAGTGAGGTGTCGAGCGGATCTGAGGACATTGATTAACCGCGCCGCCTTCATATTCTAAGTTGTTCAGGATGGCGTGGCCAAACGCCGGTGCTTCTATCCTTGCGCTCGCGAGCGGCGCAACATCCATGAATACAACCAAACGATTACACCGATGAACCCGAGCAGTCCCAGCCATGGCGCAGGCGCAAAATCTGCCGGAAACAATCCAATCGGCGCGTCATTCGAGCGGCCAACAATTAGACCGGCGTTGATAACGCCCCACAGACTCTCGCCGACGATCAGCCCCGACGCGACGAGCGTACCGAGCCGCTCAGCACGTTCCGGATTTGGAGTAGAACGAATACGCCAGCTATACCAATAAGAGAGCACCGCACCAACAACAACCGCGAAAGTTGCCGACATGGGCAAATAAATACCGATGCCGACGGCGAGTGGTGGAATGCGCAGTTTCTTCATCGCGCCCAGGACCGTGTCCACGATAATCAGACCAACGCCGATTACCGCGCCGATACCGATCATCTTCCACTCAAGGTTTCCACCGATCACACCTTGAGCGAGCGCGGAAATGAGCGTTGCTTGCGGCGCCGGCAACGGATTCTCGGCGACAACATTGACGTTCGCAGCTCCCGCAAATCCATACGCAGTCGCCAGCAGGTTCAGCACAAACGGAATGACAGACGCACCCGCAGCCACCCCAACAATAAGCGCGATCTGTTGCCGCATCGGCGACGCGCCCACGAGCTGGCCAGTTTTCAAGTCCTGCAGGTTATCGTTTGAGATCGTCGCGCACGCAAAGACGATCGCGGTGATGAAGAGTGCGAACGCGACGAGCGCCGGACGTGTGGCCGTGGTCGGAGTTACCGCGAGGATCAGCATTGACGCACACAGCACGATCGACAGAATGCCCACACCCGAGATCGGGCTATTCGACGCGCCGATCAATCCAGCCATGTAGCCGCAGATTCCGGCTATAAGAAAACCAGCAATCAACACGAACGGCACCGCGATCAAAGTAAGCGTGACTGCATTCGATGCGAGCACCGTCGACCGCGCAAAGGTGAAAGCCAGCCATGCACTGATGAGGAGACATGCGGCAGTGAGCACAATAATCCAGGCGGGTGAGAGGTCACGATCGCGATCATCTCGTTCTCCACCCATGCGAGAGCTCGCGAGCGTGCTTACGAGCCCGCCCACAACGGGTTTGGCAAGCCTGGCGAGCGTGTATATCGCGGCGATCGCAATTGCGCCCGCGCCGATGAACCGCACCTGCGTACGCCAGATCGCGGTTGTGTGTGCCGCGAGGTCGACGCCCGCAGCCGCAGGTTGCATCGACGTCAAGATCGGCACCGCGATGGCCCACGCGATAATGAGACCAGTCAACATCGCCATGCCGACTGACAGACCAACAAGATGGCCCGCGCCGACAAGCGCGAGTGAGAAGGCAATGTCGTACCCGCTGGACGCGAGCGCGCCGATACGGAAGAACCCGCCGATTTGACCGGCCAGGAGACGCGTCCCCGTCACGATCGCGAGTCCTGCGGAAGCGACTGAACCGAGGATCACAGCCGTGAGACCTTCGCGCGCTTCGCCGGTCTCGTCCTTTGTTTCGCCACGCGTGCCGGAGCCGACTTTCAAAACTTCAGCGGCCGCGACGCCTTCGGGATAAGGCAGATCGGAGTTCGTAACGAGCGCTCGTCGCAGTGGAATCGTGAACAACACACCGAGCACGCCCCCGCTCAGACAAATGAGAAACGATTGCCAGAAGGGAAAGCCCGTCCACCAGCCGACGATCACCAATCCCGGGAGGACAAAGATGATCGCCGAAAGCGTGCCGGCGGCGGACGCGACAGTCTGGACGATGTTGTTTTCGAGGATCGACGAGTCCTTCACGACGCTCAGAATCGCCATCGAGATCACTGCTGCCGGGATTGACGACGCGAAGGTAAGACCAACCTTCAAACCGAGGTAGACGTTGGCGGCAGTAAAGATCGTTGTGATGAGCGCGCCCAGAACCAGGCCGCGGATGGTGAGTTCTTTAGGTTTCATAAGTTTTTAGTGTTCAACTGAAAGAGGTCTAACCATCTGTCTCGATACGGCAATGTTATTCATTTTATCGACCGTGTGAACAGGTCGTACTTACGCGTGAGCTGTTTCGCTCACCTTCGATCTCAACCAGGGAAACAAACCTAAGTTTATTAAAACCCATTGACCCATAGTCAGAATCACACCCGCCTGATCTCCTGGCCCATGTTGCTCACCAAACCTGAGAAGTAGAAACTGTATCGGAAGCAACGACACTGCAATCAGAAGCAAGACATAATTCGCACGCTTCCACTCCGGCGCCGCTGTGTCTCGTTCTCTTCTGAAATCGCGGATTACCCAAAGCACAGATAACAGCGCAAAGCCGCCGAAGAACAGTGGGCCGACCCAGGCTAACGATACGTCCACGCCGAGGGTGTCGCCTCTAAATCGATAATCCTCAGGAGAACTGATGGCGTCATAGATCGCCTGCGCACCTAGTGGAATGTGCCAGAGTAAGAGGAGCCAGTGAAATGGTTGGCGAGCTCCTCGCCAGCCGAAATAAAGTACAGCTATCCCGATTATGGCTTGCAGCAGCAACAGCCAATACTGACCGTGAACACCTTGTCCGCCCACCTGAATTCCCCAAAAGGAGTTGCCCCACTCATAGCTATCGCCATCCATCAGACCGCGTATCAGCGGCAACCAGACGATGATCATCGTGATCATGGTCCAAATGAGAATGGCTTTAAGGAGTCGGTCAGGCCGCCAAACCATGAAGCCCTCCAGATTCAGCTATCCGTGCGTGCTCTCAGACCGTATCGCCCGGCGGAATGAGAGTACCAAAGACGTAACGCACGTACTCCACAATAGGAATTTAACGACGACGATCAGCACGTTGTTTGGCTCGGAAGCAGTGTGCCGCAACGTTTCTTCAAGCTGTCCCCAGAAGCTGCTGCCTAACAGCCCTGACAGAGAAGCCCACGCGAGCACGAGGAAAATCGGCCCCCACGAACGCCTCCGATACGTGGACCAGGCGCCGATGAGCAACAATGCCCCTGCCAGATAATCCTCGAACATAGTGGTGAAGTCGACTGCCCAGTAGCTGATCCCTCGACGCGCAGTTTCCAGCACTGGAAGAAGTATCCCCAAGATAAAAGCAGTAATGACTTCAAATCGCATTAGGATAAGCGCGTGGTGCGAATGAAAGATGCGACGCATCCTAGCGCACTCGCGGGCCTCATCGTCAAGAGTTATGTTCTTACCTTAAAGTATTTCAGCCACGAAAAGCACAAAAGAAGTCTCCTTGTTTTTGGTGCCTTTTGTGCGATCGCGTCCAAGGCAAAGCGGCACCGCGAAACAAATTGCGCCGATTATTCATTACGTATGTGAGGTGCGAACAGAACCTCGCGCTTAGGCCCCCAGGAGGTATACCAGGATGAGTATTATCGACACTCCATTCAGCACAAAATCCAGCATTGCTTGTTTACGCTCGAAAGGCGTGCGCACAGTGATCCGCTATTACAATCTCAACAACTCGGCAGCTTTCCCGAACAAGAGACTCGAGCTGCCCGAAGCCAAAGCACTTTCCGCAAACGGAATGCAAATAGCTGTCGTCTTTCAGCAGCGCCAGGATCGAGTAGCGGACTTCAGTGACGCGAAAGGATTCGCTGCGGGCCGTACTGCCTTTCGCCACGCGCGACACAACATCGGCCAGCCGGCCGGCTCCGGAATCTATTTCTCAGTTGATTTCGATGCGAACACCAGTGAAATGGCTAACAACGTCGTCCCATTCTTCGAAGGGGTGAGACGTGCGTTCGAGGAGGGGAGCGGTGGAGAGTCGGACTACCGTATCGGTGTCTACGGATCGGGGTTAGTTAGTACCATGCTGACTGATCAGGGGCTAATCCAACTCACGTGGTTAGCGATGTCGCGAGGCTTTCGCGGAACGCGTCAAGCTCTGGAGGCGGGCGAATTTCACCTGGCCCAACGCGCTCCCGCTGCAAAGCTCTGCGGGCTGGGCGTTGACTTTAACGATCCGAATCCCGATCGTCCTGACTTCGGCGGGTTTACTGTCGAGGCTGCCATATCGCTGGCTGAGCCGGTCTCCGCGGTAAACGCGCCCGTTTAATCCCCCCGCCTAAACGTGGCGCTCACGAGGGTGAGCGCCGCGTTTATTCCGTGGGAATGGAACGCAGGTGCACGAAGCGCCGACCGTCAAACTTGTAGAAGTGCGCTCCGACGTCGCCCTCCTTCTCGTTTCTCGCACCTGAAAAAACAATCAGGCTGCTGTTGAGACGATACTCAATCGGCTCGAATTTATCGTCGACGTTGGGCCAGCAGCAAACAGTGAAATTCCACCAGTAAACCCGGCCGGTCTTTGCGTCGACGACTGCTCCCATCACGCACGACGTGCCGCAGCCCCAGATTGTCACAATGTAGTGGCCGGCAAAGTTCGGCTTTTCTTTCGACGCTTCGCGCAACCTGGTCCGAAACATCCTGTCGTCACGCTTCAAAACCACTGGAGCATTTACTCCAGTGTAGACTTTAGAAACTGGATAGTCCTTGAAGTGCGGCAGTCGCTGTTGTGAGAAAACCTGGCCAGCGAATGCCAGCGATAGAATGGCGATTAGTATGCGGTTCATAGAACTCACACGCGCAACCGGCCCATCATCTTTGAATCAACATACTGGCCGTTGCGAAATGCGTGCTGTCGTAGCGTTCCCTCAACTTCGAATCCCATTCGCTCATACAAGCTGATGGCTGCTTCATTGTCGGCATAGACCTCGAGCTCGAGCCGCCTCAGGTTCAACCAGTTGTCAGCCAGATCGATGATGGCGCGCATGAGCGCCGTGCCGATACCTTTGCCTTGCCAATCGTCGTGCACGCAAATGCCGATGGCCCCGACATGTTTGCGACGAGGCCTGTTCGGAAACGTCTCGACGCTGACCATGCCGACGACGCGATCGCCGGCGACGGCCACAAGGTTGTAATAGCCTTTGGAGGTTTCAGCGAGCTGTTGGCGCCACTGCTCACGAGATGGATATGGCAACTGAAGGGTACCGGCGTACGCCTTGGGTTTACTAAACATTTCGTACACCGCCGCATAATCATCCGGCTCAGCACGACGTATTTGTAAACCTTGGATCGCCAATCGACTCTTCCTCGATTGCAAAGTGGCGGCGATTGTAGCAGCAGTTAAGACTAAAGCTGCGAGTTTTAGCGGTTCGAGAGCCCGGGCTATTTCCGTTCAGTGTGGACAGGATCGAACGCGCGGGTGGTGTGCTCCGTGACGCTGGCTTTGGGCTCCGGCAACACTCGCGCCTGGGCCGCGTCGAGTTCGTTAGTGACTTGCTCCTTCGTTCCGCTGATTTCGGCAGGTTTAGAACGCCGAAACAACAGACGAATAAGAACGCCTTCGATGATCAATAAAAGTAGAAAAGGTATTAGCGATAACGCCAGGACTGGTTCCACGCGTAAGCCAAGTACAACTTTCATCACGCCCATGAGCATGGTAATAGCTGCAAGGCCGAAGATGAAGGTCCCGACCATCCACGTAAGAAGAAACTCAGGTCTGACTTCTGACGACTTGACCCCGGTCTCGGCCCGATTCAACTTGCCGCCGCAATGATTGCAGTAGCTCAACCCCTGCGCCACAGCCGCACCGCAAGACGAACAATACATTCGTTTCACCCTCCTCACACGTGGTACTACGATACTCGGGTCCGCTTGGTTCTATCCGCACGAGGAGTTCGATGCGTTTCGTGCCATTTGCGAAGCAGCATTTGTTCTTTCTCAGCATCGATGCCGGCTTTCAACTGGTCGTCCGCCCGGCTTGTTTGGTACCACGTTGAGGTGTCTCTGATTATCTCTGCGAGCGGTCGATGACTGAGACCGGCGTGGACAGCTTTGTCACAGTTGATAAACATGAAGCCTTTCAAGTGCGGTGCGGCGTTTTCCGGCAACCAGAGCGGCATTTCACTCCAGGGCGCGACGTTCTCCTGGAGCAGAAAATCTTCGCTGACCCAGGTAAACGACGCATCGCTATCGGCAATGGATTTGCACTGCTCGAGCACGTCCTGCATCGTGACACTGTTCGGTGGGCCGTTCGCGTTATAGACTCCAACTGCTCTGCGTTCAATCATGCTGACAATCCACGCGGCTAAGTCGCGCGCGTCGATGAACTGGACAAAGCGATCCGGGCAATCCGGGGCCAACACTTCGCCGCCACGGGCGACACGCGCGACCCAGTAAGTGAAACGGTCGGTGTAATCGTACGGACCAACAATCAATCCCGGACGAATTGTGAGCACTCGCTCAGGCATCACCTCCTCGGCGGCGTCTTCACAGAGCGCTTTGAGCCCTCCATACATCTTTCCATACGAGGGCTCTCCTGCAGTGTCAATCACATTTGCCTCGGCGAGTTGTTCAGTTGTAAGCGTGGTAAGCCGAGACTGTTCATCGACACCGGGCAGGCTGACGTCCGCGTAAACGTTTTGAGTGGAAATAAAAACGTAACGCTCGACTGAGTCAGACAACACTTCTGCCGCAGCTTGCACAGTGCGCGGCAGCATCCCACAGGTGTCCACCACCGCATCCCAACGCCGGCCCTTGAGTTTGTCCAGATCGGCGTGCCGATCGCCTCGGATCGTTTCGACACCTGGTTCAGACGCGTGCAGCCCGCGATTGAAGAGCGTGATCTCGTGATCACGTGCGCGCGCTGCGGTGACCAGATGTCGGCCGAGAAATCTCGTCCCACCGATAATCAGTAGCTTCATCTATACATCTTACTAAACAGCATGATGGATCTGCTCGACAGTAATGAGAATCGTTTCCTCGGCCAAGACCTCCATCGCGGCACGTTTCAATTCTCCTGCGTACCCTGCAACGACAGTAAAGTTCGTGGTCAAGGCCGTGGGAATGTCGGCATAGAGCAGATTGATCCGATCCGGCATGACCATCCCCCCAATCGAAAGATAGCTACCTTCCAGACCTCGCACAATGCTACATCCACCAAATGCATAGGTGAACTCTTCTGCAAGCGACTGCAATAACTTTTCGTATTCTGCTAAGTGAGGATCTGGAAGATAAACTTCAACTCTTACCCGCTCGAGCAGCGGCAAGGAACTGCTCCTTTCGTTTTGAAAACTCCTTCATCCGCTTCAAAACTTCTTCTTCCGAAAGCTGCACGCGGGGAGGTCGCTTCGGCTTTTTCTCGTCTGAGGTAGTTTTTGGTTTTTCCACGACTTCATTATGCACACAGATGTTTGGATGTCAACGCACTTACTTGTAAACATGGACCAGGGACGTCCTGGTTGAAGGGTTGTATTTCACGAGCCCGATTCGCTGCATGGCGAGCGGAATCTCGCGGTTTTGCATGAACCAGCGCCAGATATTTCCCGTGTTCATATTCTCGGCGCTGAGCAGAATGATTCCCACATTGATCCCAATGACATCAGCATCGACCCACCCGCTGTTCGGATTAAACGCATCAACAAAGCCATACTTCCCATAGATCTTCGCGCCGTACTTCTCGTGCATCGTGCGCAACGCTCGCGCAGAAAGTTCGGGAGTGAACATCAAGGAGCCACCCGCTGCGGCAGGAACAACCGTTCCATCGATGTCCACGTCGCGTGGTGGTCCGCCCCAGGCGAGATAGCCTTTCGCACTGTCAGACGCGGTGATACCCCACACGTCTGGTCCATAGGCAGGGAAGTCGTGCGACAGATTCATGCAGAACGCGCGATGAGCGAGAGTCGCCGCAATAGAGTTTTGGAAATAGTCAATGCGGTCACCGCTCGTTTCACGCCGGTTACGATAGTCGATCCACGCGTGCGCATACTGGTGCATGAACAAAGGCACGCCGATCGTCGTGAAATAACTGTGGCCCTCGTAGCGGTAACGATCGCGCCACAACGCCTGCCAGGAAGCGGCGGGAATCGGATGCGTCGGCGATGCGATTGCGAGCAAATAGAGGATGGTATCTTCGCTGTACGTGTCCCAGCGCGGGCGAAGAAAACCTGTCTCCGGCCTCCAGCCATGTGATAGCAGCAGCGGATCGCCGTTCAGCATCCAGCGAAAGTCGACGCGGCGGTAGATCCGGCCGGCGAGTCGCACGATTTCTTCATCGTCACCAAAGCACTGTCGCACGGTGAGTATTCCTGCGAGGAGTAGAGCGGTGTCGATGGAAGAGACTTCGCTATTCCAGCGACGCTCACCGGTCTTTGAATCCATCCAATGGTAGAACCAGCCGCGTTGTTGAAAGGCACGCGCGTCGAAGAACCGCAAAGTGTTGCGCGTGCGTTCGCGGGCCTGGGCTTGATCGATCCACGCTCGGTCCGCTGCAATGCAAAGCGCACTTAGACCAAACCCGGTGGCAGCGATGCTGGCCACGTTCTGATGACTCGGCGGCAAAGCCGAGCCGTCCATGCGAGCACGATCCGGCACGAGGCCTGTCTGCGGATCGGCTTGTTCCCAGAAGTAACGAAACGAGCGCTGCTGAAGGTCGTCAAGGAAGGCGTCACGTGTTTGCGCCGCGACGGCCGCAAACAGCAGAAGCAGCCACAAAGAGGCACAAAAAGCACAAAAAAGAGGATTTCTGAGTTGGGTGCTCTTTTGTGGTGTGGATGGCATCTACCGGTTTGCGACTACTTCGAACTTTGCTTCCACGACGTCTGCGGAGTTTGGCCCAATCATTACTCTGAACTCGCCTGGCTCGACGACATAACGCAGCTCGCGGTTCCAAAACCCGAGCTCCTCGTGGCCCAGCGTAAACTCGACGCGCCGTTTCTCACCGGGCTGCAGGGTGACGCGTTGAAATCCTTTCAGCTCTTTGACTGGCCTGGTCATCGTCGCAACAGGATCGCGGATGTAGAGTTGGACTACTTCGTCGCCAGCTCGCCGGCCCACATTTTCAACTTCAACACTCACCGTTAGCTTACCGTTATTGTCGATGCGCGGCGTGTTGAGCTGCGGGTTTGAAAACTTAAATTTCGTGTAGCTCAAACCGTAGCCAAAAGGGAAGAGCGGCGTCCAAGGCAGGTCGATATACTTCGACGTGTACCTGTTCTGTTCCTCCGGCGGCCGGCCGGTGTTCATGTAGTTGTAGTACATCGGCACTTGTCCGACAGTCCGCGGAAAAGTCACCGGCAACTTCCCACCCGGATTCACGTCGCCAAACAAGATATCCGCGATTGCGTTTCCGGATTGGCTGCCGCCCATCCACGATTCGAGTATTGCGGGCACGTTGTTGACGACCCATCCAATGGATAAAGGCCGCCCGTTCACGAGCACGACAATCGTCGGTTTTCCTGTCGCATGAATCGCCTGCACGAGTTCCAGTTGACGCCCGGGAAGATCCAACGAACTGCGCGACGCGGCTTCGCCGACCATCTCGGCAAGCTCGCCCACAAAGACCAGCGCCACGTCAGATTGCTTCGCGAGGTTGACGGCTTCCTCGAATCCGGCCGTGGACTCACCCTTCACATCACAGCCCTTCGCGTAGGCCACTCTCGTTTGCGCCGACACCTTGGCTTTTATGCCTGCCAGCGGCGTCACGGTATTTTCTTCCTTGCCGTCACCGGCCCACCAACCAAGCGGCGCACGGCGATCGTCGGCGAGTGGACCAATCACCGCGATCGAGCCAACGTTCTTCGCGAGCGGCAAAACGTCGCGATCATTTTTCAACAAAACCATCGAGCGGCCGGCGATCTCGCGAGCAAGACGAATGCTCTCCGGACGCAACAACGAATTCGGTTCGGCGGCTTCATCCGTGAAAGGATGATCGAACAGCCCGAGCCGAAACTTGATTCGCAAAATGCGTCGCACGGCTTCGTCGATCGTCGCTGTCGTTAGTTTGTTTTGTTTCAAGAGCTGCGGGCCGAAAGCGTTGTAGCTGCGGCTCACCATCTCCATGTCAACGCCCGCATTGAGTGCAGCCGCCGCTGCTTCTTCTTCGTTGGCAGCGATGCCGTGGTTGATGAGTTCTTTCACCGAGGTGTAGTCGCTGACGACGAACCCGTCAAATTTCCACTCCTGCCGCAGCACTTTAGTAAGCGTGAAAGGATTCGCTGATGCCGGCACACCGTTGATGGCGTTGAATGAGCTCATCAACGTGCCGACACCAGCGTCGACGGCAGCTTTGAAAGGCGGAAAGTAGATCTCGCGCAGCGTGTTCTCGGACAGGTCCGTAGTGTTGTAGTCGCGGCCCCCTTCAGCGGCGCCGTACGCGACAAAGTGTTTCGCGCAGGCAAGTATCTTGTCGGGCGCGCTGTAGTCAGCACCCTGAAAACCGCGCACACGAGCGCGCGCGAAAGCTGCCCCGAGATACGGATCTTCACCGGCGCCTTCCGTGATTCGTCCCCAACGCGGATCGCGCGCGATGTCGACCATCGGCGCGAAGGTCCAACGCAGCCCGGCATTGTTTGCTTCCTGTGCAGCAACGGCCGTGGAGCGTTCGGCCAGCGAAGGATCCCAACTGCTCGCTTCACCAAGCGGAATCGGGAAGATGGTGCGGTATCCGTGAATCACGTCGAACCCAAACAAGATCGGAATCTTCAGACGCGATTCGTTCACCGCAACGCGTTGCAGTTGATTCGTGCGCTGTGCGCCGCGAACGTTGAGCGTTGAGCCAAGCAGGCCTTTACGAACCAGCTCGAGATGTTCGGGGCGGAAGTTTCCATTGCCTTCGCCGTCGAGTTGCTGGAGCTGCCCGAGTTTTTCTTCGAGCGTCATCTGCGCGAGCAGTGCGTTGACTCGTTGTTCGACATTTTGTGTTCTTTGAGAGCGTACAGGAGCGATCGCCGCCAGCAACACGCCGGCGATCGTTAACAGTGTCAGCTTAAACAGAGTCATCCGTGTGTAATCTGTGTAATCCGTGGTTAGAAATTGAACCGCGCCTGGAACTCCACGACTCGTCCCGCCAGCGCATTCCGCGCACGACCGAAGTCGTTGTTATCGACGGTTGGCGAGAAGAAGCCAAAGGGCGCGAGATTCAGGTTGTTGAAGGCGTTGAAGAAGTTGGCTTTCACCTCGAGAAATGCTCCTTCGCCAAGGAATGACGGCAAGCCGGTACGTTTTGCAAGGCTCAAGTCTACCCCGAAGTATCTTGGACCACGGAACGAGTTGCGGCCGATGCCAGGCAACAGCAAGCCCATCGGATTGTCCGGGGCGAAGAACTTCAAACCACCGCCGGGAAAATTTCCATTTGGCCGGATGAAGGCTTCATTGTCAGTATCTTCGAGCGCGCCGCCAAAATATCGCGGTGGCCGCGAAGGACAAACGAAATTGTTGGAATTCGCCGAGCGCACGCACTGTCCGGTGTGAGGCGTCCACGGGAAACCGGTATGGGCCGTCAGTATGCCGTCGATCTGCCAACCTCCAAAGGCTTTGCCGACAAAGTCCCTTCGGTTACGAAACAGTGGGACATCCCAAAGACCGGAAATGTTGAGATTGTGTCTTACGTCGAAGTCTGACGGACCACGCTCCTGCCGCAGATCTTGCGGAAAAGTTTGGTTCGTTTCGGCCCCCGGACCTTCGTTGGAGAGTGTATCGATACTCTTGGCCCAGCGATAGAGAACGTCAAACTGGAAGCCACGCCCGAACCGTCGCGTCAAGCGAGCGTTCATTGCGTTATAGTTTGCGTTCACGTCAGGCGTGGGGATCAATACTGCAGAGGCGAAGTAGTTTGCCGGGATCACTGGCTGCACGAAGAGTTGGTTCACGAGACGAATCAACTTGTGACTTGAACTGCCCTGGTACCCGAGCGTCGCTGTTAGATTGAATGGCAGCGCATATTGCGTCTCGAGTGAATAGGTGTAAACGTAAGAAGTCGGAGTTTCGGGAAGCGTGCCGTAGA
>DASSEB010000202.1:0-5906 GCA_035696765.1 Pyrinomonadaceae bacterium | reverse complement strand
CTATTACTGCTTGGATTAATCTTCGCCGCGCTTTTCCGCCTCAGCATAATTTTTTACGCGCCTTATCTGTCCGACGATATTTATCGTTACGTCTGGGACGGCCGAGTTCAGTCAGCCGGCATAAATCCTTATCGGTATATTCCGGCCGACGAATCACTCGCTGAGCTGCGGGACGACAAGATCTATCCAAAGATCAACAGGCGCGATTATGCGCACACAATTTATCCACCGGTCGCGGAAGTTGCGTTTCTTTCGACAACCCGTTTCAGCGAATCCGTGACGTGGATGAAAGCCGTGATGGTCGGGTTTGAAGCGGTCGCGGTTTGGGCGCTCGTGCAGTTGCTCGTTTCATTTGGCTTCGCCAGGCAACGAGTTCTGATCTACGCCTGGCATCCGCTCGCGGTTTGGGAGTTTGCCGGCAGCGGGCACGTCGATGCGCTCGCGATTGCGTTCATTGCGCTGGCGCTGCTGGCGCGTCGCAAGCACGGCGAAACGTTGACTGGCGTTTTCCTCGCATGCGCGACGTGTGTGAAGCTCTTTCCGGTCGTGTTGTTCCCGGCCGTGTACAAACGCGGGAGTTGGTGGATGCCGCTCGCATTTGCGGCAACCGTATTGCTCGCATACTTGCCTTACCTCAGTGTTGGTCCATTGGGGGTGCTTGGTTTCTTGCCCGGATACGTGAGCGAACGAGGCATGGTGAGCGGCGACCAGTTCTTTCTTCTCACGGTTGTACGTAAATTGGCCGGTGCACGTGTGCCGGCTTCGGCTTATCTGGTTTTTGCGGTTGCCGTGCTCGGTGTCGTCGCTGTGTGGCTGATGAAAGACGAGGTTCATTATTTAAGAAACGGCTTGATCATCGCTTCTGTATTCATGGTTGTACTTGCTCCCCATTTTCCGTGGTACTTCACCTGGCTCATCCCCTTCTTGTGCTTCATTCCGTCAATTCCGGTTTTTTATTTAACCTTCGCGAGTTTCCTGCTCTATCTGACCTGGCTTAATGACACTCCGGATCGTGTACTGATGTTGAAAACGCTTATCTTTGCGCCATCTTTGATCCTGGGTCTGATCGTGATCTGGTCGCGTCGTAAATGAAAAACGCAAAGCCATTCATCTCCGTGATCATCGCCGCCCTGAATGAAGAGGCAGCTATTGCCGGAGTGATCGAGGCCGTTCCGAAAGATCTCGCTGACGAGATCCTCGTGGTCGATAACGGCAGCAGGGATCGAACTGCTGAGATGGCCCAGTCGGCCGGTGCTCGAGTCGTGAAGGAACCGACTCCTGGATATGGACGCGCGTTTCGCGCGGGACTGCGCTCGATCTCGCCTGAGTGTGAGATTGTCGTCTTCCTCGACGGCGACGGTAGTGATTGTCCTGAAATGATGGACCGGCTCGTCACGCCGATCATGGAAGGGCAAAGCGATTTTGTGGTTGGGTCACGAACCCTGGGCCATCGCGAGGCCGGCAGCATGAACTTTCATCAGGTCCTTGCCGGATACATGATCGGCTTTATTCTCCGCGTTTTATACGGCGTTCGTTCCACCGACATGGGACCGTTCCGCGCGATTCGTCGCGATAAGCTCGAGAGTCTCGGCCTGCGGGAAGAAACGTATGGATGGCCGCTCGAGATGCAGATGCGCGCGGCGCGGGCGCATGTGCGCACAATGGAAGTGCCGGTCGACTACCGGCGCCGCGCGGGAGGTCATTCAAAAATCGCCGGCACAGTGCGCGGATCGGTATTGGCCGCGACTCGCATTCTCGTAACCCTGGCGCGCATCGCCGTACAAAGAAACTCAGCCGCAAAGCACACTCTACCAAAGCAGGGCTCGGGGACGACGCCTCGCTAGTACCGCGTCAACTCCCCATTTGCGTCCGGCGGCTCCGATCATCAGCGCTAGCGCGACGAGCATCGGCATTAATAGTTCCCAGATCCAGGCCGTGCCCATCTCGGCGATCCAGAGCGTGCTCAGAAACAAGAAAGCCACGAGTGCGACCGGCCGCGTCAGCAGTCCAATCAAAAGCAGCACTCCGAGCGTGATTTCGGTCAGGCCCTGCATTGGACCAGCCACCGCGGCGTTGTTCGCCATGAGCGCCATCACGCTTTTCAGCAGTTGTGGCGCGTGGCCTTTTTCGATGTAGTAATTGATCAGCCCCGAATAACCAGAAGGACTGTAAAGACCCTTTCGGAGATTCTCGAAGAACACCCAAACAAAAAGACACCCCAACGCAAGACGCAGAAGTGTCAGCGCAATTTGCGCTCGCCCATGCTGCGCTTCTATCGAATTCCTTTGGTCCAGTGAGCTCCTCATTGGTCCTCCTGTAGAATTTACTTGCTGCGCGGTGCAGCAACTGTTTTGGTCAGGCGAAGGAATGCTTCTTCCAGACTTTCCTGGGCCGGGCTTAACTCATACACCTTGATTCCCTTCCCGACCAAGAGGGCGTTCACGGCTGAGATCCTTTCCGCGTCCGCATCAATCCGCAAATACGAAGCCCCATTCCGGCTAACCGTCACACCAGGTTCTTTGGTCAGTAACTCAAAAGCACCGGACAAGTTGTCGACCCGGACTTTGTATAAGCTCGTGGGTGCGACGAGTGCCTCCGGCCCACCTTCATAAAGCAGTCGCCCTTCGTGAATGATGCCGACACGATTGCAAAGTTGTTCAATCTCCGTGAGTAGATGACTGGAGAGCAATACTGTCAACCTGAATTCATCTCTAAGACGTCTGATCAGATTTCGCGTCTCGTGTATTCCCTGCGGATCGAGACCGTTGGTAGGCTCGTCGAGAATAATAATTTCCGGGGTTGGTAGAAGCGCCTGCGCAATTCCAAGACGCTGCCGCATGCCGTATGAATAAACCTTCACAGGATCCTGCGCGCGCTCGCGAAGGTCTACAATTCCGAGCACCTCTTCAACGCGCTTCTTTTGGACGCCGCCGGACAGCGAAGCAAGCAGTTGCAAATTCCTGCGTGCAGAAAAGTTCTCATAGAACGCCGGCGTCTCGATGATTGCGCCAACGCGCGAGCGTGCCCGCAGGTACTCCCAATTCGAAGCGCGTACCGGAAACTTGATCACGCCGGACGTAGGTCTCACGAGACCCAACAACATCCTCAGCGTGGTTGATTTCCCCGCCCCGTTTGGACCGAGAAAACCGTAGATGTCACCTCTTTCGACACGTATCGTCAGGCGATCGACCGCGACGCGAGCGCCAAATCGCTTCGTTAAATTTTCAGTCTGTAGTGCTACGTCTGACATTTGTTGGTTTTTGTGCTTTTTGTGCTTCTTTGTGGCATCAAAGGCCTACCTCCACTAACAACGGCCAATGGTCCATGCGGCCAACTGCGGCGTTACGCAAGACTTCGACTCGTCCGATTCGTTGGACTCCAGGTGGACCAAATATGTAATCGATACGTCGATCGTTGATCGCCGTGTCGCCGGCTACGCGTCCGAGATCGCGAAAGTGCCGCAGGATATTGCTGTACGATTCGCTATCGTGTTTTAAGTTGTCAGTATAAAGATTTGTCTCATTGCCGGCTTTGAGTTCGAAGTTGAAATCACCGGCGATGAAAATCTCAGACGATTGTCCTCGGGCCTGCGCCCAGTCTATCAATGCTTCGGTGTAGGTCCTTCGACGAGCAGCGTTGAAGGCATCAGCGTGGGCGCTCAACAGCAACACTTCGTGTGCGTCGCTGCGGGGCCTGAATGAAGCTCCAAGAGCATAACGATTACCCACTGGCACCGGGATAAATGTCGCGCTCGCGTCTTTAACGAGTACAGCCTCGAAGCGATCTCCCTTTCCTTGCTGCGCAATCGCGCCATGGTATTTGCCATGTAACAGACCGAGCAAACTGTTCAGTTGCGCGTTGCCCGTTAATTCCTGGAGCGCAACTGCATCGGGATCGTGACGTAAGATCACGTCCGCTACCGCGGGCAAATCTTTGTCATGTGCGCGTGTATCATCTTCAAGTTCAGCGTAACCGATGTTCCAGGTGAGCAGGCGAAGCGAACGATCAACGTTGGTCGAGCTCGGCTCATCCGGTTCACGCGGCTGTGCGAAGTGCACGGCGCCCAGGACCATCAGACAAAACAGAAGCAGCAGGACGAGTTTCACCCACATCTCAGGTAACAATATCCTTCCGCTCGAAGATAATCACGGTGGTCAACAACAAGCCGGTCGTATACGCGCCGCAGACACACGCGTAATGCCATAGACTCTGCCAGGGGATGTCCGGCTTGAACACGTCGCGCCAGAAGTCCATGTCGGTGGTGAAAAAGTAAGGACGCAAATGCTCGAAGAACTCCACTCGCCCGACGATGTAGAGCGTTAAGTAGGCGGCAATCGTCATGACGATTGCCTGCGCCGGCGAATCGAACACAACCGAACAAAGCAGTGCGAGGGCGGCGATGACGAGCAGGGCCCATGTGCCTGATAGCACGGCGTAACCAAAGCGCATCAGCGCCTCATCGCGCATGATCTTCCCCGGCGCATCCACGAGATTAAGTGGACCAGGATAGAGTTCCAGGTTGCCCCAACCGACGAAGATCAAACCGATGATCAAGTTCAGGCCGATGAAGAACGTCAACAGAAGACCGGCGTGGAATGCGCTCACCAGGAACTTCGAAAAAACGAGTGACGCACGCGAGATTGGGCGCGTACAGATCATCCTCAGCGTGCCGGCGCGCGCCTCGCCCGCGATCTGCGAGCCAGCGCTCATGGAAACAAAAATCGGAAGCAGTAAGGTAAAAGAAAAAAGCAACGAGTAAAGGGCGAAAGTTAGGCCGTTGAAGTACTGCTTCGATTCGTACGTATATTTGAACTGCTCGACGGCCTCGCCCCCGGTCTTGCGGGCGGCATAGGTGTAGAACCCCCAAAGCATGAGGGCAACAAATGCAACGAGGACAAGGAAAGAGAGGTAGAAACTTTTGGCGCGAAACAACTTTTCGAGTTCGAGTTTCAGTAGCGTAAGCATGTCTGCCACTTCCGATGTAACGTTAACGTGCCCGGCGAAGCCGTTGTTTCGCCATATTAAAGCAGTGGCGACCGACTAGCCACGCGGGCTTCTCTCTTTGCGACAAACATCACCGTTCCCCTATCATTCCTTACGACCGCGTTCACACCTACAAGATAACAGGAGAATTCGATGCCCAACCTATCTCGACCAACAATCGCTGGCCCACTTGCAGTGATGGCCGCCGTGGCACTTCTTTCAGTGCCGGCGCGTGCGCAGCAGCAGGCAACGCCCGAGGAGGTGACGCGCGGTTTTTATTCGTGGTATTTGCATGAACTGAAGGGTGAAAACGCGAACCCACTCAAGCAGAAAACTATTGCGTTGAAGTATCTGACGCCGCAGCTTTATGCAAACGCGCCGCGGCTCATTCGGCGAATGGACGCCGACATATTCATCTGTGCACAGGATTGGGATACAGGGTGGGAAAAGAACTTCAGCGTGAGCACACCGCAGATAAAGAACGGCAGCTCCACCGCAACGGTGACCTTACCTGCTGGTGAGATCGATCGGATCAGAATCAACGTGACGCTGATCAAAACAGCTTCTGGCTGGCGAATCAACAGGGTTGCTTGCGCTAATTGAGCCACAAATATTTCAGCCACAAAAAGGCACAAAAAGCACAAAAGGCACAAAATTAAGAAAATTCTTTTGTACTTTTGTGCTTTTAGTGGCCTAAGTCTTCGAATCGTTCGTTACCGATCCGGTAGCGCTGCCAGTCTTTGTAATCGAAGTGCCACCACTCCGCTTCGTACACCGGAAATCCTGCAGCCTCCATCGCAGACCGCAAGAGATCGCGATGCCAGCGTTGCAGCGACGTGCCGCCGGGATAATTTGGATGAGCACGATCCGTAGTTTCATCGTACGTGCTGACCATCTCGACCGGCTTTCCTGACTTCAGATTG
>DASSEB010000201.1:0-3613 GCA_035696765.1 Pyrinomonadaceae bacterium | reverse complement strand
AGAAGAGTTCCTCCTGCGGGATCTGTTGACGGCCATGCTCGTGGCGAGTGCGAACGATGCCTGCGAGGCCGTCGCCTGGCATATCGGAGGGGACGACAAGCGATTCGTCGCCATAATGAACGAACGGGCTCGCAACCTGGGACTCACGAACACACATTTCGCCAATCCCTGCGGATTTGACGCTCCAGAGCACTATTCGACGGCGGCCGATCTGGCGAAGCTCACCGAACAGGCGCTGCAACAACCATTTTTTTCCATGATGGTGCGGACGCTGGTCCGTGACATCGCCACGGTGGACGGGGCCAGAAAGATGTCGCTGCACAGCACGAACGAACTGCTGGTCGATCCGGATGTGAACGGCGTGAAGACGGGCTACACCAGCAAAGCCGGCCGCTGTCTTATCGCCAGCATGTTCAAAGACGGACAGCGATTACTTCTTGTAGGACTCAATGTCATGGATCGCTGGGAGCAGGCGACCAGGCTGTTGCGATATGGTCAGATGGCATTGGGACACGGATAGCTTCGCACCTACAGTCGTCCAACGTGGTGGAGATAGGCGTCACGCAGATTGTTTTTGGCAAACGCATAATCGGGGTCCAATTGAACTGCAATGCGAAATTCGTCGATCGCTCGTTCCCAGTCGTCCCGAAGTGCATACGCATGTCCGAGGTTATTATGCGGCCTGGCCTTTTGCGGTGATTTCGTAATTGTGTCGGACCACAGCAAGATTGGGTCGCGATAGAGAGCATTTCTCTGGAACGTCACAAGGCAGAGCACCAGAACAACCGTCAGTGAGACGCCGCTTACGCCGAGCCGAACCAGGTGAGGACGGGGTGACCATGTGGGGAGCCATTGCCCGACGCGAGTGCCGAGCATGACGATCACCAGCATCAGACCGACTGAGGCGAGGTAAAGATTGCGCTCGCTTAACAGGTCATTACGCGGAATCAGCGCTGTGGGGAGGATTTGAATGAAGAACCACCCCAGGCCGAAGGTGATGAGAGGGAAACGTCGAGCGGCGACCACCGAAGCTGTCACCATTCCGCCAAGAAGTAAGAGTTCGAGAGGCAACGGCCATTGGAACGGAGAGTGGAACTCCGAAAGGTCATGGTCGAAATTCTGCTTCCACGGACAGAAGAACAGCATAAGCGCATAGACGGTTCCATGGACTTGGCTCAAGAGATTGTCCCAAAAGGGCCGAATCTCCAGACTGAACTGGGCGAGCTCACGATAACGAGGATGCCACCAGGCCCATACAGCTATGGCGAGCAGCACGCCCCAAAACGGTAAATGCCAGAAAAGAAAGGTTCTGCGTAAAGCGACACCCTTGAGCCGGCGTATCACGACATCCCAGAGGAGCAGAGCAAGGGGAAATGTCATCGCTGTCTCTTTGGAGCCGAGGGACAAAAGAAATGAGGCGATCGCGCCCAATAAGTAGAGTCGGTTGATCGCGTCATCATTCCTTTTGACAGAGGCCTTAATAAACAAAAAGAAGGCCAAGAGGTACAGAAACGCCATCAAACCCGAGGCCCGTCCGGAAATATAAGTCACGGTTTCCGTCTGGAGGGGGTGGAGAAGAAATAAGAGAGCAGTCCAGAACGGGACAAACGGAATCTCGTCTGTTACGGCCCAGGTGAGAATCAGATATACGAGGCAACCGGAGGCGAGGTGCAACAACAGATTCAGCAGGTGGTAGCCCACGGGGGTATTTTCATAAAGGAACCGATCCAGCAGGAAGGTTCCATGCAATACCGGACGAACCATGTGATCCAGATGGTCGATAAACGTGTGCAAGTCTCTGAGATGCGGGTTTATGAGAATCGTATAAAAGTCGTCGTATTGAAAGGCACCCCGAAGCGCGTTGGCATAGGAAACCGCGGTCACCGCGAGGAGAGTGGCACAGACAAACAACGTGCGCAACGTTAGCCGATTCACGCCATCGTTATACTGCAACGGGCTGTGATGATATAGGGGGAATCCATGCGAATGTTGAATTCACGGACATACACGCTGTGGCTGTTGATGGTCTTCGCACTGTTTTCATCCGATACGCAAGCCAATGCGCAAGGCCTCACGAAGGAAGAATTGGACGCCCAGATTCAACAGAACCTGAACACCCCGATTGCTTGCGGCTGCAGCGTACAGGACGAACGCGACCTCGATAGCCGCATTAACAGCTTGTACGCAATACTCCAGGAATTCCAGACGCAGAAGCAGCCCTATAGCGGGAGCAAACAGACGCTGACTCCAGCGATTCGAAGCACGATTTCTCAAGCGGTCAATCAACGAATTAACGCTGTGAAGGATCCCAAGGCCACAGTTGCTGGTGCAACCACCTATGATTTCGGTTGTTTCACACTCATTGACTCTGCCGCAACCCCCTGCCTGCGTGGAGCCATCGACGACCATGAGTCGGTGCACAGAGCCGCCTGTGACGCCCACAGCTCAGCTGATTGGCGGTATAGCCAAACAGTCGAGGATTGGATACAGGAAGAATTAGTCGCCTATGACAAAGAGTTAAAGCGATTGCTCGAAGAACGAAACAAGCGGCTGCCCTTTTGCAAACTCGATCCGAGCGCCAAAAAAGCGCTGCAGGACATCGCAAATGATAAAGAGCGGGAACAGGAAGCACAGCAGATCGCGGACTGGTTCCTAGGGCTCTTCAACTGACATGGTGCTTATGGATACGTCGGGAGGAAGACTCATGAAGACGCCGTTGACAATTATCTTAGTGATGGCCGTCGCCGTGCTCATTCCCGGCTTTGCCGTAGCCACTTCTCTATCGGGTAAAGGTCCCGTGACCGATCCGAGTTCCAACCCGCCGCCGCAACCCCCACCTTTGACCAAACGGCAGGTCGTAAAGAAGTATGTGAAGAGTTGCGGGAAGAAGCCAGCGAAGGAGGCGAATTGCGATACGTTACGAAAAGAGGTGGTGGGCATCGTCAAAGACAGTTTGCATACATTGGGCTCGTCAACTAAACGCGCGTATGTGCCGACCATTGTGAAATTCTTCAAGAACGATGAGGTCGTGCTACGAATTGCCGCGGCTGATGCCATGGGCATGATCGGACCGCAGGATCAGGATGTGGACGCGCTTGCCACTTCGGCCAACGATCCGGTTCCAGACGTGCGGCGAGCTGTTGCGCAAGCAATCATGCACGGGAAAGGCAGCGTCATCACCTTGCTGGGACGCCGAGTCGCGTCGTCACAACAAAAAACAGGACTCACGCCGGATGTACCCCCTGATGCTTCCAAATTCTCGATGCCGGTGGCACCTGACACCACCCCTCTGTTCTACGAAGGTGACCCAACCCTCGGTTGGCTATCGTATGTGAGCAAAGGAACGGACGGTGCGGCGGCTTTCTATAAGGGTAAAGCGAAAAAGGGTCCACTCAAGCTCGACGAATTTCAAGGCACGTATCGCTACCAGTTGCAAGACGAACAAGAAGCGCTTGATAAAGCTACCGAAGCAGAGATCAAAAAACTCGAGCAAGAAAAGATGCCCGATCCCGCAAACCTGCAAGCCACGACGGAATATTTCCAGAAGCTACAGTCTGCAACGGTCAAGCGTATGGCAACGATGATTCGCCAACAATTTCAACCGGAGTTCTTC
>DASSEB010000200.1:0-6030 GCA_035696765.1 Pyrinomonadaceae bacterium | reverse complement strand
TGGTGTCAAATTCGCTTTTCGAATCCTTCTCCGTCGCCGTCCTTACGAACCCTTGACTGTCGCTTCGTCAAGCAACACATTCTGCGGATCGATTTCGATGCGCGTTGGCTTCTCCGCTAGACGGATCGTTTCGATCAACTGTTTCCCAGATGGTTTGAGGACGATCTCTCGCGATCCGGTGGCGGTTGTAATTTTCAAAGCAACCGGATCTTCAAACGCATTCCCAGGCTGGACCTGCGTGAGCACAAGTCGCAATGCCTTCTTACCCAGCCACTGCCACTCCAGTTCATATTGCGGATGACCGCTTTCATACACCCACCGCGTGAAAAAAGCGCGCAGGTTTTTACCTGACGACTTTTCAAGCGCAGCGCGGAGGTCCTCAGTGCCCGCGGTGGAGTTCTTGTGCGCTTCGTAGTAATTCCGAATGCCGCGAAAGAAAACGTCATCTCCGAGCCGGGAGCGCAACATGTGAAGTACCCACGAACCCTTTTGATAGTTTATCGTGTTAAGAAGGTCGAAGAGATCTTCCGTGTCGCGATCAAAAATCGGCGTCAGCTTCTTTTTATCATAGGCAAAGATGTTCGTCGCCGCGCTTCTCATGTACGACTGGAAAACATCTTCGCCCTCGTAACGCTGCACAAACACATTCCCGAAGTAAGTCGCAAAGCCTTCGCTCAACCACAAATCGGCCCAGGTTGACTCGGTAACGGAATCGCCAAACCACTGATGTGCGATCTCGTGCGCGATCAATCCAACATTGCTGGCGGGAATGCCGAACGTTTTGCTCAGCCCTGCTGTTCCCGGCCGCGTCAATAAATTGCTGGTGAAGACAATCGCGCTCGAGTTCTCCATGCCGCCAAAACGTGTCGCGCCGACGATCAACGCGAGTTTCTCGTATGGGTAAGGGGCGAACGTTTTAGTGAAGAACTCGACCGAGAGATTCGAAGGCGCGAACCCTTTTAACGCCAGCTCTCTCTCCGACTGTGGCACGTAGTACGACAGCGGCGTGATTGACGACTGCGCGGCTTCCACACGCGCAAACTGCCCGACCGCGATGACCATGCAATAAGGCGGAATCGGCGAGCCTTCAGAGTAGGTCCAGGTGCGTTGACCGTCAGCACTTGTCTCGACGTGGTCCAAGCGGCCGTTGGCAACCACTTCTTCATGCGCGGCTGCAGTGATATTGAACGTGACTGTCGCCTTCGCTGACGGATGGTCCAATACCGGGATCCAGTGATGGACCCGATCAGGCCAGTTGTCGCCGACTGCCGACGGCTTGCCGTCAGGGTCCTTCGAGAGGATCAGTCCGTCTTTGGGTTTGCCGTGGTAGTTGACTGTCACGACGAAGCGAGTCCCAGGATTTGCGGGCGCAGGGAGAGTAACCAGGAGCTTGCCGTCTTTGTGTGTGAAAGATGCCGGTTGCGAGTTCAGGGTGACGGTGTCGATCGTTAGATCGCCGAAGTCGAGATCGATCAGAGATGTTGGTTTGAGGATTAGAACGTTGATGCGTGCGCTTGCGGAAGTGAGTTCGGAGAGTTGATCGTTGAGCGTGATGTTGACGAGATAATGTTCGGGCCGCCACTTGTCGATCAGACGCTCGACGCGAGCCGCGAGGGCGGACGAGATGAAAAGGAACAGCAAGAGAAGAGGTCGTGCGAGTTTGATCATACGAAGCTTACCGAATGCCGAGCATCAACAAGGCTGAGCGATCTGAAACGTCGCGATCGCTTTGAAGCCAGTCGTTGTAAGCGATCAATTCGTCGGGTGTTACCGGGCGATTGCCGAGTCGCGCGGCTGGTGTACGTTCGAAGGCGCGATTCGTGAGCGCCATGTGTGCTTTGCGCACGGGCAATGAGATCGGTCGAGCCAACGCAATCTCTGCAGACTCCACGTCGGGAAAAAACTCGTCATACGCCAGCAAGTGCCAGATCGTTTGCGCACCTTCGCCCTCCACGGCCAACAAACGCAGCAGTCCAAACCCGCTCTCGAGTTGAAAAATCAGATCGTCGCCTGGAACAAAAGCTGACATACATTAACCATGGATTAACACGGATGGTAACGGATTTGCTAATGCTGAGTTATAGGACTCCAAAAGTCTATCCGCCATGTGCGCGGCGGTATAGTGCTCGCGCACGCCGCGAAAAGCGTTCGCGCTCAGGTCCTGGGCAAGCGCGCGATCTTTAGCTACCTTCAGGATTCCATCGGCCAGGCTCCGCGGATCGTCGGGTTGGACCAGCAGGCCGCCACCGGTTCGCTCGACAATCTCTGTAAACGCTCCGCGGCGTGGTTGGACCAGCGGCACACCGCAAGCCATCGCCTCGAGTAACGAGACGCCTTTCGGCTCGTCATACGTTGCGGGCATTGACATCACGTCGAGACCACGTAAAAACGCGATCTTCTCAGCCCGTTCTAAAACGCCGCGATAGTGAAACTCACCGGCGAGACCCGCATCCTGCAATCGCTTCTGAATTTCGTCGAGATACGGTTTGCAATCTGCCGCCATGTAGCCTGCTGCTTCCAGTCGTGCTTCGGGTAACTCTCCCGATTGGCGAGCGATGCGATAGGCTTCTGCGAGCACGTGCAGGCCCTTTTCAGGCGCGATGCGTCCGAAGAATCCGACCGTAAATGGACCACTGCGATCCGCATGGCGCAGCTCGAAGCCCGATGGATTGATGCCAATCGGAACGACGCGGATCTTTTCGCGCGGGATGCCGAGATAATCGGGCATGAACTCAGCGTAATACTCCGACACGGACAAAAACAGATCTACATGCTGCAGATGATCGCGGATCAGATCGAGTGATTGCGTGCGGTAGGGTTCCTGAAGGTTGTCGAGAAAGAGATCTTCGCCTTGAAGCGTGCAGAGAATCGGCGCACGCAAAGCTTGTTTGATGGGACCGGCGAGACCGAGCAGCAGCGTGTAAGGAAGATTGACGACGTCGGGCGGCGCTTCGTCTTTGACCCAGTCGATAAACTTGTCGATCTCCTTCCGCTGAAATCCACCTTCGCCTTTCAGCACGGAAACAGTCATCTCGCCCAGCATCTTCGGATTCGTCGAGATCGATCGCCGCGTCGCGAGGTTCAATGCCGTCTTCGAATCCCACAAGCGATCGAGCCAGCGCGGCGACTTGCGAAAGAAGGGAACATACTGTTCGAGGTAAGCACTGATGCCGCCCAGTACAACGTGATCGTTACTGACATTCGGCTCGTCGGTCAGCGTGGGCGTGTAGACAGGCAGCAGCAACACGTCGTGGCCGCGCGCCATCAACTCGGTCGCCATCGCATTGTCGCGCAGGCAACTGCCGCAGTACATCCGGCCCGCCCCGCCTGTGAGATAAAGAATTCTCACCTCGAGTCCTCAGACGGCAACGGCGTGTTGAAAAGCGCGGCGCGCGTAGAGATGCTCAAAAAGATTGCCCTCGTGCGGCTGGTCCCAACCGATTTGATTGGTCGGAAGCGCGCCGACGTTGAGACGATCGATGCGCGGCGAGGCGACTAACTTCTGAATCAATTTCGGATCTTTGGTGATGGCTGTTACGACGAGAGTTGGACCAAGCCGGCGCGCAATCTCGTCCTGCTCCACTTGAACGACGCTCGCAAAAGGAAAGAGAAACTCCTTCATCGCGAGTGGATGATCGGGATCACAGCGGACGATCGTCGGGAGCAGGTACGAGCAGTTGTTCCAGTTGACGAGACGTTCACCATCGCGATACGCGGCTGTCACGTCACGAGCGCCGGGCTCGCTCAGTCCCTGGTCGATGATGGCGTTGATACGATTTGCAACCTGCGGATCGACAAACGGCGCGAGCTGGGCCCGCTCGTCGTCTGCTGCGCGGGGAACGATCTCAGCCAGCTTCTTCGCGAGTGCTTCACTGATTTCCTCGGCGTGAGCCGGCGTCCAGACTGCTGAAGCGTTGACGCACGAACGACCGCCGTTATCGGCAATCGACGCGATCATCACGTCAACGTACTGTTCCCAATCGTCGACGCAGTCTTCGCCGATGATGACCTTGCTGTAACCTGGTCCATGTATCTCAACGCGCGGATCATTCTCCCACATCCCCGTGGTCGACGCGTCGCCAAACACCATCGAGCGGCCGCAGTTGCGCAGGATCTCGCCCGCCCCCGCGTGATCGGTGGGATAAAAACTGAAAGCTTCACGCGGCGCGCCCGCTTTGATCAACGATTGAATAATCCGGTAAGGCGTCCACGGTTCCGCACTGCCCGGCTTGAGCACGAGCGGAATACGAAGAGGGAACGCAGGGATCCAGAGCGAATGAACTCCCGGCGAGTTGTTCGGCAGCACTGCGCCGAGCGACTGAGTGCGCGGGAAGAAACTCACCGGATGGCCTTCCGATTCACCGAAACCACGATCGAGAATTTCCCAGTCGAGATTGCGTGTGAGACCGTTGAGAACGCTCTCCATGCTCGCGAGCATGCTCTTGATTTTCACCATGTTCCTGCGCGCGAGAACGTACGGCAGGCCAGTCGTAGCTGAAACTTGTTTGACGTAGTCTTCGGGTGTTTGAGACGCGTCGCCGAGAGGCAGCGCGTCGTCGGTGAAATGCTCGGCGGCGCGCGCACAGATGTTAACGAGTTCGCGTGTTGAGAAGCGTTGCAGGGTTGACTGAGCGATGTCCTGGCGGCCGAGGTCGCGGCGAATCAGCCCGGCGTTTGCCTGGCTTACTTCGACGAAGACGTCGCGTGATTGATGGTGCGGGACGCACGCGACGTCGAGGCTTCGGTATTGAGTGCCTTGGCGCAGTATTGGTATGTGCAACATATTGGACAGGATTTCCAACAGGATTAATACACGCCTTCGACGACGCTTGTTTGCAAGCGCGAGAAGGGGCGGACGTTGCGCACGCCGTCCCACGGATACGGATCGCACGGCGGTTCGCGCTCCGCTTCGTCGCGCTCCAGGAAGCGCGGCATGAAAAACTCCTTCGTCAAAGTCGTCAAACGCACGCGTCCAGTCTCCCCATACTCAACCACTCGATCCGGCTCATCCGGATCGACCACTTCAATCATCGCACGCGGCAGTGGTGGATAGTAGATGATCGCGTAGTTGTCTTCCACCCGGCGCGGTTTGTGCACCGCCAGGCCCATCAGCGTGTTGCCGTAAGTCGGCGCGAAATACGCGCCCTCGAGCAGCTCTTCGACTGCAAACCGATGAAACTGCGGCGTCATCTCCGTGCCGCCGCAAAACACGCCGGTTATTCCCATCTTCTTGAGCGAGACTTTTTCGCAGAGCGCTTCGAGAAGTTTAGGAGTCGTGAAGAGGCAACGAATGTTGTCGTGCGCGCGCAGCAGCGTCAGTCCCTGCTCGACGACGTGCTGCTTGTACTGCTCGGCCATCTTCGGCTGGCCCATCTTGATCAGTTTTATGACCCAGCGCGGATCGAGATCGACGAGGAAACAGATCCCGCCGCGATGTTGCGCCAGGTGCTCGACGGCAAGACGCAGGCGGCGCGGGCCTGTTGGACCAAGTGACAACCAATCTGAGTCGCGCGGAAAGAATTCCTCCGGCAACGTCTCGCTGAACGCTTCATAGTCAAGCCGGAAATCTTCGATGTTGATGCGCGACTTCGGCACGCCTGTGCTGCCGCCCGTCTCAAAAGTGTAGACGGGCCGGCCCGCGTAACCTTTCGGCACCCAGCGACGCACTGGACCACCACGCAGCCACTCATCCTGGAAGAAGCCGAAACGCGAGAGGTCGGCGTAAGTCTGAATCTCTTTGCGCGGGTCCCAGGAAAGGTTTTTCGCGTAATCCAACCAGAACGGACAACCGGTTTCAGGATTGAAGTGCCACGCTACAACTTCACGCACCCATGCGTCTAAGGTTTCGGTTCTCATTGAATTATTAGCCACGGATGACACGGATTAGGGGATTGTCTTCTCCGTTTCGCGGATTAGATCAGCGAAACGCGGATCAGAGCGCAATTTCGCGAGGTGGGGATCGACGCGCACAAACGTGAATCCAACCGCGTGTTCGCGTTCAGCTTGTGCGAGCCAGCGAAATGCATTGTC
>DASSEB010000199.1:0-5968 GCA_035696765.1 Pyrinomonadaceae bacterium | reverse complement strand
CTTCGTCTGAGATCAACCCGGACGAAGTTGTCGCCATGGGCGCAGCCATCCAGGGCGGCGTTCTGAATGGCGATATCAAAGACATCGTGCTGCTCGACGTGCTGCCGTTGAGTTTGGGTTTGGCGACGCGTGGCGGGCTGTTTACAAAGATCATCCCACGCAACTCGACGATACCGTTGCGCGAGAGCCGGACGTTTACGACCGTCGTTGATAACCAATCGTCAGTGGAAATTCACGTGCTTCAGGGTGAGCGTGAAGTAGCGGAAGGCAATCGTTCGCTCGGGAAATTCGAGCTCGTTGGGATCGCGCCGAGCCCGCGTGGCATTCCGCAGATCGAGGTGTCGTTTGAGGTCGATGCGAATGGAATAGTGTCGGTCTCCGCACAGGACAAGACGACCGGGCGAGAACAACAGATGCGAATCACGCCGACTTCGGGGCTTGCACCCGATGAGATCGACCGGCTCATCCGTGAAGCGGACGAGTTCGCGGACACTGACCGCAGCGCCAAACAAGTCGTCCTCTTGCGGAACAAGCTCGACTCGCTATTGAGAAATACTAAGAAAACGTTTACTAAATTTGGTGGTTTGCTGTCTCAGGAAGACCAGGACAACGCAGATCTGGTTTTTGCAGACGCCGAGTCAGCAAGCAATTCGGAAGTAGTTGAAGAGATGAACAAGGCTTTGAACCGGCTCGAACGCGTAGCCGGGCAACTCACATCCGCAATGTTGAACCACACACCGAACGAAACAACGACCGAAGTGTGACTTTCTCTGTGAGACACAGAGCACTCAGACGTTGCAAAGAGAATTAAAAGAGCAAAGGTATCTAATAGGACTTTATGGCGAAACGTGATTATTACGAAGTTCTTGCCGTCAGCCGCACCGCGACGGACCAAGAGATCAAGAGCGCCTACCGGCGTCTCGCAGTCAAGTATCACCCGGACAAGAATCCAAACGACGCAAGCGCGGAAGAGAAGTTCAAAGAGGCTGCCGAGGCCTACAGCGTGTTGTCCGATCCTGAACAGCGCAAACGCTACGATCGGTTTGGCCACGCTGGTGTTTCGAGTAGCGCAGGCGCCGGCGGCGCCTGGGGTGCCCCTGGTTTTGGCGGCATCGAAGACATCCTTGGCGACTTGTTTGGTTTTGGCGACGTGTTTGGAGGCGGGCGCGGCGGCACGCGTCGGACGTCCGCGCAACGTGGCGCCGATCTTCGTTACGACCTGGAGATCACACTCGAAGAAGCCGCCAACGGTATGACTGCGCAACTTCGGATCCCGCGTCTCGAAACCTGCGACACGTGCAAAGGTTCGGGAGCTGCGGCGGGCAGCCAACCTGAGAGTTGTTCAACCTGCCAGGGCAGCGGTCAGGTTCGTTACCAGCAGGGATTCTTCTCGGTAGCCCGGACGTGTCATGTTTGTCGCGGCGCGGGCAGAGTGGTCAAGAACCCGTGCGCCGACTGTAAGGGCTTGGGGAGAGTCGAACGTGAGAAACAGATGGAAGTAAAGATCCCGGCAGGGGTCGAAACTGGCTCTCGTTTACGCGTTTCAGGTGAAGGGGAATCCGGAACGCAGGGGGGCGCGCCGGGCGATCTTTACGTGGTTATCCACGTTGCCGAGCATGAGCAGTTTGAGCGACAAGGTAGCAATCTTTACGAGGCCGTTCCGATCACGTTCGCACAGGCCGCGTTGGGCGCTGACGTTACTGTGAAGACGCTTGTTGACGGCGAAGAGAAGTTGAAAATTCCGATGGGGACGCAAACGGGCACTGTGTTCCGGCTCAGGGGAAAAGGCATGCCGGCGCTCGGCGGCCGCGGTCGTGGCGACTTGTTTGTCTCAGTGACCGTGATGACGCCGACAACACTGACGCGAGAACAGCGTCGCTTGCTCGAGCAGTTGGCGGAAGTCGAGAACAAGGATCTCGAGAACAAAGGGCTGGTTGATAAAGTCCGAGATATTTTTGGTTAACAAGATTACAGGATGATCCCGATCAACATGAAAAGCATCTTGTCATTACTTTTGCTTGTCTTCGCGTCCTCTGCCGTGCTGGCGCAGGACACGATGGACGCGTTCAAAGATGTCGACTTCAGCAAGACCTCTCTCAAGCAAGCGCAAGTTCAAAAGCTGGCTATGGAGGATCTGAAGCTGCTGCGCGGCATCATCTTTGGTCGTCATGGTCGCGTCTTTAAAGACGGCGAGATCAAGTCGTATCTCGAAGAGCAGTCGTGGTACAAGCCGGATCCCGGTTTCAAGAATTCAATGCTCAACGACACCGAGCGCCGCAATCTCGATCTGATTCGCATCGGCGAAGCCGCGAAGCACGAGACGATCCAGCCGGGCGACATGCGTTACTGGCGCGACCGCCAGATCACGCCTAGAAAACTCGGCAAGCATAGCGGTGCTGAATGGAAAGTGCTGCTGGCGGAAGTCGAAGCCATTCATGGCAAACGTTTCGCCGATGAGCCTTGGCTACAGCAGTATTTCGAAGAGCGCTACTGGTATTTTCCGGACGATAAGTACGATGCGAAAAAGCTTTCCGCAATCGAGCGCAAGAATCTCGAAATCCTCAGCGGCGCGCAGAAACGACAGCGCAAAGTCGCACTGTTACCGGGCGACATGGAGTTTTTCGAGAACAAGGCGATCACGGACGAGATGTTGCAGGGACTAAGCCTGCACGAGCTGCGTCTGCTGCGAAACGAGATCTACGCGCGTCACGGTCGCATGTTTCGCGCGGAGTGGTTGCAGCAGTATTTCTTCTTTCAGCCGTGGTACACGCCGGATGAAAACTTCAAGGACGAAGAGCTTTCCGGCAACGATAAGCTGAACGTCGAAACGATCGTGAAGTACGAGAACCGGATTCACCAGGAGTTGGGCGCTAAACCAATCACAGCCGCGCTGTTGGAGGGTTTGTTCCTCGAAGACGCCAGCCAGATGCGCCAGGAGATCTACGCGCGTCACGGCAAGGTGTTCAAAGAGCCGTGGTTGCAAAAATATTTTTCGAGTTTCGACTGGTACAAGGCTGATCCGAACTTCACGGATGCCGCTCTGACGGAGGTGGAGAAGAAGAACATCGCCACGATTGCGGCGTACGAAAAGCGCGCCGTAACGGCGATGAGTACGATAGAGGGTTGATAAGCGCCACCAGGTCTCGCGTGACGAGCCACAAAAAGTAAAAAGACAGTAGCCACAAAAAAGCACAAAAGGCACATAATCAGATGAGGTCTGATTGGTGCCTTTTCTGCTGTTTATTTTGTGCCTTTTGTGCCTTTTTGTGGCTAACTGCTTTTTGTGCGTTTTTGTGGCTAGAGTCGGTAGCGGGCGCCTGCGCGCTTCGCGGCTTCTTCTTCGAGGTCGAGGTTTTGGAGGCGCAGGGTCACGTCGGCGTTCATGTCGAGCGCGCCCCGTTCGCCGGCCAGTAGTTTTACAGTTCCGGCAGCGGCGATCATCGCAGCGTTGTCCGTCGAGAGATGCGGCGAAGGGAAGTAGACGGGTAGATTCAGCTTCGCGGCCATCTCACGAGCGACTTCACGCAGCTTGCCGTTGCAAGCAACACCGCCGGCGACGATCAGCGTTCGCAGGTAGTATTCCTCGGCGATCCGTTCCATCGTCCGCACCAATGATTGGACCACGACGTGTTGAAAACTCGCCGCAAGATCTTTTATCTCCTGTGAGGGTTCGCCGCCATTCTCCAGCGGCGCGAGTCCGCTTTCGCGAACGTGTTTCGTGACCGCCGTCTTCAGTCCACTAAAACTAAAATCCGGCAAGCCATCGCCCATACGCGGAATCGAGAAGGGCACCGCGTTCGGATTTCCCTCGCGCGCCAGGCGTTCGATGATCGGTCCACCGGGATAACCAAGACCCAGCAGCTTCGCGACTTTATCGAAAGCCTCGCCGGCGGCATCGTCACGCGTGCGCGACACCACTTTGTACTTTCCCGGTTCGGGAATGAAGAAGATATTCGTGTGGCCCCCTGAGACGATCAACGCCTCGGCCGGATACTCGATCGGCGGGTTCTCGAAGGCAACAGAGTAAATATGGCCCTCGATGTGATTCACGCCGGCGAACGGCTTCTTCAGTGCGTACGCCATCGCCTTGGCGTAAGAAACACCGACGAGCAGTGAACCGACGAGGCCGGGCCCAATTGTCACGGCAATGCCTTCGATATCGCGTGCTGTAACTCCGGCGCGTTCGAAAGCCTCGTTGACAACCGGAACAATCTTGTCGAGGTGCTCGCGCGAAGCGAGCTCAGGCACGACGCCGCCGAAGCGTTTGTGAATCGGGACCTGCGACGAGATCACAGACGACACGATCTCGCGCCCGTCACGAACTACAGCCGCGGCGGTCTCATCACACGACGTCTCAATCCCCAGCACCAACATAACTTGGAATTCTAACAAGCCATGATGCGCTTGTCAGATCCGTAAAAATCCGCGCTAATCAGTGTTAGATAATTGCTGATAAAAACTGAGCGAGGAATCCCCTTGTTTCAAAACCCTCGTCCGTTTCAGTTTCCCGATCGTTTCCGGCAACGAGTTCTTATGATGATGTTCCGCAACTACCAGCCCGTCGTCGCTGAGCAGCTTTGACGTGTGCGAGCCAAGGAACTCGAGCGTCTTCAGATAGTCCTCTTTATACGGCGGATCGAAAAACACGATGTCCCACGGCCCGGATTGCGTCTGCCGCAAAAACTCGCTCGCCTCCGCACTGTAAATCTCGTGTTGCTCTTCCGGAATTCGGCACAACTCCAAATTCGCTTCGATCAACTTGCAACTCCGCCGCGAACGATCGACAAACGTCGCATAGCTCGCGCCACGCGAAAGCGCCTCGATCCCCACCGCGCCCGATCCTGCGCACAGATCGAGAAATCTCGCATCCTCGATACGCGGCGCGATCACGTTGAAGAGTGTTTCGCGAAGCCGATCAGACGTCGGCCTCACGTTCATCGATGGTGGCGCCTTGAGATTTCGCCCCTTGTAAGCACCCGCAATAATCCGCATTTCGTTACCCAACCGCCGCGAGTCCAAAGCGCGGATCCTGTTTGATGCGCGCGATCATCTTCGCGGTCACCGCCGACTTCTCCTTGCCAAGATAGAACTCGGCTTCCTGCTTCGCCTGTTCGAGGATTTCCTGATCGCGCACAATGTTTCCGATCCGAAACTCCGGCAGACCGGATTGTTTCGTCCCCAACAACTCACCCGGACCGCGCAACTCCAGATCCTTCTCTGCAATGACAAACCCGTTGCTGGTTTGGGCCATGATGCCGAGGCGCTCTTCTGCGATGACTGTTTTCTTGTCGCTCGTCAACAAAATGCAGTAACTCTTCTCTGCGCCTCGACCGACGCGACCGCGCAACTGGTGCAGCTGCGACAGACCAAACCTCTCAGCGTGTTCGACGATCATCACCGAAGCATTCGGAACATCGACGCCGACTTCGATCACCGTCGTCGAAACGAGAATCTTGATCTCGCCGGCCACGAACGCCCTCATTACTTCCTCTTTTTCAGCCGGCTTCATCTTGCCGTGCAACAGTCCGACGGAGAGTTTCGGAAACACCGTGTCGCGCAGATACTCGTAGCGCCGCGTGGCGTCTTTCAGATCCATCTTCTCCGACTCTTCAACGAGCGGATAGACCACGTAAACCTGCCGCCCTGCTCTGACTTCACGCGAAATCAAACGTTTCACTTCCTGCCGTTGATCTTCGCCGAAGACCATCGTCTCGATCGGCGTGCGACCCGGCGGCAGTTCGTCGATAACTGAAACGTCGAGATCTCCGTAAACCGTCATCGCCAGCGAACGCGGAATCGGTGTCGCGGTCATCACGAGCACGTCCGGATTGAGCCCGCGCGCGCGCAGTTCCGCCCGTTGCATCACGCCGAAACGATGCTGTTCGTCGATCACCACCAGGCCGAGTTTCGCAAACGCGACTGCTTCCTGGATCAACGCCTGCGTTCCGATGCACGCGTTGATTTCGCC
>DASSEB010000198.1:0-15326 GCA_035696765.1 Pyrinomonadaceae bacterium | reverse complement strand
GCTAATTGGTCTAAGTGTCAACAAAAATGCGCTACAAGAAGGCACAGAAGGCTTCGCTGAATCTTTTGTGCTTTTGTGCCTCTTTGTGGCTATCTGAACCACGTAATCATCGTAAATCGTTCGCCACTGGTAACCGGAAGGACCTCGTGAAACGTATCGGCCCGGAAAGCTACCAGCAGTCCGGTTTCACCTGAAAGACCAAAGCTTCGCGTTGCGTCCTTCTCGTCGTAAAAAGTAAGCGCGCCGCCGCAAAAGCAGTCAGCTTGCGGCTCGATCGAAGAGTCGTTCAGAAAGACAACGATTGAGATCCTGCGGATTCGCAGGTGATCGAAATCGAGTTGCCTCGTGTTGCCATCCTGATGACGAACAAAGAAGTCTCCCTTGTCATAACGCAGAAACTGCGGCCGCTCGCAATCCGTCAGACCCTCACCAAAGTGCTCCTCCAGCGATGACTTCTGTTGCAATAAGCGCTCATGCATGTGGGTAAACGTCTCGCCGGAAGGGTGAAGGCTGGTGGTCTTGCGCACCGTTTCATGAATCGTTCCCTCGGAACCCTGGATATAAACAGGCGCTTGCGTAGTGGGGGACAAATTCAGTTCCGTCTTCAGCTTTGCGCACGTGTCCGCGTCCAGAAAGTTGCGAAGCAGAAACAAGTTGAAGTGTGCGGGATCTAACTGTGACATTTGAAAACAATTCTATCCTCGAAGACGCAGCAATCAAGACCCGTGTCAAGCAGGCATTGGATCGCATCCGCTGGCGTTTCGATTATGGGTTGACCCATGCGGTTGAATGAGGTGTTCAGAAGCATCGGAACGTTGGTCTTATCGTAAAACTGTTTGACTAATTCATAGAACCTTCCATTGTTTTCGCGTGTGAGGGTTTGCACTCGACCCGTGCCGTCGACGTGCACGATAGCGGGCACCTCGTTTCTTCTTTCACGTTTCACTTCACACACTCGCAGCATGAAGGGGCTTTCGGGCGACGTGTCGCCAAAGTGAAACCAATTCGCGGCTTCTTCGAGAAGCACTGCCGGCGCGAAAGGACGAAAAGCCTCACGCATCTTGACGCGCCGGTTGAGTGTCTCCTTCGCGTCAGGGCTGCGTGGATCGCAGAGAATGCTTCGTTGTCCCAACGCGCGTGGGCCAAGTTCGGATCCACCATCAAACCAACCGATTATCTTGCCGTCGCATAACAACTGGACCGCATCGGAAAGCACATCAGTCGAGTAAACAACTTCCACGTTCGGCGTCTTAAGCATCGCAGACACGTCCGCGGGCGAATAAGTTCTTCCGGGAGCGTCGTGCAGTATGCGTCGTTGTGAATTGTGGCGCGTGAGTAGCCAGAGTCCGTGATAAGCAGCGCCGATTGCAGTCCCACTGTCCTCTGCCGCCGGCATTATGTACACGTTCCGGTAGCGCGACTCGCGAATGATCCGTTCGTTCGCTACGCTATTCAATGCAACGCCACCCGCGTAACAGAGATTGTCGCTGCTGCACAGTCCGCGAAGGTGTTGCACGAGGTAAAGCAACGCTGCTTCAAGGGCAGCCTGAACCGACGAAGCCAGCGCTTCGCATTCGCTCCGTCGTGCAGGCCATCGCTCGTTGTGCCGAAATCGGAGCGGCACCGTATCGTGGAAGTGAAAACGCCCGTTTACCACGTCGAAAAAATCGTTACTCGGAAATACTGCTTCTCCGTAAGGCGCCAACCCCATGACTTTTCCGGCTTCTGTGGGTTCGTCAAAAATCTGCTCGGCCACAGCCGAAAACATCCCGCCGAGGCTTCCGAATGAAGGCATTTCCCCATCGTGCATTACCAGCCATGCGCCGCGCTCGACCACGTGTTTTTCCAGCGGCACAACCGTGGTGCCTGACGCGTAGTAAAGCGAGATCGTTTCCCACGCATCAGTCGAACTCTCGTTCAGGAGCTTTAGCTCTTCCGGTGTGAAATCGTCGACGGGCGAGCCGGCACCGTCGACGATGAGAATCGCCGACTCTGAAAATCCTGACGTAGCAAAGACACTCAGCGCGTGCCCGTAGTGATGAGGAATCGTGATCGTTGGTGTTCCGTGCGCGACGACCTTTAAGAAAGGATCCGAAGTGATGTCATGGATTTCGTCTTTGGCCCGGCCCTGAATGCAGAGGACTACGAGACTCAATTCGCTGGGATCGATGCCGGCGTAGTTCAGGCAGTAAGCGACGGCACGCGACGGGCCCGCTCCGTGAATGCGATGTCGCTTGAACCGTGAAAGACGTTCCTCCTGGATCGCGACGACGATCTCATCGCCCTTCAACAGACAGGCGGAGCCGTTATGCGAGGCGCTGATTCCGAGTATCCACGGACGTTCGTTCACGGGTAACAGAGCTTATTTACCACGGATCGACACGGATGACGGATAAGATTTTAGCTATGAACACGAATCTAACGAAGCAACCGGGCGGAAGGAGTGACTATCCATCCCAGGAATCCTCCGACAAGACTTCCGATAACGATTCCGACGAATGACAACACGATAACGCGGGTAGTATTCACGGCCTCGCCGCCGCTCCTAATCGAGCCTAATATCATGCCGGCGAGAGCCAGAATCACGGCCCCGACTGTTGCCCCCAAAATAAAACCATTCAGTTTTCGTACAACTGCTGTGACGATGGCTCCGACGATAGAACCAAGAGTGACGCCGGCCACGGCGCCGTACATGGCCCACTTCACCGTTTCGGTTCTGACTTTAGTCTCCGAGCCGAGAGACGGCAGGCTCGCCAGCGCACCCATCACGCTCCCAAAAGCGCCGCCCGCGATAATGGCAAGAATTCCTCCGACGAGCGCCCCAGTCATCAGTCCTCTGAGTATGCGAATGGTGTCCATAATGTCCTTCGATATCTTGAGAGTGGGGCGGCAAGCCGGATGATAACAACCGGCTTGCCGCCCGAGAGATATCGCTAATTAAGTGAAGAACGATTTCAAGAAGTCAAGGGGCGAATTCAACCAGGCCACTGTACTCGTCACTCGCACATTCATAGTACCCGTGATTGCACCGGCAGGGTCGATGGACACGGTGTATGTGCCGGTCGTTGGTAACGTTTGAATGCTGAGATTGAAGTTGGTAGCGAAAAATGCACCATAACTCGTGAGTACGGTGCCATCCGGCTTCAGCAGTTTGACCGTCACCTGGCTCATCGTGTTGTTTGTGATGCGGACATACGCTTGTTGCCCCTGCGTGCCCTCAAACGTGACTCGGGCCAATTGACCTGGAATCGTGGTCCCAGTACTCACCGCGGATCCGTCGATAACCGTAGTGCCGGTCGCGTCATCAGGAACATTGTAGAGGGTGAGGTTGGCGCTGCCGGTGGTGCTGGTTTGCGGAGTGAGCAGGACCGTATACGTTCCGCTCACCGGCAAAACCTGAACGTCGATGTAACCATTTGAAGAGATATACGACTGCGAGGCCAGAGTTGTACCGTCCGGCTTCTTGAGGTAGAGATCCATGTAACCGTTGCCTCCGCTCGTCGTTATCTCGCTGACTTTGACAAACACCCGTTGCCCGGCAGTGCCCGCAAACGTCGGTGCAGCATTCTGACCCGGCGTCGACATCGTAACAGCGAGAGGCGAGCCCGAAACAAGCGTGCCTGTAACGTCGGCGGGTACTTCATACAGGGTTAAAGTGACACTGCCGACATTGGTTCCCTGCGGGTTCACGAGAATGGTATAGGTCCCATTCGACGGCAACGTCTGAACATCGAAAAAGTCGCTCGACCATATGTAAGAGCTCGACACCAGCGTCGTGCCGTCGGGACGTTTCAGGTAAACGTCAGTGTATCCATTACCTCCCGTGAGAGAGATGCCTGAGATCTTGAGACTCACACGTTGGCCGGTCGAGCCGGTGAACGTCAATTCAGCGTCCTGTCCAGGCGTCGTGGTTGTCACGGTGACAGGGGAGCCGTTAGGCGTAATGCTTCCGGTGACATTCGCGGGCACGTTGTAGAGTGTTAGCGTGGCGCTACCGACGTTAGTGCCTTGTGGATCTACGAGGATCGTGTATGAACCGTCTACCGGCAGCGTCGTCGTATCGAAAAACGCGCTTGAGCTGATATAGCTCGCGGAAACGAGAGTGGTGCCGTTAGGCTTCTTGATAGTAACGTCCAGATACCCGTTACCACCCGTAAGCGAAACCCCGGATATCTTCAAGCTCATGCGTTGGTTGGTGGTGCCTTCGAACACAATCACCGCCACCTTCCCTGATGAAGTTGTAGTGACAGTCCGTGTTTCGCCGAACACCATCCGCCCGGTAACCTGGACATCCGATCCGGTGTATGGACTTGGTGGCACGAAGAAATCGACAGCGCTCGTGCTCGCTCCCGAAGGTGTGGTGACGGTGAGACGGCCCGACGTCGCACCGGTGGGAACGGTAGTCACGATTGACGTCGTAGAAGACGAACTAACGGTCGCGTTCGTGCCGTTGAACTTCACCTGGTTATTGGACGCTGTGGAAGAGAAGTTCTGACCTGTGATGGTGACGGTGGCGCCGACCGCGCCGATTGTGGGTGAGACAGAATTGATGACGGGCAACGCGAAGCCGAGCAGGAAGTTTTGCGAAGTGGTTGCTCCGTTGACGACCACCACACCGTTTTGCGTCTGTGGCTCGTAGCCTTCGGCTGTGCATTCCACGCTGTAAGTTCCGGGATCGAGGCCCGCGGCTTCGTATTGACCCGCACCGTTGGTCGTTGTCGAGCTGATCACGGTCGAGCCTGAAAGAATACGTATACTCGCGCCGCCGATAGGCGTGGTGCCGTTTTGCTGCGTAACCGTGCCTGCGATCACGCCGCTCGACACGTTTACGACGATGTTTACTGCAGCGGAGGTCGTCGAACCACCCGCATCGTCAGTTGCAACGGCGGTGAGAGTGTAATTTCCGGAGGGCACGTTATTCCAGGTGAAACTGTAAGGGCTGGCCGTAACAGTTCCAAGCAGATTGGAGCCTTCGTAAAACTGAACTTTACTAATGGTCCCATCAGTATCGGCAGCGGTAGCCGTGATGTTGATGTTGCTATTGGGATTGAAGAACTGGTTCTCCGTAGGTTGCGTGATATTCACCGACGGAGCGTTGTTGATAGTTCCACCGGCCCAGTTGACGGCAGCGTCGAATAACTTCCAACCGTTGCTGTTGAACTTGTCGGTCGTGTCGTCGGTCATGAAGAGACCAACACGCCGAGACGGTGCGGTGAGACCGGTCAGAGCTGCCCCAGCTTCGTATCCGAAAACGAGCGCTTTGTTCGCATCTCCCGCAACTGTGGCGATCTTAAGCGAACTCGTGCCGGGCAAACCCCAGCCGAAATCGCTGCTCATACCGTTGACGTTGACCGTACCTGATAAACCTCCGGCCAACGGATGTCCGGCATTGGTGATCGCTATCTGGGTCTGTGACGCAGCGGTTCCGAAATCGGTGCCCGCCGTTGGTCCAGTTAGACCTAAATCGTCGAATATCTCCCGCTCCCATGTCACGACTGGAGATGTTACATCGCGAAACTTGGTATTGACGTCGGCCGGCGCCACTGTTGAAGAGATCACAACGATGTGTTGGTTCAGGGCGTCTGCTGTGACGGAAGTTGCGCCGTCCTTCAGCGTGACGACGTAACCTAAGTCTTCAAGCCGCGTCTTTACTGCGTTATCGGCGCTACTCAATGGCGACGAAACACCAACGACGAGCAGCGCTTTTTTGTTCGGCACTGTAAAGGTCTGAAGATTGGAACGATTGAGCGCGTTGTCATCGGCGAAGACGTAGATCTTCGGTGTCTGCGACGGATTAAGGCTAAGCGGTTCCGTGTAGGTCTGGAAGTTCAAACCGTCCAGTGAGTAGTGAATGTCTTTGACCCCAGAGCCGCTGTCCTGCGCGCCAAGTGTGATCGACGTACTCGACTGAAGCACTTCGGCAGAGAACGTGACATCCGGCGGAGTCACGTCTTGTGCATCCGTACCGGAGAGTGTAGCAGTGGGTTGCACGACAGTATCGTAAGTACCATTGTTGTCGCTGTCGTAACGAAGACTATTGACGCCGGTCGCAGTGGTTTCGATCATGGCCTTCACGCCTGCCGGCAACTGCAAGTCCTGATACTTAACAGTCTCGAGCGACGCATCGTTACCTGCTCCCTTCGCGACCTCCAACGCGATGGGCTTGTCCCCATTTTGGAAAGCAAAGGTATAGCTTTGATCGGCAGGCACGGCGACAAACACCGATTTGTCGCCCAGCGCGTTATAACTAACATCAGGCACCGGCACGGCGAAGGTGTCGTCGATTTTTGCATTCGTATGCCCTGCCGAGTCGGTCACTCCGACATAATCGACGCCAGTGAAATTGAGGTAGTAGGAAGTGTTACTCGCCGTCGGAGGCGGTGTAGCTGGAGGCGAAGACTCGGTCGGCGGAACATCGTACACGTCGTTGTACCAGGGCTCAGGCCCACGGCCCAGGAGATACAGAATCAGATCGTGAACCTGCACGTTTTGTGTGAGTCCTGTGTGTTCATACTGGCCATCGTCCTGTCCCGTGAAGGCATGCGCGTAATACCAGCGGTTTGAGTTCGGTGCGTTGAGATTAAGCGAGTTGCTGAGGCGCGCTGCGCTGCGCTTGGGGACTGTGCCATCACCGACAATCACGCTCACCTTGAAAGTTTCAAACGGATAACACTTGAGCAACGGGGCACAGATGACGATGCTTCGCCCCGCGATCTGCCCGATAGTCTTGTTTCTCGTTTGCTCGCCGATGATGTGATCGTATTTAACGCCGGTTTGATCGGTTCTCCAATCGTCCTGTGCGGCGTTGGAATACTCGTGGAACGTCTGATTGATCGTACCCGGCGTGCTGCGTGGGTCATGCCTGGCGTTGAGAACATTCATTAGTTGCGAGTAGTCGTAAATCTCGTTGGGCTTTCCGTTATGGTTGAAGTCGCCTATCTCTCTGAACGGACGACCGCCGAGATCGAAGTAACTGCGACTGGGAAACAGCTCATGCATGCCCGGGAAAAATTCGGTCAGCGTTTTGAGTGTCTTCTTCCAGATGAGGAGAGGACTGAGGCCCGCGTCCCCGGTTTCGAGCGCGTAGACTGCCTTGGGCGCTCCAACCCAGGGCGTCGCTACGGTAATCAGCTTATCCACCTTGCCGGGGTTATCCAGGATGTAACGGCGTGCAACGAGGCCACCCATGCTGTGCGCCACGATGTCAACCTTCATGCCTGGATGAAATTGCTCGACGCAACGCATGTATTCTTTCAGAAGCAGTGCGTTATCTGCGTTGCTTTTACGCCAATCATAAGCAAAGACGAAAAGCGTCGGATCGTTGCTACGCTGCGAAGTGTCGCAACCCCACACCGTTCTGCGCGCCGGATCGTTGCTGACCTGGTATTCGCGGAAGCCGCCTCGCTGCGTCAACATGTCAAGAATCGGCGCATAGACAAGCTGCTCGTAAGTACCATAGATAGGGACCGAAGCGGTGACGCGACGGATGGCGTCAGTGGCTACAATGTTTTGGTTCGGATTGTCGTCGGGGTTGAGACTGAGAGAGTTATGATCTGTTAAAAGACCCGGCCACAGTTCGTGACCATTGGTGCTATCGATGAGAATGCTGCCGGATATACCCGGGACAAAAATGACGGGTTTCTCGCGTACTATTGGACCAAGTGAAAGGTCCATTCTGAAATTGAGGACAGACCACGGCCATGTCGTCAGCCGGATGTAGAAATCAAGAGGTGTGGCGTAAGGGTTAGTGAACGTTTTGGAAAATACCTCAAAGCCGTAGTCGGAGTTATGGAGCCAGGAATTATTTGGCGTGAGGTCTTGAAGGCTCTGGTCGTAAATGTCGATCGTGAACCCGCCACCGACGTTCGGCTTGCCTTCAGAGTAGCCTCCGAAGTACAGAGCCTGGTTGCCTTCCAAATGCACTTTGAAAAATTGGCCCTGGTCTTCGGGCCGGAGGCTGCCGTAATAGCTCGCCGGAAAACTGCTGACCATGAGGCTATTGCCGAAGGTGTTGCCGCCGAGGTTGTATCCGGGACGCGGCTTTTTGACGATCGTGACCTGGTACTTCGGATATTGTGGCGAGCCGGAGCCGAAACCGACTTGGGACCCAGCCTTGATTTCAAGCGTGACGGGCAAACCTTCTGGTCCTACCGTCCCGCGCCATGGAAACGGCTCGGTCTGCCACGACGGAAACAGATTCCCGCCATTAAAAAAGCCCCAGAACATCTGTGAGAAAAGGTTTTGACCGCTGCCGTTGTAGTAAGTGAACGTCAGGTTTGTGCCGAGGTTGCCATCGCTGCCAAGGCTGTGAGTCTCGTAAACCTCCACCGTCTCGCAAGGTTTGAGACTAATCGAAGATGTCCATGTTTGATTCGGGTATTGGACTTCCAATTCCATGTTAGTGGAACTGCCCTGCTGCGGGCACGGTTGACCGTTACCCTGAGCGAACGACTCAGTTTGCTGACCAAGGAAAAGACAAAAGCCGAAAAAGATAAACAGAATCCGTGCCGCTGGTTTCATGTCGCTGCTCCTTTTTAACATCAGACATCTGTGGTCTTCATAGATCGTTGAGTGGCGATAGACTTATAGGCCCGCTCGAGAGAGCTCGAGTCGCCGTTGCGCAGATCTATACTTAAGCTGAGTTGGGAACGAACGCTTAGATCTTTGCGAAATCAATTGCGACGGTTTATGAGTCGCAACAGTTCTTCTTTCGTTAGTGGTTTAGCAACCGAAGCGAGGAGTCAATTTGCCCGTTGGAAATTTGAGAACTCTCAAACCTCACTAAAGGCATTCACCCTGGGTTAGAAGCAATTCACTTTGCAATTGAACATGCAGTCGGGTGTTTGGCTGTCAGATGATCGTGCTATTCGAAGTGGGCGGAGTTTACGAGCACGCAACGAGTCTGTCAAGATTTTTTTCGAGTGGGTTTTCGACTATTGGCGATCAAGCTCAACGGATTTTCGGAACAGACTTTGTTCGCTGATCTTAAGCGGAGATGACTTCGCTGAGTACCGGTGCTTCGGGTTGTGGAATTAGAGCGGCGATCTCTTCGACGATGTGACGAGTCGCGTTTGGGACCGCGAGGCTAACGGTTGCAGCACGCATTCGTGAGTAATGGACCTGGTCTTCCATCATGCGGCGGACAACCGGCACTACATCGATCGAACGCTTCAACATCACACCTGCGCCGCGTTGCGCGATGAGGTCCGCGGTTCCCGCTTCCTGTGGCATCGGTTCGGTGATCACGTCGGCGATGATTGGAACACGACAAGCAAACGCTTCGAAGGTTGTGAGTCCGCCAAGTTTCGAGATCATGACGTTCGCGGCGCTCATTAGTTTCTCGATTTCGTCTGAGTAACCGATAACTTTGATCGGAAACGGCGCATCGAGTGCGATCGATTCGGCAGCGACGCGCAAGTCTTCATTCTTGCCGGCCAGAAAGATCGCCTGCACATCCAACTCGCCACGCACAAGCTCGCGAAAGATCTGCGGGATGTTGCCGCCGCCGATCCAACCCGCGTTCACAAACACCGTAAACTTTTCGGGATCCAAACCGAGCGCGCGTCGCGCCGCCTGTGCCGCTTCCTCACCCGGATAAGCAAACTTCGGATGCACCGGCAATCCCGAGATCTTGATCCGTTCCGGCGACACTCCGTAGTCGATCAACTGGCGTCGCGCGTCCTCACTCGCGACGAGGTAAAGACTAACCGCGTCGCAAGCCCAACCTTTCCAAAAGCCGTAACAAGGATCAGTCACTACGGACACGAGCGGAATACGATTGGCGAGATTCAACTCCTTCAACACACGCGCAAAGATATGCTGAGTAAGCGGGTGAACACTCACGACGACGTGCGGACACCAGCGCTCGAACAGGTCGACAACGTAACCGACACATCGCTTATAAAAAAACGCGCTCTTCTCCGGCCGAACCCGGTTCATGCACCAGTAAAAATACTTCATCCAGTGCTGCCGGTTGCGCAGTATCCAGTTGTACAGACGCACGAGCTTCGCGCTCAGGTGATGCGACTCCTCAACAGCACGCACGACCCTGACCGCGTACGATTCACCTTCAAAAAACTTCTGCACACCGGCGACGATCGCAGCCGCAGCGGAGCGGTGTCCGCCGCCGGTGTCAGACGAGATGATCAGGATCTTCGGGATACGTTGCTGCTGGGCCATCGCTGTTTATGTGCCTTTTGTGCCTCTTTGTGGCTAATTTAAATCAACGACCGGCAATCCGGCGTGCTCCGCTTTCTCCACCGCTTTGCGCGCCTTCTTCATCTCTCGTTCCAGTTTCTTAATCTGGATCAAGTGTCCGGGGTTGAACGGCAGCGACGGGTAATAACTGTTCGACTCGTGCGTACAGAAACAGCCATCACTCGCCTTCTTGCGACGCGCCTGCATCGCGGGCGACAGCCACAGCTTCTGAAAATTCCAATCGAAGTCACGCAAGTTTCCGACAGGCTCGAGGTTCTCGCAGGACGAGACCGTGCCCTCGTCATAAATCACGCCGCCGGCTGTGCCCGCGTAGCATTTCATCTGCGCAGTCTGTGTTTCCTGTGTCTTCGCAATCAGGCCGTGCATGTAAATATCGATCGCGGCCTTGAAGAAACCCGCGCTGCCGCCGTAGTTGTTCTTGATTGCGGCGTGACGCGAATCGTCGTCGATCATCTGGGCCAGCTTCGCGTAGCGCGAGTGATCGATGTCCAGCTCCTTCGGATCGGCTGACGGTGGACGAATGTAGTTGAAGTTCACCTTGTCGGGTTTCAAGTCGTACTTCAGAAAGTCGTACCACTCGAAGATCGAGTCCTGGTTGGAATTCATGAAGCACGTACACGTCTGCACGTCGAGGCGCGGATACTCCTTCTTGATCGACTGTAGCTGGCGGGCGGTGTCGATGGCGATGTCCCACGAGCCGGGTTTTTGACGAATCTTCTCGTGTTCCTGTTTTGGGCCATCGATTCCGAGCGCGACCGTGACGTTGAGGTTCGGACACTCCTGCAAAATTCGCGTGACGTCGGGAAAGATTCGCTTCTGAATCTGCCCGTTCGACATGATGTAGATCGACTCGAGCTTGTTGTTCTGGTAGAAGGCGCGCGCGATCTCAGGAAGGTCCTTGCGCGTGAACGGCTCGCCGCCCGCGAGGATCAGCACGCCGAGGTTGCCGCCGAGTGTTTCTGAGATACGCTCGATCTCGTGCGTTTTCATCTGCAGCTTCTTGCGCGGGCGATCGTCGAGTTCGTCAGTGAAGAAACAGTGCGTGCAACGCATGTCACAAACTGACGTTACGAGAATATTCAACAACACGGGCGAGAACGGCTGACCAATCGCCAGTTTCGCGTAACGCTTCAACAATTCTTTAGTCGTAAAATCCATTTAAACCTCAAATCTAGATAAGCTATTTGAAGACGCATTGTCAATTTTAGTTTCCTAGCCACAAAAAGGCACAAAAAGGACAAAATGATCGAGCCCGCGCGTAAACGATCTCAAATCGTCTGGACGATCTCTACTCGCGGCCTTTCCTTTTGTGTGCTTTTTGTGCCTTTTGTGGCTAAGTACGGTTTTGGATACCGAGGGCGCGCATGCGGCGGTAGAGGTGACTGCGATCGACGCCCATCAGCTCCGCGGCGCGAGAGACGTTTCCGTCAGCCTCTTCGAGCTTTCGTTGAATGAACTCGCGGTGATAGGCCTCGGTGGCCTCCTTAAAGGAGGGAAAGCGGAAGGACGCCGCCGGTGGTTCTTCTTTGCCGTGCGGCGGGAGATCAGTTGCCGAGACGCGCGTGCCGGGATGCATGATCACCACCCGCTCGACTGTATTTCTCAGCTCACGCACGTTGCCCGGCCACGAATACGACTGCATCTCTTCAACCGCTTCCGGCAGAAACTGCTTCGGCTTTTTACCGTACGCCTGCGAGAAATGCTGATTGAAGTAATCAACCAGCAGCGGCACGTCTTCCAAACGCTCGCGCAGCGGCGGCAACTCAAAAGGAATCACATTCAGTCGATAGAAGAGATCGGCGCGGAAGTTGCCCTGCTCGATCTCGACGTCCAAACGCTTGTTGGTGGCCGCGATCACACGCACGTCGACCGTGATCGAGTTTCCGCTTCCAACCGGCTCAAAGCGTTGTTCTTCCAACACACGCAGAACTTTCGCCTGCACCTTCGGACTCATGTCGCCGACTTCGTCGAGAAAGATCGTCGCGCCGTCCGCCAGTTCAAACTTGCCTTTCTTCGCGGCTGTCGCGCCGGTAAACGCACCTTTCACGTGGCCAAAGAGTTCCGACTCGATCAACTCCTCCGGAATTGCAGCGGAATTGACTTCGATAAACGGCGCGGCAGCGCGGCGCGACTCGGCGTGGATGGCATGTGCGACTAATTCTTTTCCGGTTCCCGACTCGCCATAGATCAAAACGCGGCCGTCCGTCGGTGCAACGACTGAAATCTGCTTTCGCAAAGCGCGCATCGCGACCGACTCGCCCACCATCACGTATTCACGCGAGAGCGCCGCGGCCATGTCAGCATTGATCAATTCGAGTCGCTGCTGGCGCAACGCATTGCGCACGGTGAGCACTGTCTTCTCGATCGAGAGCGGCTTCTCGATGAAGTCGAACGCGCCGAGCTTTGTCGCGCGAACAGCAGTCTCGATGTTGCCGTGACCGGAGATGATCACGACAGCGGCGTCCGATCCCGCCGCGCGCAACTGTTTCAACGTCTCGAGTCCATCGATTCCCGGCAGCCAGACATCGAGCAAAATGCAGCCGTAAGCGCGCTTGCCGAGCGCTTTGAGACACTCCTCGCCCGTCGCGACGGCGTCGGCGACAAAACCTTCGTCTTCCATCACCGCGCGCAGTGTTTCGCGAATGCCGCGTTCGTCGTCAACTATGAGAATCGAGTCCATTTAGAGCCACAAAAAGCACAAAGGCACAAAAACAAGAAGCCGGGAAAACGGAAACGTATTCACGACGCAACAGGAAGTTCAATTACGAACCTCGCGCCGCGCGGAGGATTTTTCTCGGCGCGGATGTGACCGCCGTGTTCAAGTATTATTCGTTGCACGATCGCGAGTCCGAGACCGGTGCCGCTGTCGCGTCGTGAGAAGTACGGCTCGAACAGTCGTCTGAAATCTCCGGGCTCAATTCCCTGCCCCGTATCGGCCACTTCCGCTCGCAACAAACTTCTGTCAGCATCATGACTCGTAGTGATTGCGATCCGCTTTTCATCGTTCACGCGAACAAGCGCCTCGAGCGCGTTGTCAATCAGGTTCACGAACACGCGTTTCATCTGTTCGACGTCGAGCATCGCTGCCGGGAGCTCGTTACCCATTTGCACCGTTAGCGAAACGCCGTCGAGACGTTCTTCGTAAAGCCCGACCGCCTGCGTCACCACCTCGTTGAGATTTGCGAGCTCGAGCCGCGTGGCCGGCAGCCGGGCAAACCGTGAGAACTCGTCAACCATCGCTTTCAACCCCGCGACTTCGCGACTGATCGTTTCCGTGCATTCCGCTATGACTGCTGCCACGCGTGTTTCATCCGAACCATTGCTGCCGCCGTTTGCTGAGGCGCGCCCGTAGCTCTTCGCGATGCGTTCGGCGGAAAGCTGAATCGGCGTCAAAGGGTTTTTGATCTCGTGGGCCATGCGCCGCGCAACTTCGCTCCATGCCGCCGCTCGTTGCGCCGCGAGCAACTCGGAAAGATCTTCGATAACTAAAACGACGCCCCTGCGTGGGCCTTTCGAATCGCGCAAGGCTGTGGCCGTCAGCGCCACCGGCAATGGGCCACCGCCGCTTTCCAGTTGAGTCTGTTCAGCCGCCTGGCCCGTGCGACGCGCACGCCGCAGCAATCGATCCACCACCATCTGGTCTTCGCTGCCCATCAGACTGCTGAGTTTCGGATTGTTTTCAGCTTTACCCGCCAGCGCGAGCATGCGCGCTGCCGCGGCATTCAACGTCGTCACGCAATCGTTCTCATCGATGGAAACGACGCCGGTCGATAACGACTGGAGCACTGTCTCGATGTAGTTGCGTCGTTCCCGCAGCGCGAGGTTCTTGTCTCGCAACTCGGCCGCGCCCGCCTCGATACGACTGCGGTTCTCTTCGAGCTGTGCCGTCATCTGGTTGAACGACTCGGCGAGCAGGGCCAACTCGTCGTCGGCAATCGTCGTGACGCGATGCGCGAGATTGCCGCGGGCGATCTCGTTTGAAGCCTCGGCGAGCGCCTTTATCGGAGTGGCAATACCACGCGCGAGATAGATCGCGACCCAACTCGAAACAAACAGCAAAATCAACGTCATCAATCCCAGCGTTGACAACGCCAGCAGTCGCACACGTTTCTGTTGCTTTACGAGCTCCTGGTAATCACGTTCCGAACTCGTAACTAGATCCGCGAGATCGTTCGACGCGCGTTTTCGCGGTGCGATGACAAGCATCTCGGACGCGTTCAAAGGCACGGCGAGCACGTCAAACTCTTTGCCGTCGGCGAGAGAGGTACCGGTTGGCCCACGAGCTTTGCGCGCCTCGCTAAACAGCTTTTCGAGTTGTTCTGAATCCGCGGCAGACAAAGGCGCGCGACTCTGCTGCGCGACCGTTCCATCGCTTCCGACGATCTCAACACCGACCAACTGGCCCGAAGCCACGATATGATCGATCGTCGCGCGTCGCTCTTCGGGAGTTTCTCGGCTGAGAAACATTACGAGGATCGAGGCAGTGTCAGCCAGCGTTTGCGTCTGGCTCATTAACGTCAATCGTTTTACTTCCGTCGCCTGCTGCACTATCTCGTCGGGAACTTTGTTGAACCACTTCTCGAGTGAGCGATTGATGAAGAGGTAAGAAAACGCCGCCATCGCGGTGATGGGGAGGAAACTGATCGAGATGAAGTAGACGAGCAGTCGTGTTTTGACCTTCGATCCGAGTTGGCGTTCCTTTCGTTCGCGCCGCAACTTGAGCAGGTTGCGTACGAAGATAAACAGGAAGACGACGAACGCGACGAAGTTGAGTGTCGATAAGGCGTAGAGGACAACCGCGTCGGCGGGCGTGTCAGGCCGGACGACGGTCCAAAGCCACAGTTGCTGCGACACAATAATCGCGAGCAACAGCACCACCGTGACACCCAAAACCCACAGCAAAATACGGCGCCGGCGATGAATACGGTTATCGCGATTGTCGCTCATGAAGTTGTCGAAGTTTAACATAGGGGCCACTGATCACCGCGGATGAACACAGACGGGTCCGCGTCCTCATCCGTGGTAATCCTTGGTTAATTACTGCTAAAATTTGCCGCCCCAATGGACAAAATCTTCATCAACGACGTGGGCCGGCTGCGCAGCGGATG
>DASSEB010000197.1:0-2339 GCA_035696765.1 Pyrinomonadaceae bacterium | reverse complement strand
GTGCGAACGTGGCTAATTTGTTACTGGCGCGCGCGAGCTCGAGGAAGAAAGAGATTGCAGTGCGCGCCGGACTCGGCGCGAGTCGTTGGCGCATCGCGCGGCAGCTATTGACTGAAAGCGTGATGTTATCGCTCGTTGGCGGAATTCTCGGCGTGCTGGTCGCATGGTGGGGAACGAAGGCGCTCGCTGCGCTCAGTCCGCCGGCGCTGATCGATTTGAACAGCGTGCGCGTGAGTGTGCCCGTGCTCGCTTTCACGCTCGGTCTATCGCTGATCACGGGCATCCTTTTCGGACTCGTTCCCGCGCTGGAAGCAACGCGTTTGGATCTGCACGGCTCGCTCAAAGAAGGCGGGAAGAATATCGGCAGCACCGGCAGTCATACGCTGCGCAGTGTTTTTGTGGTAGTGCAGGTGGCACTCGCGCTCGTGTTGCTGGTCGGTGCAGGTTTGTTCATTAAGAGTTTGAAACGTCTCCAGGCAGTCGATACCGGATTCAACGCCGGCAATCTGCTCACGGTGCGCGTGAACCTGCTGCAGGGCAAGTATGACACTGATCAGAAGCGTATCGAGTTTTTCAAACAAGCGAGAGAACAAATGAAAACCATCCCCGGCGTGGAAGCCGTGGGTGCAATCAACACGCCGCCGTTCGCAGGTCTTTACTCCGGAACGAATCTCGACCTGGATGGGCAGAAGCTGCCTCCCGGGCAGGAATTAAAGACCGGCGTGTGCGTGACTGACGCGAACTACTTTCAGGCGATGCAGATTCCGGTAAAGCTCGGACGTCTTTACACCGAGCAGGAAGCGACTGAAATGCGGCACGTCGTCGTCGTCAACGAGACCTTCGTCCAGAAAAATCTTGGCGGCCAGAATCCTCTCGGACACCGGCTGACAATCTACATGAAAGACGACAATGTACCGACTGAGATTATCGGCGTCGTCGGCGATCACAAGCATCTCGGACTCGACGTTCCCGTCGAGCCGGTCGTGTACTGGCCGCATGCGGAGCTCGTCTATCCGGGAATGACGTTGATGTTGCGCACGCGAACCGACGCGAGCGCCTTTGCTCCCGCGGCTCGGAATGTAATTCACGCGCTCGATCCGCAACAGCCGATCGGCGAAGTCAGCACGATGGAGAGTTTGCTGTCCACGTCGGTCGCGAGATCGCGGTTCAGCGCTTCGCTGTTGACGGTGTTTTCCTTCGTCGCACTTGTGATGGCTGCGGTCGGGATATACGGCGTGATGTCGTACTCGGTCTTGCAACGCACGCACGAGATCGGCGTGCGAATGGCGCTCGGCGCGCAGCGATTCGACGTGCTCAAGCTCGTCGTGAAGAAAGGCGTGATACTCGGAATCATCGGCGTTGTAGCCGGGCTCGCGGTTTCGTTTGGAGTGACGCGACTCATATCGACGTTGCTGTTTGAAGTGACCGCGACAGACGCGACGACGTTTGCCGTGGTGTCGGTGGCATTGTTTCTCGTGACGTTGATCGCGTGCTACGTCCCTGCGCGGCGAGCGACAAGGGTCGATCCGTTGAAAGCGTTGCGATACGAATAAATACGTTAGCCCAGGATGGCAAGATGGCAATGGTTGACTCCCACAATCAACGCGTCTGGCGTTTCGATCCGGCGTATACGACTGTCGAATTCGTTATCCGGAACCTTTGGTACAACGTGAAGGGACGTTTCACCGACATCGAAGGCGTGATTCTGCTGGATGAAGACGACATCAGCCGCTCGTCAGTTACGGCGACGATCAAAGCGCGCAGTATCGACACGGGAAACAAACGTCGTGACGCGCATCTTTTGTCGAAGGACTTCTTCGATGCTGAGAGCTACGCGGAGATTAATTTCGAAAGCTCGAGCGTTCGGCGAGGAAAGGACCGCGACTCGTTGGACGTGGACGGTGTGCTGACGATCAAAGACAGGCGCGTCCCAATCGCGCTCGCGGTCAACGAGATGGATCGCAGCCGGTCGCCGAACGGTGAAGAGTTTGTTTACTACAGCGCCACGACCGAGCTCGACCGGTTTGCGTTTGGGATCAACTACGGTGGCGGCACGCTGATGGGACGCAGACTAAAAGTCCTGATCAACGTCCAGGCCAGCAGTAAATATGAGCCACGGATTTACACGGATAAATACAGATGAGGAGTTAAATATGAAGTTGCTCAACCACTCAATCAGACCTCGTATCCTCTGGCTGCTCACAACGTGCGCGGCCTTGCTCTTCTCGATGCCGTTGATTGGCATTCATGCGCAGAAGACGCGCGAAGAAACCCAAAGCACCATGCGTTGGGAGGACACTGACAATGGACTCACGCGCCGTTTCGAGACGCGCGGCAAG
>DASSEB010000196.1:0-3188 GCA_035696765.1 Pyrinomonadaceae bacterium | reverse complement strand
TGAGCAATAACCGAATTGGTGCCCTACGCCCAACAAATCGTTCGGTTTGACGAACTATTTTGCGCTTCTATAATCCTGACCCGATGGCTAACGACGATGTATTCGAAGTGCAACGTTTGTATCCGCAGATTTATCTCGCTTGCCATGCCGACCACGTACGCGCGGCTTCGACCAAGTGGCGGATATCTTCCCAGGACGCCTCGATTCTGGTCCATCTCGATCGCGATTTCGGATTGAGTCCGCGTGCGCTTGCCGCACACCTCGGCGTGGCGCCTTCGACTCTTTCCGCTTCGATTGCACGACTGGCGGAACTCGGTTACTTAACGAGCGAGCCTGACAAGATGGATCGACGCAAACGCGAGCTCCGACTCACTACGCGCGGAGCGGAAGCCATCGCGTCCACTTCAGTCTTGAATGCCGAACGCGTCCAGGCACTACTCAACGAACTCACGCTGGACGAGCGGAAGACCGCTATACGCGGTTTGGCATTGCTCGCGCAAGCCGCACGCCGGCTAAATAATGCTTTGCCTCAAAAGCCTTTCAGCCACAAAAAAGCACAAAAGGGTTTCCCTTGATTTTGTGCCTTGTGCTTTTTGTGGCGAATCCTTCTAAACCGGCTAAACAATAAAGAGACACAATGAAACTGCTGATCATTATAATTGCCGTGCTGGTCGCCGCCGTGGCCTTGCTTGCCGGAATCGTGGCCATCATCGGTTCAAGATTGCCGAAGTCACACGTCGCTTCGCGCTCCATTCTCTTGCATCAAGCTCCGCAAAATGTCTATCGTGTGATCAGGGACGTTGGATCGACGCCGGCCTGGCGACCCGATGTGAAACGAGTCGAGGTCGAACCGCAGCAGGCGGGTCCCTTGCACTTTCGTGAAGTCGGAAAGAATGGAACCGTCAATTATGAATTGACGGAAGATGTTCCTGCTGAGCGCATGGTGACGCGGATTCGCGATACCGATCTCGGCTATTCCGGGCAGTGGACCTACGTACTCGCCGCGGAAAACGGCGGCACGCGTGTGACGATCAGAGAGGATGGTGAGGTGTCGAACGTGCTTTTCCGTTTCATGTCGCGCTACGTCTTTGGACATACTGCGACGATCGATTCGTATCTCACCGCGCTGGCAAAGCACTTTGGTGAAGACGCAGTGCCGCAGTAAAATCACTCCGCGTTAACGCCCGGAACGACCCCGATTAGTAAGCACGATGAAACTCCCTCCATTTGCGCTGCTACTGACCGTTGTCCTGTTAACCGTACAACTCTCTTGTACTCGTTCCGGACCAACCTCTGAATCCAATCCCAACGCTTCTCCCTCGCCCAATGAGCAAGCCGTTATCGATGACATACTTCAACGTTACGAACAGGCGCTCGGCGGGAAGGACGCCATCACCGGCATCACGAGTTACAAGTTGAAAGGGACGTGGGAACTTTCCGGCATGACCGGAACGATCGAGGGGTGGCGAAAGGAACCACACAAGACACTCAGCGTGATCGAGTTTCCCCGCATCGGAACACTCAAGAAGGGCTTCGACGGCGAAACACATTGGGTTCAAACACCGGGCGGCACGTTCACCGACTCCAATCCGCAGCAAATTGCCGATATGGAACGAGACGCAGAAGTCTACAGCGTGGGCAGAATCAAAAGTCTCTTCGAGAGCATGAAACTGGAAAGGAAGGCCCGGCTAAGCGGACGTGACGTGTATGTGATCGAAGGCAAGCCGGCCAAAGGCCCTGCTGAAAAGTTGTTCTTCGATGTCGACAGTGGTTTGCTCGTACGCTGGGACATGGCGCGCAAAGAGCCAAACCGCGGCACTGTGTTCGTCAAAGTACACCTGGACGACTACAAAGATGTCGATGGAGTGAAGGTCCCGTTCAAGATCCGCTTTGCATTTGAAAATTTCAACTTTGTCGTTAACGTGCAGGAGCTGCAACACAACGTCGCGATCGACGATGCAGTGTTTAGAAAGCCCTGAGACATCTCATCACACGACATTTGCGGAACAGTTGTTCTATTCCGGCGTTTACGCTTTGCGAGCCCTCAAAGGAACAGAAGATGAGTATCACTGTTCAATGCCTGTTGCTGCTGGTTTTTATTCCTGTAGTAACTGCCCGTCAAGGATTGCCCCAATCGAAGCCCGCGGGCGCCGCAAAGTCTCCTCTCTGTACACGGGACAACGCGCTCGAGATGATCAAGCAGCAGATCGCCTTCACTAAAAGTTTCAACAATAGTGTCCAACGCATTACGGTTCTTCTGCGAGCAGCGGATCTGTTATGGCCGTACCAGCAGGACAAGGCGCGTGCCGTTTTTACTGAAGCCTTTGAACTAGCTACGGAAAATGAAAAAGAGTACGAGCATAAAGCTCCGCGGTCGTTGGCTCTGAGACTGCAAGTGCCTGACCAGCGCTACGTCGTGATTCGCGCCGTGGCTAAGCGCGATTCGGCATGGGCCAGAGAGTTAACACGCCAAATGCTGAAGCCTGCAAATGACAACGACAATTCAACACCAAGAAATGCTTTCGAAAATCTCTTAACAGCAGAGAGGCTGGTTAATTCCGCAATCACGCTGATCGCGACGGATATCAACGCAGCCCTCGATCTTGCGCGAGCCAGTTTGAATTACCCGGCTGGTTTCATGCTGACCCATTTTCTCTACCGGCTGGCTGAAGTTAACCAGCAAGCCGCCGATCAACTTTACGCTCAAGCGCTCGCGGCGTACGGCGACAAGCCGCTGCGGGAGTTTCTCTACTTGCAAGCGTATCCGTTCGCCTGGCACGACACGCTCAACACACCGAGCGTGCCGAATTATGTGGTGCCGGCGAATTTCGTGACCAACGAGTCTCTGCAACGGCGATTTGTGCAAGTGCTGCTGCGCCGCGCGCAACAAGTGTTGGAAGCTCCGCTCGATGAAGTCGATACCTATCGAAGCGCAAGTGTGAATTTGTTGCCCGGTTCAGTGCATCTCTTGCGAGGACTGATACGACTTGAACCACAAGTAAGTCAATCGTTGCCTGACTTAATGCCGGCGCTTACGCAGGCGCGAGAGAAGATTCTGGTCTCGCTTTCAGTTGAACAGCAGAAGCTGTTGTTGCAACCGGGACAGGAGATTTCATCTAAGCCGGACCAAACTTTTGACGAACAAATAGAATCCGCCTTAAAGGTGCCTGATCCAGACGAGCGTAATG